>JBAWAI010000438.1:0-1542 GCA_049589215.1 Terriglobales bacterium | reverse complement strand
GATATTGAGTGAGTGGATTCCAGCTAATGACCGAGAATGGTCGGGGGCACGAGATCTTATTGCGCGGCGCAGCTCAACTGTTTGCTCGCCCCGGCCCGCTTCTCGGGTGCGGCGCGCTCTCGAAGAGGCTCTAAATTCAGCCACACCAGTATCGCTCGCGCAGGTGGCGCAACAACTCGGATATCAGCGTGTTCTTACGCTACATCGCCGTTGCCCGGAACTCTGCGATGAGATTCAAAAGACGCACGGCAACATCGGCAGTGCTGTGCCGCGGCGCGGAGAACGTTACTCCCATCCCACTCCTGAAATGGCTCGGGAGGCGCTGGAACGTGCCATTCGGGAGGCGCCACGGTCCTTGATGGCCGTTTGCAAGCAGATTGGATATCGGAATCTTTCTTCGCTCTACCACCGGTTCCCCGAACTTTGCCGTGCACTGGTTGCCAAGAATCGTGCATGGCGCAAGCAGAAGGACCGAACGGTTGGGGATTGGATTACGAAAGCCCTGGATGAACAGCCAGTACCGACCTTAAAGGAATTGGCTCGCCGTATCGGTCACCACCCCCATCTTTTGCGCAGCCGCTTTCCGGAGCTTTGCGCGGCTTTGGTTGAGCGGTTGCCTGAACGCAAGCGCCTTGAGCGAGAGCGTATCCGAAAACAACTGGAAGACGCCTTGCAACAGAATCCGGCGCCGCCGATGCAGGTCGTGGCGCGGTCTGTTGGCCGCAATCAGCACCACCTTGGAGTGATCTTTCCCGACCTGTATGGGAAAATCAAGCGCCGCTATGTCGAGCATCAGAAGATAGTACGGGCACAGCGACGAGTGCAGTTCCTCACACAGGTACGCAAAGCGGTTATCAAGCTGTGCGAACGCGGCATCTATCCCTCCCGAAAGCATGTAATGTCGGCGATTGAAAACCCTTGGATGAAATGGACGCAGGTTCTGGACCGGTACATCGCTCAGACTCTGCGCGAAATGGAAGCCGAGTCGCGTACGCGCCCCAGCAACTGATTGCATTGGGCAGCTATCGCTGACCCGACTACAACCTCGAATTTACAAATCAATTTACCGGCCCGCCGGCCAGGAAGCATCCGATGGCCAACACCAATGGGAAGCATCCGCCGGCCGCCGTGGCCAAAGGATGGTTCAAGTGTCAGAGCGCAGTGTGAACAAAGCGATCCTTGTCGGAAGACTGGGCGCCGACGCAGAAACCAGATTTACCCAAAACGGTACCCCTGTTTCGCGTGTGTCGCTGGCGATGAATCGTCAGTGGACGGATTCAGACAAACAGGTGCACGAAGAGACGGATTGGATGTCGATCGTGATCTGGAAAAAGGAGAATTTGGCGACGTACCTTACCAAAGGCACCAAGCTGTATGTAGAAGGGCGTCTGCAAACGCGCTCCTACGACGACAAGGAAGGCGTGAAGCGGTACGTCACAGAGGTCGTGGCAGAGAACCTCGTGTTGCTCGGTGGAACCGCAAGCAGCAACTCCAACGGTAACGGTGGAAGTGGGGAAGAAAGATCCGCACGTCGTCCGGCCC
>JBAWAI010000437.1:0-2264 GCA_049589215.1 Terriglobales bacterium | reverse complement strand
GCCTCGCGGCCAGGGCATTTTCGCGGCGTAGCTACGGTGGTTGCGAAACTGTTTCACGTGATTGAGCCGGATGTCGCGTTTTTCGGGCAGAAGGATGCGGCGCAACTGGCGGTCATTCGACGCATGGTGCGGGATTTGAATTTTCCCGTGGAGGTCGTCGGCTGCCCGATCGTGCGCGAGTTTGACGGACTGGCCATGAGTTCGCGGAATGTTTATCTGAGTCCGGAGGAGCGACGACGCGCGCTTGTTCTTCAGCGATGCTTGCAGAGCGTGGAGAACGCATTTCGCGGCGGTGAGACGGATGCCGCGCGGCTGCGCGAAAACGGGCGGGGTGTGATCGCCGGCGAGCCGGGAGTGCGGCTTGATTATTTCGACATCGTAGATCCGGAGACGCTGGAGCCGGTAGATTGTATCGCGCGTCCAACCTTGGTCGCGGTTGCCGCTTACGTTGGATCGACGCGCCTGATCGACAATGTTGTGCTTACGCCTTGACGGGCGCGGGCTTTGGCTCGGACTTCAGCTCGGACTTCGGCTCGGGCATCGGCACGGACACGAATGGATTGTCGGCGATCACATAACGCAGTTGTTCGGCGGCTGATTTCGTAATCCCGATGCGCGGCCCGACGAGCACGCGGCGTACGCGATAGCCATCGTCAACAATCTGCAAATCAGAGCGCACGCTCATCAGGTTCTTTCCGTTGTCGCATTCGCGGGTAACGTCGAGGGCTTCGCACAGGCGTCCGGGCCCGGAAGAAATTTTTCGCAGCCAGTTAACGTTTTTGAGATCGTCTGCGCCCATAACTTCAAGTCCTCGAGCCGCGGCCATTTCCTTCACGCCCGCCAGCGGTTCGAGGGCGCGAAAAAGTACGCCTCCAGCCACGCCGTCAGGCAAGCAGGAAACGTTGAGACAATAATAATTTCCGTAGATGAAATAAACGTAGGCGAGCCCGGGAGGTCCGAAGAGGACCGCGTTGCGGGCTGTTTTCCCGCGCGCCGAATGCGCGGCGGCATCGCCCGTGCCGAGATAGGCCTCGGTTTCGACGATGCGCCCGGCGAGAATTCCGCGTCGAGTTTTCCGGATCACGAGCTTGCCGAGCAGCGCGCGCGCTACACGGCGCGGATCTCGATCGTAAAACGCCTCCGGCAGCGGCTTGGCTTCGGCAATCGGAATCACGCGGTCTTCTTGAGTTCCAGCAGATATTCCAGAACTTGCTCCGCGTGGCCTTCCGGCTTCACGTTGTTGAAGATGTGCTTGATTTTGCCGTCGGGACCGATCACAAAAGTCGTGCGCGCGATGCCCATCACCTTTCTGCCGTACATGTTCTTTTCTTTGACCACGCCGAACTGGTTGGCGATCTTCTTGTCCGCATCGGCCAGTAGCATGAACGGAAGGCTGAATTTGTCTTGAAACTTCTTTTGCGAGGTGGCTGTGTCGGCTGAGATTCCGGCCAGAACCGCGCCTGTTTTTTCGATCTTTTTGTAGGTATCGCGAAAGCCGCAGGCCTCTTTGGTGCAACCGGGCGTGTCGGCTTTCGGGTAGAAGTAGAGAATAACTGTTTTGCCTCGAAAATCTTTCAGGGCAACCTCTTTGCCGTTCTCGTCCGTCGTACTGAAGTCAGGGGCTTTATCATTGATCTGCATGGGACCTCCTCCTCGCCGAACATGGTTATATCGCAGACGGCTTCATGCCGTCATCTGCAGCGCCTTCTGCGCGGCCGCCCAAGCGGCGTTCCGCGCCGCGATTCCGGGGTTGATCGGAGTTCTCACCTTTTCCGTTGCAGCGCCCTCGGCCGGGGCGCAAGAACTCACTCAACACTTCGATCGCAAGGACGTCGACAAGGGTCCGCGCGCGCTGGCGCTGGTACAGATCAGCGATAAGGGCAAGGCGCGCCTCGTGCCCATCGCCGTCATGATGAATGGCAAATTTTTCGATGCCGAATCCTATAAGGCGACCCCGGTTCCCATGGCGCTCGACTTCGGCATCGTTTATGAAGGATTTCGCGCGGGAGTTTCGCAAGGGATCTTCACCATCACGCAGCCGGGACAGCTCAACCGCGAGTGGATCGCTGAGGGAACATGGCTGCCCGAGGGCGCGAAACCGAAAACCGATACCCGCAAGTACTCTGCTCCGGTGATTGATGAAGGGGGACGGGACGAGGATCATCCTGTCCTGCACCGGCGGGCAGGCGGGGAGGCGGATAAGGACGACGATAAGGCTGCGGCTAAATCGGGCGCGGCTGCGCCCTCGTCTACGCCCCCAGCAC
>JBAWAI010000436.1:0-15152 GCA_049589215.1 Terriglobales bacterium | reverse complement strand
TTGTAGATGGTGCGCGGCAGCGACAGGCTGGCCGACATCAGTCCCTGCGGCCTGAAACCGGTTTCGTGTTGCTGGACTTGCAGCAGGCTGCGGACGAGAAGTCCGGCGCCGACGAGCAGTAGCATGGCCACGGCTATCTCTGTAACGACCAGCGCTGAGCGCAGACGTTGCCGGCCGCGGCTGGAGGTCTCCGAGCGCCCGCCCTCCTGCAATGACTGGAACCAGCGGGAGTGAGTCATCTGCCATGCGGGAGCGACGCCGCAGAAAAGCACACAGGCGGCGCCCACTGCAGTCACGAAGCCGAGAATAGGCCAACCGACATGGATGGCGATGTTGTTCGACAGGGTGGTGGGAGCTAAAAGAAGCAGCAAAGGAATGGAGGTGCGCGCGATGACAATACCGCAGGTCACTCCGGCGGCAGCGAGCAGCAGGCTTTCAAGCAGCGCGCTGCGGACCAGACGGGCGCGGCTGACGCCGAGCGCAATCTGGATCGAGACCTCGCGCTGTTTTCCCGAAGCGCGGGCGAGTTGCAGTCCGGCGATATTGGCACACGCAATCAACAGGACCAGTCCAACCGCGGCCAGAAGAAGAAACAATGGCTTGCGCAGATTGCCGGCAACGAAATCAATGAGCGGCATGGAGAACATCCCCCAACCCGCAGCCTGGCTGTAGCCACTGCTTTCGGATGCGATCTCCTGCGAGGCTCGCAGGGCGAGATAGGCGTTCGCCTGAGAATTGGTGACGCCGGGACGAAGACGCGCCGCGCAAAAGAGGTACTCGTTATGGCGGAGATTAGCGGCGGAGTAACTGGCCGCCGGCAGGGCTAGCGGGACCCAGAGCTCGGCTTGATTGGGCCAGTCGAAATCCGGGCCCATGACTCCAATGACCTGATAAGACTCCTCGTTGAGAAGCAAGGTGCGGCCGATGATTGCGGGATCGCCACCAAAGCGCCGTTTCCATGCCGCATCCGAGAGGACCACTTCGTGATTTGCGGCTGGCTGATCTTCTTCGGGACGAAACACTCGTCCGAGTTGCGGGCGAGCCCAGAAAACATCGAACCACTGCCACGAAACGGAGGCTCCGGTGAGGCGCTCCGGCGTAGCGCCGCTGGCGCTGTAATTGAAGGCGCTATTCTTCATCACGGCGGCGGAGGTGAAAATGTTTTTGCCCGTGACGGCGTCGGCGAAATCGGGCGGAGAGATATTGATATTGGCGAGGTCCCCGAACGAGTACCTCGCGCGCACCGCGACGACCTGGTCGGGATGAGGAACGCCGCTCGGATTGAGCAAGCTGGCGTTGATCACGGTGAAGACCGCGATGTTCGCGCCGATGCCCAAAGCCAGCGTAAGAATGGCAGTGGCGGTGAAGCCGGGACTCTTGCGGAGTTGCCGGAAGGTGTAGCGCAGATCCTGGAGAATCATATTTGTGAACCACTCCTTACCCGTAAAATGGCGACTACTCTGCCCGCAACGTGATCGCGGGATCCACCTGTGCCGCGCGCCATGCCGGTATGCCGCAGGCGATTAACGACATACTTCCCAACACAGCAACAACACCGAGATATGTGATTGGATCGACCCGCGAGATGCCAAAAAGTAAAGTAACGAGAGCGTTACTCGCGAGCACTGCACCACTAAGCCCGATGCCGATTCCAAGCGCGGTCAGCATCATGCCTTGGCCGATTACCAGGGCGAGGATGTCACCACGCGTCGCGCCGAGAGCTGCACGCACACCGATCTCGCGCATTCGCTCCGTGACACTGCCGGATAAGACACCATAGATTCCGGTCGCGGCGAGCAACAACGCGACCAGACCAAAGGCCTCGAGCAGGATCAATACGAAATGCCGTTCGGCCTCCGAGGTGGCGAGGAGGCTGTCCATGGTGGCGACGCGCACGATGGGCTGATTCTTATCCACCGACCAGACCGCTTTTTCAATCGTCGAGGTCAGCGCGGCGACGTCACCGTGCGCGCGCACCACGAGCGACTGAGCGGGGTCAACCCAGGACCACTGCGCAGAGGTCGTGTAGAACGCATCTGGGTCGCTCAGCGCGAGCGACGCCTGCTTTACATCGCCCACCACGCCGACGACGGTGGCCCAAGGCCGGTCGGGACGGCCAATGTCGGGACCGACGCGAAGTCGCTGCCCGATGGGATCCTGGCCGGGAAACTTGCGTTTCGCAAACGATTCGCTGATCAGAACGGCGCCCGGCCCGCCCACCACGTCGCGGTCATTAAGCAGGCGGCCGCTGCGTAGCGGAATGTGCATCGCTTCGAAATACGACGGGGTTACAGCGTAGCGAAGCGCTGCCTCGGAGTCGTTCGGGTCTGCGGCAAATTGCACGCCATACGACTCGAGGTCGCCGCTTAGCGGCAATTGGCTGGTGAATGCCGCCGCCGTCACGCCCGGAACCTGGCGAACCGCCTCCACCGCCTGTGTAAAGAAAAGGTCGCGGGCGCGATTGTCATCAAATTGGTGACCCGACGATTGCACCTGCATCGTGAGCAAGCGCGATGCGTCGAATCCCGGATCGATTGCAAACAACCGCTCGAGGCTCCTCATCAGCAAGCCCGCGCTCACCAGCAGTACGATTGCGAGAGCGACCTCGGATACGACGAGGGCGCGGCGGGTGAAATGCTGCCCACCGGCGGTGCGCCGCGAGCTTTGCTGCATTTCGAGCTGCAGATCGCCGCGAAAAACCTGCACAGCCGGAATCAATCCGACGATCAATCCAATGAAAGCCGAAATTCCCAGCGCGAAAACAAACGCCGTTCCATCGAACCGGATCGCGTTCACGCGCGGCAGGCCGGGAGGGCTCAGAGCTACGACGCTGCGAACGCCGAAGTATGCAACCAGCATCCCGAGCGCCCCACCCGCAATCGCCAGCAGCAGACTTTCAGTCACCAGTTGTCGGATCAGGCGCGGCCGGGCGGCGCCGAGCGCGGAACGCACAGCGAATTCGCCTCGCCGCTGTGCGCTGCGCGCAAGCAGAAGGTTGGTCACGTTGACGCAGGCGATAACGACAACCAGAATCACGGCGCCCAGAACGGCGAGCAACGCCGGCCTTACTCCGCTGGCAATATCATTTTGCAATAAATTCGTGACGAACCCTCGCTCCAATGACGCCCACGGAGCCCGTGGAAAATCGGGCACGGGGGTTCGGGCAATCCTGTCAAGGTCGCTTCGCGCCTGATTCAGGCTGACCCCCGCGCGGAGACGCGCCACCATCCGCAGATGGTGCCCCCACTCGCGGGTCTGGATCGAATTGATATCCCCGGAGTTGTATTGCAATGGCGACCAGACCTCCGCTTCGGGGGCCAAAACGTTGTCGAACTCGCGCGGCATCACGCCGATTACGATGTAGCTGTCGTCGTCAAGCCTCAGCTGCTGCCCGATCACGTTGGTGTCGCCGTTGAAACGCCGACGCCAGAGCTCGTCGCTGATAACCGCTACTCTTGGACCATTGAAGACATCGTCCGCCTTCTGGAAGTCTCGTCCGAGAGCGGGCAGGATACCCAGCGATTGAAAATAACTCGCGCTTACTTTTTGGCCGTCGATGCGTTCCGGCTGGTCAGCGCCGGTAAGAGCCGGCTGCCATGCATTCGCGACGGCGATGGACTCGAGCGAACGATTGCGTTCAGCAAGTTCGCGATAGGTATGAAAAGTCTGGGGAATGCGGGAACCATCGTCCGCCGCATACCAGATCATCACAACGCGATCGGCATGCGGATACGGCAGGGGCTCGAAGAGGATCGGGTTCACTGCGCTGAAAATGGCTGTGCTCGCGCCAATCCCAAGACCCAGAATCACAATAGCCGTGCACGCGAAGCCAGGGTGCTTGCGCAACTGGCGCACCGCGTAATTGAAGTCTCGGATTATGCTCGTCATCACGATTCTCATTTCCTCATTCGCAACGTAGCGCAATCATGGGATCGACCCTGGATGCACGCCGCGCAGGGATGAATCCCGCGAACGCGGCAACGACTCCCAGCAACAGCACGACGGCAATCAACGACAGCGGATCGGAACTCTTAAGACCAAACAGGAAACCCTGCAAAATGCGGCTGCTGGCTAAGGCCAGAGGAATTCCGGCCGCCAGGCCGATGGCCACCAGCAGCATGCCCTCGCGCAGCACAAGTCCCATCACATTGCCCCGGCGCGCACCGAGCGCCATACGCAGGCCAATCTCGCGCGTACGGTTCGCCACCGTATAAGACATGACGCCGTACAGACCGACACAGGCGAGCAGCAAGGCCAGGACAGCGAAGCCGGCCGACAGCTTCGCCAGAGCGATCTGGTTCGCGGCGCTGTCGGAGACGAGCCGGTCAAGTGTGAGCACAAATGAAATCGGAATATTAGAGTCGACTGCTTTGATCAACGCCTGGACGTTGGTGATGGCCGCGGAGGGATCTCCGTGGATCTGCGCCTCGAGCACGATCTGATCGGGATCCGGCATCTGCTGAAAAGCCAGGTAGAAGCGCGCGCCAACCTCGTCGCGCAGGCCGCTGCCGTGGTCCTTGGCGTTGCGAGAGACTCCAATGACTGTTATCGGCTTATCAACCCACGCCGGGTCGTCGATCGTAAACTGGCGGCCGATAGGATTCTGGCCGGCAAAGAAGCGCTGAGCCATCGCTTCGTTCACCACTGCCACGCGCGCTGAAGTGGCGGTATCCTGCGCTCCGATCTGGCGCCCGGCGAGGATGGGAATACCGACGACTCCGAAATAATCCGGACCAACATAATCTTCCAGAGCATTGCGATTGGCGTCTTTAAATCCGGGGACGATGATGGCGTCAGCCGATTCGGTGCCGGAGAAGAGTCCGTTGGTTGAGTATGTGATTCCCCGCACGTTGGGAGCGCTCGCAATGCGCGTTGCTAGTTCGGTGGCTAACGGTTCCATTTTCTGCGCGAGGTAGCCGGCGGATGCGGGATCAAGCCGCGCAATGACCAGGTGATCGCGAGAGTAGCCGAAATCCTGCTGCATCAACTTCTGCAGGCTGCGCACCAGCAAGCCGGCTGCGAAGAGCACGAGCAGAGAGAGCGCAACCTGTCCCGCGATCAATCCCTTGCCCAGACCGAAGCGGGAACCCGCGCCGGGCGTGGCTCGTGCCGCATCCTTGAGCGCGGGAGAGACGCGCACCTGAAGCGTTCGCAAAGCCGGAACGAGTCCGAAAAGGATGCCAGTGAGCAGCGTTACCCCGATGGTGAACGAGAAGACGCGGAGATCAGGGAAGAGTGGAAGAGTGGTTCTGGATCCGAAGATCGAAACCAAGAGTCGCACACCGAAAATTGCCAGGAACGACCCGGCCAGGCCTCCGAGAAGGGCGAGCAGAATGCTTTCGGTGAGAAGTTGTTGCAAGATGCGCCGCTGATGCGCGCCGATGGCTAGGCGAATGGCGATTTCGCGATTACGGCTCGACGCTCGCGCGAGAAGCAGGTTGGCAACGTTCACGCAGGCGATGAGCAACACCAGGCCTACGATGCCCATGAGCAGCAGCAGGGGCGTGCGGTAATCGCCGCGCACTTGAGAGAAGCCGCCTCCACCGGCCGAGACATCGATTTCCATATGGTTGTCGTGAATCGCGCGCCGGTCGTCGACCGAGAGCAGCGCTCCGTAATCTCCGCGAACCGCCTGATCGAAGACCACGTTCAGGTTCGCTTTCGCCTGAGCGGGAGTGACGTTAGGCTTCAAACGTCCAATGAGCGAGAGCCACGAATTGTTTCCCGACTTGAGCCAGTGACGCCCGCGAACGATCTCCGGCTGCATGCTGATGGGAACGTAGAGCGACATGTCATCCCCGACGACGTCGCCCTCGAAGCCAGCGGGCGCAATGCCAACCACGGTGAAGGGAGACCCGTTCAGGCGAACTTCATGGCCAATGATGGAGGGCGAGAGCGCGAACTTGCGTTGCCAGTATTGGTATCCGAGCACGACGACGGGATTCGCATTTTCCGCCGTGTCATCGGAGTCAGAGAAGAGCCGTCCCGCGGCCGGTTCAAGTCCAAGCACCGTGAAATAGTTTCCGCTGACGAGGCGGCCATTGAGCCTCTCGTCGACCGTCGAACCCTCGCCGGTATCGAGTTCAATGTGATGGTCGGTGCCGGCCGCAGACAGTCCGGTGAACACAGAATTGCGATCGCGAAGTTCCTTATAAAGAGGATATGAAAACACGTCGGTCCGGGGAGTTCCGTTGGAGCGCGTGTTAGGGCGGGAGGGGTCGCCGACCACTACCAACTGTTGCGGATCGCGGACCGGGAGCATCTTGAGCACGAGTGCATTCACCACCGTAAAAATTGCCGTGTTTGCGCCTATGCCGAGCGCCAGCGTGATCACGGTTACCGCGGTAAATGCCGGGCTCTTGCGCAATTGCCTCAAGCCGAAGCGAAGATCGTAGAGGAATCCATTCATGTTCAACCTCACTCGTAACGCAGCGCGACCATCGGCTCCACTTTCGTGGCGCGACGCGCGGGCAAATAGCTGGCTAAAAGGGCTACGGAAATTAAAATTGCCGGCACCGCGATGAAAGTCAGTGGATCGCCGGGTTTGACGCCATAAAGAAGATTGGCCATCAGCCGGGTCAGGCCGAATGCCGCAATCAGACCGGTCGCGGTGCCGATGACTGCGAGCCTTCCGGCGCCGCTCAAAATGAGTTGAAGGATATCCGCGTGGCGCGCGCCGAGAGCCATGCGAACTCCGATCTCATGAGTGCGCTCACCGACGACGTAGGAGATCACGCCATAGAGACCGACGCTCGCGAGGAGCAGTGCGAGCGCGGCAAACGCGACCAGCAGAATCATGGAGAATCGGCGTTCAGCCAGTGAACTCGATATAACCTCCTCCATTGATTGCGGGCCAAAAATCACCATCTCGCCGCTGATCTGCTGGGCCGTGTGACGGATCGCGTCGAGCAAGCCCGTCCCGGCCTGATCTGAACGGATGACCATGCCAGAACCGGACGGCGCCATGGCGATGAAGCTGTCCGGCATTTGCATGCACGGGATGTAAAACTGCGTCCGCAGCTTTTCTGAATCGTCGGTATCAAGCCCCCATTGCCTTACATGCCCGACGACTCCGATGATCTCAGCAGGGCTGGCGTTGTCCTGAAGGATTCGCTTGCCGATCGGATCCTGATTGGGAAAGAAACTTTTGGCGAAGACATCGTCGACGACCACGACGCGCGGCGAGTGTTCGTTGTCCTGATCGGTGAAGAAGCGGCCGCGCAGAAGCGGTATGGACATTGTCTTCAGATAACCGGGTTCGACGATATAGTCGATGGCCCAACTTTTTTCGTTCTCACTCGCTGGCTTGGGCTGACCTTCGATCCAGAATGTTTGTTCATCGTCGCCGTTCATCGGGAGTGCGCCCCAAACCTGGGAGGCGGCCTCGACACCGGGAATCGAGGCGATCTTGCTGTCGATTTCACGGAATTCAGCGCGAATCGCGTCCGGCGTGGCCTTCGCCATCGATGGCGGCAGCGAGATACCGACCGACATTACATTGCGAGGAATGAAGCCGGGATCAACGCTCCAGAGGCGGCCGAGGGTTCGAATCATCAGTCCGGCGCCAATGAGTAATACCAGCGCCATGGCCATTTCTGCGACGACAAATATGGATTGCGCGCGATGGCGCGTGCCGCTCATGCCGCGACCGCTTTCTTTCAGGCTGTCACTCAAAGTGGCGGGCAACATCTTCAGAGCGGGCGCGAGGCCGAATAAGATTCCGGCAAGGAGTGAGATCAAAAGCGTGAAAAGCAATACGCGAGGATCGAGGCCGATCTCCTCCGAGCGCGGCAATGCCGTTGGCAGAATGCCCAACGCGGCGCGCGTGCCCCACGCCGCCAGCAGCAAACCGAGCCCGCCGCCGGCGAGTCCAAGGACGATACTTTCGATCATCAACTGCCGGAGCACTCGACTCTGGCTCGCACCCATCGCGGCGCGGATGGCAAACTCGCGCGTGCGCGCTGCCGAGCGCGCGAGAAGCAGGTTGGCGACATTGACGCACGCGATCAAGAGTACGAATCCGACCCCGGCAAGAAGTACGAGCAAGAACGATCGCACTCCGCCAACCGTCCACTGCTTCAGAGGAATGAGCTTCGCGCTGATGCCTTTGTTGGCATCGGGATAAGCGGCGGCCAGATTGCTCGAAACCTGTGCCATGTCAGCCTGAGCCTGCTCGAGCGTCACGCCGGGCTTGAGCCGCCCGACGCCGTGAAATCCAAGGCCGGCGGTGCGCGTGTTCAAAAGATTGTTGTTCCATTGACCGACGGGCGTGTAGATATCGCGCTGCGCGCCAAAATTTCCGAGCGCGAAATGAAAGCTGGCGGGGATGACGCCGATGATGGTGTAGCCTCGGCCGTCGAGGGTCATAAGCTTGCCAATAATGTCGGGAGCGGAGGCGAATTTGCGATGCCAGAGGCCTTCGCTGATGACAGCGATTGGCGCGGCGCCGATTTCATCTTCTCCCGGCGCAAAGGTGCGCCCGAGCAGCGGCTTCGCGCCGAGTACTTTGAAGTAATCCGCAGTAACGAACTCGCCGGTGACCTGGGTCGCTTCTCCGGCTCCGGTAAGACTGAAGGCGGAGCCTCGCGAAATCGCCATTGAAGCGAAGGTGCGGTTGTCCTTATGCCAATCGCGAAAGTTGGGGAACGAGATCGAGCCGGTCGCAAAATTCGGCTTGCCCTCATGAAGCGTGACGAGTTGGTCAGGCTGTGGATATGGCAAGGGATTGAGCAGAACGCCGTTGACCACCGAGAAGAGCGCCGTGTTCGCGCCAACTCCCAGCGCGATCGTGATGAGCACGACCGCCGTGACGCCGGGCGTTTTTATAAACTGCCGCAGCGCGGAACGCAGATCCTGGAGCCAGCCGTTCATCATTCGATCCCTTTGGGTTCAATCCCCTGGTTCACATCTTTCTTGCAATCCCTACTCGTAGCGCAGCGCGCGCATCGGTTCCACCTTGGCGGCACGCCGCGCCGGCAACAGGGCCGACGCAAGCGCGACCAATATCACCAACACCGTCATCATGAGCAACGTGAGCGGATCGCTGCTCGAAATACCATAGAGCTGGCTGCGCACGGTGCTCATCAGGAGCAGTGAAAGTGGCAACGTGACTGCGATGCTGATGCCCGCCAGCCAGAAAACTTCAAAGACCACCATCTTGACGACCGACGCGCGACTCGCCCCGAGAGCCATGCGAATGCCGATCTCGCTGGTGCGTTGCGTGGTCGAGTACGCCAGAACCCCATACAATCCGACGGCGGCCATCAGAGCGGCAAGAACGCCGAAGCTTGTCGCCAGCAGCGCGATGACGCGCTCGGCGGTAAGGCTGTTGTCGATTTGCGCGTCCATGGTACGGAAGGTATCGAGCACGAGCCTGGAATCGAGCGTTTGCATGGCGCGCCGGATGGTGCTCTCGGCATTTTGCGGCTGCTGCCGGGTCCGGACATAAAAGGTCATCGATAGCGGCTCGGGCAACTGGACATAGGGCGTGAACACCGTGTTTGCGATGGGCTCGCGCAGATTGGTATGGTGCGCATCTTTTACAACGCCGACGATCGCGATGTCGGTTTTCACGCCCGTGCCGGCGCCATTGCCGAGGTAATGGCCAAGCGCCTGTTGCGGGTCGCCGAAGAAGTGGCGCGCCAGGCTTTCATTGACCACGGCAACTTTCTGGGCGGTCGCCGTGTCCTGCACGCCGAAGGCGCGACCGGCCAAAAGCGGCATCTGGAGGGTAGAAAAGTAGTCTGCGCTGATGTTCGGCTGCTCTACCTGCATGTTCTCGTCGGGTTTCTGCGCGTAACCGGCGATGGAGATGTTTCCGGTTTCGGTGTCGTTCGCCAACTCGGGATCGGTCGTGGCCGCGACACTGCTAACTCCCGGCAAGCCTTTAAGTGTTTCGAAGAGCCTTTCGTAAAGGGCGAAGGTCTGAGCGGGTTGGTAGCCGGCGAGGCGCGGATCGATTCCGAAGGTCACCAGGTGATCGGTGGCAAACCCAGCATTAAGCGACCTCAGATTGCGCAAGGTGCGCACGAACAGACCAGCGCCCACCAGCAACATCAGACTCAGGCCGATTTGTACAGCCACCGAGATGCGGCGGAAGCGCAGGGGCGTGCTTCGAGCAGTCATGCCCTGTTGTTTCAGTGCAGGCGCCAGATCGGGCCGCCAGAATTGAGCCGCCGGAGCCAGACTGAAAAGAAGCGTGGCAAATAGTGCCAACGCGCAATTGAAAAGCAGTATCCGAAGATCGGGCGTGGCCGAAAACGGCAGATCGCCCGGACCTCCGCCCCAGATCATGTTGATCAGCAGGCCCGAGACACGCGGAGCCAGTAGCATCCCGAGCGCGCCACCCGCCAGTCCAAGCAGAAGTCCTTCGGCGAGCAGCTGCTGGATGACGCGATAACGCTTCGCGCCGAGAGCATAGCGCACCGACATTTCACGCACCCGGCCAGCAGCGCGGACAAGCAGCAAACTGCCGACGTTAGCGCAGGCCATCAGCGCCACCAGTCCAACCATCCCCATCACGATCAGCAGCGGCATCTGAACGTCGCTGCGCAGCGGTGAGAAACCCCTGGCGCCGTCGAGCACAATCAAATGCGACTTGGCCACAAAACGCTCGCGAAAACTTTGCGACTCGCCTTTGATATCTTTCAGCTCGTCGCTGCGGATGGCAGACCAAAGAGGGTTGATGCCGGCCTCGGCCTGTCCGCGGCTGATGCCCGGCTTCAGTTTGCCAACAATGTTCAGCCAACTGGAGCGCCGGTCTTCGAGATCTTTCCTGCCCGGCAATAATTCCGCCTCCATCGTCATCGGAGCGAAGACATCGGGCGTGTCACCGACAACGACGCTGTGAAAATTGGGTGGGGCAACTCCGACGACCGTGAAGGGATGGCCATTGATCTCAATGGTGTCGTTTACGATCCGCGCGTCATTGCCGAAGCGGCGCCGCCAATAACTGAAACTCAACACGACAACCGGATTCGCATCGGCGACGAGATCATCGGCGGCCACGAACATGCGCCCCGCTGCCGGTTGCACGCCGAGCACATCGAAGTAGTTGCCAGAGACGAGTTCCGCGGCCACCAGATCGGGCTGGTTGTGCCACTCAACTCCAACCTGTGCCGCGTCGGTGGCGAGTACTCCGCTGAAAACGGAATTGCGATCGCGCAGATCGCGATACACGGGGTAGGAAAAATAGAAATGGCCATCGGACCTCGCATTGAGACGTCCGGTGTTGCTGCCTTCGTATTTCAGCAGAACCAGGCGATTCGCATCTTTCACTGGCAGGCTGCGCAGCAACACCTGATCGAGCAGGCTGAAAATGGCGGTGTTAGCGCCGATGCCGAGCGCGAGCGTGATGATCGCGACAGCTGCAAAGCCAGGCGCCTTTCGCAACTGGCGCGAGGCGTAACGAAAATCCTGAAGCCATCCGTTCATGCGCTCTCCTTATTTATCGCCTGTTCATTCACAACCCGCTCACTCATAGCGCAGCGCCACCATGGGATCGACGCGGGAGGCATGCCATGCTGGCAGAAATGCCGCGCCGCTCGCGACCAGCGCAATGCAGAAAATTGCCAGTGCAAAACTCAACGGATCGAAGGGAGAAAGTTGATAGAGCATCGAACCGAGGAAGCGCACGCACGCAAGGGCGAGCGGAAGACCCACGGCTGTTCCAATGCAACTGATCAGCAGGCTCTCGCGCATAATCATCCAGAGCACTTGGCGACGTTGCGCGCCCAGCGCCATGCGGGTTCCAATTTCCGCCGAGCGCCGTCTTGTGCGATACGACAACGTGCCATAGAGTCCGGTCGCCACCAAGAGCGCGGCCAGCCCGCCAAAAAAGCCTCCCAGGCGGGCAAACATTTTCGGCTGCAGGTACGACTCTTCAAACTGGCCTCGCTGCGTCAACGGCTTCTCCAGAGGGATATTGGGATCGATGTCATGCACGACCTGACGAAGAGTCGGAAGCAGATTCAGCGGCTCGCCGTTGACTCTCACCTCGACGTGCACGGTTTCTCCGGCGTTCAGGTTCTGGAACGTGGGGTAGTAGGCCATGGGCATCGGCGTCTCATCCACTCCCCGGTAGCGGCTGTCCCTCGCTACGCCAACAATTGTCCGGTTATCGCGAACCTTGTGTCCCAGTGGATTTGTATTCGCCAGAAACGTCTTCGCAAATGTTTCATTGATGACGACCACCGGCAGAGATGACGCAGTGTCGGCTTCGGAGATGTCGCGGCCTGCAATGATCGGGACTCCAAGGACGTGAAAATAGTCGGGGCCAACGTTGTTGCTTCGGATGAAAGCCTTGGGGCCAAATCTGTCCGCGAGCTTGGCGCCATCCAGATCGTCATCATTGTTGTTGCTCCAACCCGAGCCGATGCGGTTCTCCATGAGCGTCGCGGACCCCACGCCTGGCGTGGCACGCACCCGGTCGAGCAGAGTGCGATAGAACGTCTCGGTCTCCTTGACGGTCGAAGCGTGCAAGGGAGTAACTCCGAAAATCAGCAGGCCATCGACTCGCATCCCCAGGTTTTGAGTCTCGTAATTTCGAAGCGTGTGCAGCAAAAGCGTGGCCGCCACGAGCAGCAAGAGGCAGACGGCTACTTGCGACGACATCAGCATCCTGCCGCCGAGGGTTCGCTGCCGGTCCTGAGTAATATTTGTAGCGGTGGCCCGCAGTACTCCCGAAACTGGCGCCCGAAGCGCAATCCACAAAGGGGCAATGCCAAAGGCGACCGCACTGAGTGCCGAGATCGCTAACGTAAAGAGCAACACGCTACGGTTGGGACTGAGACCGGTTTCGATTCCCGACCACGCCGCGAGAGCGTCAGTCGCAAAGAGAGCAAACACCCAGCCGACACTCGTTCCCGCGATCACGAGCAGCGAACTTTCCGTCAACAGTTGACGAAAAAGATGAGCCTTCTCCGCCCCAACCGCCAATCGCAAACTGAATTCGCGCTGCCTTACCTCGTTGCGCGCCATGATCAGCAACGCGACGTTGGCGCACGCAATCAGCAAAACAAGAACAACGAGGCCCATCAGGATTCGCACCGGTTCGCTGTATTGCTGGTTGAAGCCCTCGATTCCTTTCGCGGGATCGAAGTTCAGCAAAGGTCGCCACTTCTTTGGATCAATCGTGCCAACTCCAATTTTGGCGGCGTCACCGAACGTGGATTGGAGCGCGTTTTGCGCCTGTTCCGGAGTGACGTTTCGCTTAAGACGAGTTATCAAGGGCAGACACCACCACTTGGGGGTACCGTAGAGGCTCATCTCGCTTGCCGAGGTTCCCCAGACATTGAGTTCGGGACGGTTTTGCAGCGGAATCCAGAAATCCGTCGCGATGGCGGGTTCGACGCCGCGAAAATCGCGCGCCGTGATGCCAACGATCGTGAGAGGGACATTCTTGACGAACAGAGTAGTGCCAACCACCGCCGGATCCCGCGAGAAACGCCGCGTCCAGTAGTCGTAGCTGATCACGGCAACTTGCGAATGATCCTTCTCATCCTGCAACGACAGTCCGCGGCCGCGAAGTATTCCGGCCGTCAAACCAGAAAAAAAGTTGCCGCTGACCTCGTCGCCCTGCGCTTCCTCCGGCGTGTCTCCATAACGTACGGCGACCTTGCCGATGTTCAGAGGGGCGTAAGCGACCACGTCATCGAACACGTCGGTCCGTTCACGAAGCGCTTCAAACACCGGCTCGGAAAAAGAATTGTCGGAATCGCCGGTATTGAAGCCTCCAGGGGGTTGATTTCCGGTGGCTATCCGCAAGTAGTAGAGCCGATGTGGATCTTGCACCGGCAGCATACGCATTATCACGGCGTCCATCACGCTGAAGACGGCGGTATTGGCGCCAATGCCGAGCGCAAGTGTAAGAATCGCAACCACCGCGAAGCCGGGCGACTTTCGCAACTGGCGAACGGCGTAACGGAGATTCTGGAATAGTCCGATCATCTTCTCCTCTCCGCTCCCTTGTCTTCTTTGTAGTTACTCATAACGCAGCGCCACCATGGGATCGACCTTGGCCGCGCGGCGTGCCGGTATTGCTGCAGATGCAAATGCGACGGCCACCACGAGGATGATCATGGCGCCGAACGTCAGCGGATCGTTGTTTGAAACTCCAAACAATTGACTGCGAACCGCACGACCGAACACCAGCGCGAGCGGCAGTCCGATGGCAGTGCCGATACCCGCCAACCAGAGCACTTCCGTCACGACAATCCGCGCGACCGCGCCCCGCGTCGCGCCAACGGCAATGCGGATCCCGATTTCACGGGTGCGCTGCGCGGTCGAATAGGCGAGGACTCCGTAGATCCCTATAGCAGCCATAAACACGGCTAGCGCGCCGAAGCTCGCGGCCAAAAACGCGACCACGCGCTCGCCATTCAAATTGTTGTCGATCTGTTCCTGCATGGTCCGGAAGTGGTTCAGCACCAGACTCGAGTCGAGGGTTCGCATCGCCTGGCGGATGGTCGACTCGGCGCCTTCGGGAGCTTGCCAGGTGCGCACGTAGAGCGTCTTCTGGCCGGGCCCGTGATCCTGCAAATGCTGCTCGTCCTGCAAATAGGGCGTGTATACGGTGCGGTGAATGTCGCTGCGGACGGTCGTGTGCTTTGCGTCTCTGACCACTCCAACGATCTGTATGTCGACCGGTACGCTCCCGGCGCCCTCGCCAAAGTATTGGCCAATCGCCTCGTGCGCCTGCGAAAAGAAATGGCGCGCAAAACTCTCGTTGACCACCGCAACTTTCTGCGCGCCTGCGCGATCTTGATCAGTTAGCTCGCGGCCGGCCAGCATCGGCAGCTTCAAGGTCGAAAAATAATTCGAGCTCACATACGCCCACTCCACATTCATGTGATTTATGTCTTCGTCCCCTGTGGCGTGATATCCGGCAACGGTAATGTTGGAGGTCGAATCGGAGTTGGCCAGCTCGGGATCGGTGGTGGCCGCGACCGAGCGCACGCCCGGCAATGTGGACAGCTTGTCGAAAATTTGCTCGTACAGTTCCGTGCTCTGATTCAATTGGTACCCAGACAATCGCGGATCGATGGTGAAAGTAAGCAGGTGATCGGTTGCAAAACCCACGTCGAGCGTCTTGAGATTCCGCAGCGTGCGTGCAAAGAGACCGGCTGCAACCAGAAGCAGCA
The DNA here is from genome assembly GCA_049589215.1 of Terriglobales bacterium. Taxonomy (GTDB): domain Bacteria; phylum Acidobacteriota; class Terriglobia; order Terriglobales; family Acidobacteriaceae; genus Acidiflorens. The sequence goes on along the minus strand of JBAWAI010000436.1, from coordinate 12 downwards.
AGCTCAGCCCGA
>JBAWAI010000435.1:0-8157 GCA_049589215.1 Terriglobales bacterium | reverse complement strand
GTATTAGACGCGCGATCGAATGGTTGGGTGTCAGATTTCCTTCGTGAGACACCTAGGAAAATCATAGGGCCGGCGGGGCCAGAGAAGATTAAAACATGGTGAATTTACGCGGCCGAATGAGTGCCAGTGGAGGTTCGACCGAGTGTGCGCTGGCGCGGCTGAAAAGGAACGCGCCCTAGCCTAGGCGGAAGCTTGCCCTAGGATGGGCGCTGAAGTCGGCTCTGAACTGGGCAGGATGAATAAAAAGGTTGAGCCGTGGTTTAGTTCGCTTTCGGCGCGGATGGTGCCTCCGTGGGCGAACATGATGTGTTTGGCGATGGCCAGGCCGAGGCCCGTGCCTCCCGATTCGCGGGAGCGGGCTTTATCGACGCGGTAGAAACGCTCGAATAGCCGGGGCACATGCTCAGAGGAGATGCCCGGGCCGAAATCGCGGACGTAGAACTCGATGGCGTTCGGGGCAGGGCGGGCTCCGAGGATTATTCTTTTGCCCGAGGCAGCGTACTTGAGGGCGTTCTCGATCAGGTTGGAAAAAATCTGGTGGATGGCTTCGCGGTCGGCGTTGACGTGGGCATCGGGCGCGGCGTTATCGACGGCCAGCTCGACTCCATAGGTGCGGCCAACTTCGCGAAAACTTTCGAGAGCATCCTGCAGCAACTCTTCGGTGCTGACTTTCTGAATATCGAATCGCTGTTCGCCGGACTCGACGCGGGCGAGGGTGAGGAGATCCTCGGTGAGACGCGCCATGCGGGCAGCATTTTTGCGGATGATTTCGAGAAAATCGCGAACGTGAAGATCGGCGAGACCGCTATCGAGGAGGGTTTCGGTATATCCCTGAATGGAAGTGAGCGGGGTGCGCAGCTCGTGGGAGACGTTGGCGATGAAATCGCGGCGAGTTTTTTCCATGCGCTCAGTCTCGGTGAGGTCGCGGAGGACGGCGACGGCGCCGCCTCCGGGCATGGGAGCGGCGGTGACATCGAAGGTGCGGCCGGGAGTGATGGTGACGGCGCGAGCGGAAGCGACGACCTGATCGCGCGAGGCTTCCTGAATGGCGGCGAGGAAATCGGGGTCGCGGACGGTGTCGATTAAAGGCGCGTCGAGGCGCGGGGAGCGGCGGAGGAGGCTGGTCATGCCGCGATTGGCCCACTGGACGCGGCCATCGGCAGCAACCGCAATGACCGCATCCTGCATGCTGTTGAGGAGGGTTTCGAGCTCGCGCTGGCTGGTTTGCAGGCGAGCGAAACTTTCTTCAACGCGGCGGGCGGTTTTATCGAGGGCGGAGGCGACCTGGCCGATTTCGTCACTGGATGGAGAGGCGATGCGGGCGGTGAGGTCTCCGGCGGCGACGCGCTCGGCGAAACCGACGATGCGCTTCAGGCGGCGGCCGAGATATTGCGCGGTCACGGCGGCAATGAGGAAGGCGATGACGAAGGCGGTGAGCGAGCCCCAGAAGAGCGCGCGGGTGAGAGGGCGGTCGGTGGTTTCAATCTCGGGCAGCGGATAGGCGAGTCGTACGGCACCGCCGGAGATGGGCGCGGCCACGAACAGGAAACCGGTTCCAACGGTGGGGCTTTTGCGCTCATCGACGCCTACGGAACCGGCGAGGGCGGCGACGAATTCCTTGCGCTGGCCGTGGTTATCCATGGTGCCGGGATCGGCTTCGGAGTCGGCGAGCACTTTGCCGGAGGGATCGATGACGGTGGCGCGGGCTCCGGCGGCTTGGCCTTCCTGCGCGGTGATATCGGCGAGGGAGTGCTGGCGGTCGGCCTCGACGCGATGGGCGAACATGAGCGTCTTCTGCTCGAGGTCACGCTCGATCTGCTCATGGAGGGTGCGCTGCCAGACGGAGCGTACGGTCCACTGGAGGGTGATGGCGGTGACGCCGATCACGACCAGGAAGACGAGCATCAACTTGACGAAGATGCGCGGCCTCAATGGGGGACCTCGAAGCGGTAACCGGCGCCGCGAACGGTCTTGAGGTAGCGGGGATTTTCTGGATCGGGCTCGATTTTTTCGCGGATGCGGCGCACGTAGACGTCGACCGAGCGCGGCGTGACGTAAGCAGTATCGCGCCAGACGGAGTCGAGGAGTTGATCGCGGGTGAAAACGCGGCCAGCGTGGCGCATGAAGTAATCGAGCAGGCGGAATTCAGTGGCAGTGGTGGGAACCTGCTTGCCGCGGACGGTCAAGGTCATGGCGGCGGGGTCGATGTGCACGTCTTCGATCTTGGTGGGCAGAAGCGGCAAGGGGCGCTCGAATCGACGCATGACGGCTTTGACGCGGGCGACGAGTTCGCGCGGGCTGAAGGGCTTGGGGATGTAGTCGTCGGCGCCGAGCTCGAGGCCGAGGATGCGGTCGGCTTCGCCACCTTTGGCGGTGAGGAAAATAACCGGCACTGAGGCGAGAGCAACCGATTGGCGAATCTGGCGGCAGAGCTCGAGACCATCTTTGCCGGGCACCATGATGTCGAGCAAGAAGAGCGCCGGACGCTGGCGCTCGGCATCGGCGACCACGACGTTGCCGGTGGAGTAGAGGCGGACGTTAAAGCCGGCGCCTTCGAGATGATGGCGGACGAGGCGGGAGATGTCGGGATCGTCTTCGACGACGAAGAGAGTTGGCTTCACGGGCAACATTGTAGCTGGGAAATGTAACAGTTTCGTAACAGAAGGAGACGCGAGCTTCGAGCCGCGAAAATCGCACCCGAGGCCCGCTGTGTTTACATGCGATTGGATCAGCGCAGTGGAAGGCTGGCTTCGGCCGAGAAACTTTCTGGGGCGAATTCCTGGCGGAGAAATTTTGGATAGGCAGCGGCGGCGATCATGGCGGCGTTGTCGGTGGAGAGCGGACGCGATGGGAAGAAGACCGGGAGACCTTGCATCTCCGCTTCGCGCTGAAAGGTGGCGCGCAGCTCGCGGTTGGCGGCAACTCCTCCACTGACGAAGAGCGTGCGGACGTCGTATTCGCGGGCAGCAGCTAGCGTCTTGGTGACGAGGTCGGTGACGATGGCGCGCTGGAATGAGGCGATGAGGTTGAGGGTTTGGCGATCGCAGAGGCGGAGATAGTCTTCGAATGTGGGCTTGGCCAGGGCTGCAAGCGCATTGCGGCGGTGCTCGATTGACGGTTGAAGATGCTCAGTCTCGACGTAGCGAAGGACTGCGGTTTTGATTCCGCTATAGGAGAAGTCGAAGCGCGGACGCGGCTCGTCGCCTGAAGGGTTCGGCTTGGGCGGGTCATTGCGGTCGCGATGCTTCATCTGCGCGATCTGGAACTTTACCGAGTGCGGATCGCCATGGGTAGCGAGACGGTCGATGATCGGTCCTCCCGGATAGCCGAGCGCGAGGAGTTTGGCGACCTTGTCGAAGGCTTCGCCTGCGGCGTCGTCGCGAGTATGGCCGATCTCGATGTAGGTCCAGAGATTGCCGTTGAGTTCGGCGAGATAGAGATGCGTGTGACCTCCGGAAACGACCAGGGCGAGGACGGGGAACTCGAGATCCGGGTTGTCGCTTTGGCGCTGCTCGAGGAGAACGGCGTGAACGTGGCCTTCAAGATGGTTGACTGCGATCAGCGGCTTCGAGAGCGCGAAGGAGAGGGCTTTGGCGAAGCTGATGCCGACGAGGAGCGCGCCCGCGAGACCCGGACCTTGCGTTACGGCGATGGCGTCGATGGAGGGGTAGGTTTGGTTGGCTTCGGCGAGGGCCTGGCGAACGACTGGGACGATTGCGCGGAGATGCTCGCGCGAGGCTAGTTCGGGAACGACTCCTCCGTAAGGCGCGTGGGTGGCGATTTGCGAGGCGACTACGTTGGATAGAATCTGCTGGCCTGCGCGCACGACAGCTGCGCCTGTTTCGTCGCAGGAGCTTTCAATGCCGAGGATGGTTGGGTCGGGCATAATTGAATGCGAGCCGCGAGTCGCGAGCTGCACGCCTCGAGCTGCACGCCTCGAGCTTAGTGCTTTCAGTTTAGACGATTGGGATGGGCTACTTGAGCGTTGCTCGACATCACGCTACTGAGATTGTGCGCACGCTGCGTGAGCGCGGATTTCAGGCTTACTTTGCAGGTGGTTGTGTACGCGACATGCTGCTCGGGCGCGAGCCTGCGGATTATGACGTTTCAACCGATGCTACTCCGCAAGAGGTGATGCGGATCTTCCCGCGGAGTCTGGCTGTGGGCGCGCAGTTTGGCGTTGTGCTTGTGCCCGAGAAACCGATAACCACGGAGGACGTCGAGGAACACGAAGGAAACAGGACTGCGGTTGAAGTCGCGACATTTCGATGCGACATTGGCTATTCGGATGGACGACATCCTGATGAGGTGCGTTTTACCAAGGATCCGCGCGAGGATGTGCAGCGACGCGACTTCACTATCAATGGGATGCTGCTTGACCCGCTAACGAATGACATTCTGGATTTTGTTGGTGGTCGTGAGGATCTGAAGGCTGGGATTGTTCGGGCGATTGGCGATCCGCAGCGACGGTTTGCGGAGGACAAGCTGCGCATGCTGCGCGCGGTGCGGTTTGCGGCGCGTTTTGAGTTCACGATCGAGCCCGCGACTTTCGCGGCCATTCAGGAACTCGCTCCGCAGATTGATCAGGTGTCACAAGAGCGGGTGCGCGACGAATTGACCAAGATGCTGACGGAAGGACATGCGCGGCGCGCGTTTCTGCTGCTGGATGAGAGCGGATTGTTGCACGAAGTTTTGCCGGAAATTTCGCGCATGGAAGGTGTTGAGCAGCCGCCGCAGTTTCATCCCGAGGGCGACGTTTTTGTACATACATTGCTGCTGCTCGACAAATTGCCGGCGGGCAGTTCGAAGACTCTGGCGTGGGGCGCGCTGCTGCACGATGTGGGCAAGCCGGCGACGTTTCGTGTCGCTCCCGATCGCATTCGCTTTGACGGCCACGTTGATGTGGGCGTGAAGATAGCGGCCGGAATCTGCCGGCGGCTGCGTTTTTCTAACGATGAGACCGATCAGATTCTGGCGCTCGTCGATAATCACATGCGCTTTGCCCAGGTGCGGCAGATGAACGAATCGACGCTCAAGAAATTTCTGCGGCTGCCGCAATTTGATGAGCACCTGGAGCTGCATCGCATGGACGTGCTTTCGAGCAACGGGTTTTTGGATGCGTACGACTACGCTCAGGAGCGGTTAAGGTCGATGCCGCCGGAGGTCATGCGTCCGCGGCCTCTGGTTACGGGGGACGATTTGATTGCGGCCGGATATCAGCCGGGGCCCCGGTTCAAGGAAATTCTGGGGGCGGTTGAAGACGCACAACTGGAAGGACGCTTGGCTACGCGGGAGGCGGCGCTGGAGATGGTTGCGAGGGAGTTTTCGCGCGGAGTCTAGGTTTCAGGTCTCAGGACTCAGCTCTCAGGGTTCTGCTCCTAGCATAATTTTTGGAGCATCACAGCTACTTTTGCGCCCGTTTCGGGTTACCTTCCAGGGTGTGTTGCAGTCACCGTGGCGTTTGCCGGATGGTTGAGATAGGCCGCAATTCTCGCGAAAACGCTTTAGCTCCAATCACGCGCTGAGGGGATCATGAGGCGATGAACAAAGGACTGCCATGACGCCCCATTCCAAGATCTGGGTGGCCCTCTCCCTTTTTGCGATTGCCGCATTTGCCGCCGACCGCGCCGAGGCATTGACTTGCGAGGGCCTTGCCGGTCTTACTCTGTCACACACGACGATCACGGCAGCGGAGTCGATACCCGCGGGCACCTATACCGCGCCCAACGGTGAGGTGTTTCGAAATATGCCTGCATTCTGTCGCGTGGCCGCCACGCTGACGCCGACCAGCGATTCGGAGATTGGAATTGAAATCTGGATGCCTGCACATCGCTGGAATGGGAACTTTGAGGGGGTTGGAAACGGTGGTTATGCGGGATCGATTCCTTATAGTGCGATTGCGCCGGGCGTGTTACTTGGCTACGCCACGGTTGGTACCGATACCGGCCACACCGGGTCGTCCACTTATGACGCGTCTTTCGCGCTCGACCATCCGGAGAAGATTATTGATTTTGGATATCGCTCGATCCATCTGATGACAGTTATCGGCAAGCAGATTGCGGCGGCTTTCTACAGAAAGAATGCGGACCACACTTTTTTCACCGGTTGCTCGACTGGCGGACGACAGGCGCTGATGGAGGCGCAGCGCTTCCCCGATGATTACGATGGGATCGTTGCCGGTGATCCGGTCGCTCACTATACGCATCATCATGTCGGCGGCAATCTGTGGGTGGTGTGGCAGATGTTTGAGAATCCCGCGAGCACAGTTTTTACCACGCAAGACGTCCTTCTTGGCAACGCGGTGAATGCTGCGTGCGACGGCCTGGATGGAGTAGTGGATGGCGTGTTGAACGATCCGCGAAGCTGCCACTATGATCCAGCGGCGCTTCTTTGCGCAGGCTCGCAGATGCCGCCGAACTGCCTTACCTCTGAGCAAGTCGAAGCGGTTCGACATTTGTGGAACGGTCCGAATGAGATGGTGCAGCAGCGCGATTATTATCCGCCGTTTGAGCGAGGCGGCGAAGCCGATGGCTGGCCGTCCACGATCTCTCCGCAGCCACCGCCGGCGCAGCAAACGGATGATCACGCGCAGATTGGCCTTCCTTTTTTCGAGTACTTCGTGTTCGACGATCCGAGTTGGAGCTTTATGACTTTTGATTGGAGCTCTGGACCCGACTATGTGGAGAACAAAGTCGTGGTTCCCGGCCAGACGCTGGCCTCGGTTCTGAACTCGACTGACCCTGACTTGGAACGGTTCCGCGCGCGCGGCGGGAAACTCATTCAGTACCACGGTTTCAGCGATCCGGAGGTGCCGCCGATGACGAGCATTGACTACTTCGAGAGCGTGGTGAACTTTTTCGGCGACTCACCGGAGGGGACTCAGGGGCAGACTCTGGACGAGACGCAGGATTTTTACCGGCTGTTTATGGTGCCTGGCATGAACCACTGCAAAGGCGGGCCCGGCGCAAACGTGTTCGACATGCTTACGCCGCTTGCCGATTGGGTTGAGCATGATGTTGCGCCCGAGAGGATTCCTGCGACCCACTATGTCGACAACGACCCTGCTGAGGGCGTCGCGTTTAAGCGTCCCTTGTGCTCCTACCCAGAGGAAGCCGTGTATAAGGGCAGGGGCAACACCAACCGTGCAGGCAACTTTATCTGCAAGTAATGCAATAGCAAAATTCATCTGACCGCACTTACTCTACGTCCTGGTCTTTATCCTGCGTGGTTGTCTGGGGCGATGCTGCCTCTGCGGCTGCTAGCTTTTGCAGATCGATTGGCGACTGGCCTGCTTTCTTTAGTTCCTCATTCAGTTGCGGAACGTCTTTTGTCCTGAGCTGGTCCCATGCTGCCAGTTGCTCGTTGAGCGCTTTCTCTACTTCGCTGAACATTTCGAGTTCTTGCGTGGTGGGGGCGGCATCGGCTGTATCGAGTTGGGCGAGCATGGTGCCGAGGCCTCCATTGAGGCGGGCCAGGCTGCGGCCTTCGAGCGTGCTCATGAAACGACTGCCGTAGCCGCCCTCGGTGCCTTCGATGGCTGCGGCTTTGGCTTCGAGATCAGCGGCAATCTTCGCGGCACCGTCGAGCGCCGTGCTGCTCGCTGCGCTGTTTGCTGATTTTCCTCTTTGCAGCCACTTTATTTGCGCGCGCAGGCTCCGAACCTGTTGCAGGGCTTCGAAGTCGCGATGGAGGGCTTCGGCGATCTTGCGGTCGAGATCGAATTGGCGGCGCAGGTCTTCGGGTGAGGTTTTTACGCGCGGGTCTAGGCGGATTTCCAGGGGCTGTGAGAGCCCTCCCGCACTGCCTAACGTCGCTAGCTCTACGTTCGCCCCAAGTTCCACCGTGTATCTTCCCGGCAAGACCGTCGCACCTTGCGGATAGAGCGGCGTGTCGTGGTAGATAGCTGAGATGGGGAAGTCGCGCGAGAGGAGATCGGGAACCGGATAGGTTAAATCCCAGACAAAGCGGTGCATTCCCGGCGCTGCGGACAAGACGCGCGAGGGACGAACCCAGTACATCGGAACGTTGATTTCTTTGGGATCGACTTCGGCGGGCTTGTCGGCGCTGGAGAACTTACGAATTATTTTACCCGCTCCATCTTTGATTGTGAGAGTGATCGGAAGGGATGAATCGCTGGGCCCGAGCCAGTAATCAATC
>JBAWAI010000434.1:0-3907 GCA_049589215.1 Terriglobales bacterium | reverse complement strand
GCGGTTTGCCTGTCCCTTTTTTTATCGGTCTCTGAATCGTCGGTTAACGCATTCGATCCCGAAAACTTTGATCTTGAGTACTGGTGCCGAAAACTCTGGTTGGGCTACGCCTGGCCTGCGGTGGCGGCCATGGTCTTGGGGGCTTGCTGGCCCGTGTTGGCGGTTGCGGCTTTGGCCTGATTCTGGTTCTGATCTTTCTTGTCGGCCTTGTCGGAGTGGCGAACCTCGACTCCACCCTTGAGGATGGCGCCTTCTTCGACGCTGATGCGGTGGGTGATGACGTCGCCCGAGAGCAGGCCTTCGTTGCGGATATCGAGGCGGTCAGAGCACTCGACGTTGCCCTGCACCTTGCCCATGATGACGACTTCCTTGGCGACGATGTTGGCGGCAACGATGCCGTTGCGGCCGACGGTCACGCGATTCTCGGGGAAATTGATGGTGCCTTCGACTCGGCCATCGATGAAAAGGGATTCGGCGCCGGAGACTTCGCCCTTGATAACCAGCGAGCGGCCGATGTTGGCCTGATCCATGGGCGAGGTGGCTTTGACAGGGGTGTAATTGGGAACTGGAGGAGCGGCTGGAGCGTACTTATTTTCCGGAGACTGCAACATGAATAACCTCGCTTGAGTTCCGCGGCTGAAGGTGAGTTAGGTCTTCAGCCGCGGTCGATGGGCTTCGTAAACCGCGAAGAGAGAATCGCACGAAAGGCCGTGTTACGGATAGTTACCGAGGTACTGTCGAATTTGGACGGCTGCGCCTGTCCAGCGCGGAATATGGCGCGGTTGACGCATGGCCATGGGCATACTCTACGGCATCATTTGATGCTATGATTTGTGCCTGGAGTTTTTATGAGAACGACATTGGCACTCGACGACGACCTTTTACGCACGGCTCAGGAGTTCACCGGGGTGGCGGAGAAAACGGCGTTGATTCGCGAGGCGCTCAAGGCCCTGATTGAGCGCGAGAGCGCGCGCCGACTGGCGTCCCTGGGAGGCACGATGCCGGGGCTGAAGAATGTTCCGCGGCGGAGAGCGGGGCGAAAGTGATTCTCGCCGACACCTCGATCTGGATTGACCACCTGCGCTCGGGGAACAAGGAACTGAGTGAGGAGCTGAGGCGAGGGAATATCGCGATCCATCCGCTGATCATTGCGGAGCTCGCGCTGGGATCGCTGCGGGATCGCGCCCGGACGTTGTCGCTGCTGGACGCTTTGCCGCAGGTGCGGGTGGCGCAGATTAGCGAAGTTCGGCGGCTGATCGAGACGCGGCGGTTATACGGCATGGGCATTGGGCTGATGGATGCGCATTTGATTGCATCGGTGCTGATCAGTGCGCCGATGCTTTTGTGGACGCGGGATAAGCCGCTGCGGCGAGCGGCGTCGGGACTTGGAGTTCATGCCGGGATGACTTAAGAAACATTTTGTGGGCAGTTGTTGTACCGATATCACGAAAACCACGAGACAAAGGGCGCCGGGGCCGCCTTTTACTTTGATGGCGGCGGGTTCCGGGATAGAATGGCGGGCCTTGCAGTTCCCGGCTGAGGCCGGAACGACGATGCGCGCATTACGTTTTGTTCTGGCGGGTCTACTTATAACCTGTTTCGCCGGCTGTGGGGGCAGCTCCCACACGCCTCCGCAGAACCCGACGTTCACGAGCACTCCTATTCTGATGGCGGCGCAGGGGACTGCTTATAGTTACACGCTTGCGGCCACTGATCCTTCAGGCGGGACGGTGAGCTTCGCGTTGACTAGCGCGCCGATGGGCGCCGCGCTGAGCGGGAGCACGATCAACTGGACTCCGGCCGCTTCCGAGTCACGCGTCTCGAACAGCTTCACGGCTGAAGCCACGACCTCTTCCGGCGGCAGCGCGACACAATCGTGGCTGGTGACTCCGGTGGGCACCGTGACGGTTAATTGGGTCGACACGAATTGGACGTCGAGTGGGCCGATCTCGAATCCGGACTCAATAGGCACTCCGGCTGCGCTGGCTCCGGCGGCGGATGGTTCGCTCACTTTGCTGCCTGGCACTCTGGTTTCGCCCGGGGTGTACAACATTGCGAATGTGCCGGGCGGAAACTACTGGTTGATCGAAGATAACGTGGAGGGTCTTCCGCCGGTTGGTTTCTGGACTGGCAACAGTACATTCGATCTGGGCCGGGACACCCTGGGAGCAAACAGCGGACAGTTGGATGAAACGGTGACGACCACATTCGATTTCAATCTGAGTGGACTCGATGCGAGCGACGCCGCGAGCCCGGTTGGCTTCCTGCCCTATAGCATGCCGCTTCCCGATCTCTATATGACTCCGCTGCCGGGAGACACGATGCTGGTTGGTTCGCAGGCCATCTCCAGCAGCTTCGACTGGACGACCGCGAACACGGCATTTTTGATTCAATATGAGCCGGTGACTCTTGGGACTCTCAATAACCTGGTTGCGGGACCGGAGCTGACGCTGACGAACCTGGCGCTGACGAACGGCACGAAGAATCAGATTACGGATACGCTCGCGGCCAGCCCGCAGACTTCGCTCGAGCTGAGTATTCCTGGAACGCAGTGGGCGCCGCTATTTGAAAATGTTGCGCCGGCGGCGACGACACCGGTAGGTTCGTGGCTATCTTTGGCCGTCGAGCCGTATGTGACGGGGGTGAATACGTATGTGGATTTTATCGAGCCGAATTTCGCCCTGGTGCAGCCGATCTCGAACGGACTTCCGCCTCAATTCGTGAATTGCCCGAGCCAGCCGTTCTTTTTGGCGTTTTTCAACGACCCGCCGATGATCACCGATCAGGACTTTGGCAGCTTGCAGTATGGCGACCCGTTCCCTTCCGAGTGGACGCGGACCATTAATTTTTGCCAGTCAGTTACATATCCGTTTACGGTGGGCGGCGCTACCTTTCCTTTTGCCATCAACTTTGGCGAGAGCGTTGCGCCGTCGGATTCGCCGTTAGCGCCGATTGCCGGGCCGGTCGTGAATCCGACGATCAATGGCTCGAGCCTGTTTACGACGACCAATGTGACCACGACGGTGGAGGCATTGAGCTGGTCGGCACCCGCCTCCGGCACAACTCCTTATGGATACACGGTGTTCGTGTACCAGGTGATTCCAATTGAGAATGGGTTTGGGTTGCAGGAGGCGGCTGACCTGGGAACCTCGCAAACATCCGTGACTCTGACGCCGCTGTTGCCGGGGAATACGTATGTTTTCTTTATCATTGCGGAGGTGGATGGGGTTGCGAATATGCAGACGAGCCCTTATCGATCTCAGTTGCCGACTGGCTTCGCGACCGTGATGTCGAACCAGATCACGATCAGTTCCGGAGCGAAGCTTCCGGAATTGCGGGGTGACAGGGAGGCGTGGCGGAGACTTCTTAGCGCGCGGGGGAAGACTCGGGAGTTTACGGGGAAGAAGGAGTGAGGTGAAATTCACCGACCGACTTGTAGGTGGCGCCCGTTGTAGTGGCTGTGTCTCGAGATATGAGGCACCCGGCGGTAGCGATGATCACGACGCATCAGGATTGCGCCCGGCGCCAAGAACGTAGATTGATTCCGCTCATCGCGATGCAGAAAACATTGGCGGGAATAAATCCCAGTTGTGAAGTTTGAAGACCGATAACGCAGATGATGACGCTATTGACCGTGGCCAGAGCCCAGCCTTCCCAGCAGCGGCGTCCCACCAAAACCGTAGATGCGATCGTCAAGACACAGGACAGATAGTCAAGCCTCAACACAAACAAAATCCCTCTACCAATCATTCTGATGGAAAGCGCGCGGTTGGACTGTGATCTTAGGTACGGCGACCGGTGACGGAAGTACATGCCCTGCGAGGAGTGCCTCGCTCTTCTTCTTCAGACCGATCACAGGCGGCATGCATTGCGTAGGCAAAAAAACTGGGACACCGCACCGCTGCGG
>JBAWAI010000433.1:0-18151 GCA_049589215.1 Terriglobales bacterium | reverse complement strand
ACGTTGAGGTAGATCTCCAGAATGCGCCGCTTGCCGAGAACGAATTCGGCGACCGGCACCAGCGTGAACTCCGCACCCTTGCGAAGAAAAGAGCGGCCCGTGCCGAAAAACAGGTTCTTTACGAGTTGTTGAGTAATGGTCGACGCTCCGCGACTTCGACCACCTTCCAAATCGTCTTCGGCGGCGATTTGGATCTGCTGCCAATCGAACCCATGGTGCTCATAGAATCGCGCATCCTCGGCGGCGACTACGGCGTGCTGGAGATTGATCGAGATTTGCTCGAGCGGAATAAATTTGTAGCGCTTGTGATACGGAGTGTGGCCGGTCCAGGCCTGCATGCGTCGCTGAATTTGTACAGCGGTTGTCGGAGGGTCGAGCCACCGGTAAGCCAGAAGCGTCAGCGCGGCCAGCAACCAGATGAATGCCACGCCGATGGCAAGCCATCGAACGAGTGTTCGGAGAAGACCCTTGCGAAGCGGAAGTTTACGAAGTAAGTTTCGTTTTTCGCCCACAGCTAAGGATAATAGCTGGGTTGGCTTGTCATGCGGACACACAGAACTGCGATTAGATTGAAGAGTCGACTGACGAAAAGAGACGCGGCCAATAATGAGTCATCGCGCGTCAGCAACGACTCCTGCGCCGATGGCAAGATGCATGACGTTGCGGTATGGGTGGGAAGCGAGTAGTGTCGGTTGATACCGGAGAAATCCTGGGCGCAGCTTCAGCTGTCACTTTCAGCTTGTTGAACCTGGAAAAGGCAACCCCCGGCAGGGAACCATATCCGCGTTCAAGGAGCATGGAATGACTCAAATTACTGGTGTCGGCAGCCCGATCTCCGAGATTCTCGCCCGCGACGAACAAACATTCCTTTCAGAGTGGGCCGAGAATATTCATCGCGCCGCGCGAAAATCGGGATCGATCTCGGAAGCCGATTTACGCCAGCAGTGCTCCAAGTTTTATTCGTTATTCCGCAGCGGCCTGGACGATCTCGGCGCCACCAATCCCGACGACCCGCGATGGCAGGAGTTGCGGGAGTTTCTGGCCGACGTCTCCAAAAGCCGCGCCGTTCAAGGCTTCACGCCCAAGGAGACGGCGACATTTGTCTTCTCTTTCAAAGAGCCGCTGTTCCGCAGGCTTCGCGAGGACGTGAAGGATCCCAAGATCGTTGTCGACCAGATCTGGGGCGCATCGGAGTTGCTGGACGCTTTTGGGCTTTACACAACTGAAGTGTTCCTGAAGACGCGCGAAGATATGATTCGACGGGCGCAGGAAGACATGCTCGAATTGTCGACTCCGGTCGTCAAGTTGTGGGATGGGATCCTCGCGCTGCCACTGATCGGCACGCTCGATAGCGCGCGCACCCAGGTCGTCATGGAAACTCTTCTGGAAGCGATCGTGAACACAAATTCCAAGGTGGCGATCATTGACATCACGGGTGTGCCGACCGTTGACACCGTCGTCGCGCAGCATCTCTTGAAGACCGTGACGGCTGCCCGGTTGATGGGTGCGGACTGCATCATCAGCGGCATTCGACCGCAGATTGCGCAAACTATCGTTCACCTGGGCATCAATCTTCTGGATGTCACGACCAAGGCCACCCTGCGCGACGCCTTCGCACTGGCTCTGGAACGAACCGGGCAACAACTCGTCGACGAAAACCAGTCATAGCCTGGTTCGTTATCGAACATTTCCATTTGCCTCTCGTATAGGCGTGCAGCTCTTGCCCCTACAGGAAACACCCTATGTCCCAACTATAACTATCTGACTAACATGGGTCGTCCGCAGCGATCCTGTGCGCGAAAAACACGTCCTTTGCTGCGGTGTCTTTTGATCGTATTGCAGACTCCAGCAGTGCTTACAAAAGCTTAGGAGCAACACATGAATAAAGGAGTGCAAAACCCCAAGGCAAATGGCCTGGTAACAGTCCTTGTCAGAAACGAATCCTCCATTTTGGAGGAATGGATCAAGCAGATGAATGTGGCCACCCGGCGCTCAGACTTGATCAATGCGGCGGATTTGCGAACCCAGTGCGCAAAGTTTCTGAAGCTGTTGCAGCAAGGCGCAGAATCGGGCAACTCGGATTTGGAATCGGCGGAGTGGCAGCCGATTCGCGAACAACTGGCGCACATTTCTAGAACCCGCGCGGAACAGGGTTTTACGCCGACGGAGACCGCAACGTTCGTGCTCTCGGTAAAAAAGCCGCTGTTCCTCGCGCTTCGCGATCAGAATGGCACCGATGCAAGCACGCTGGCCGCGGAACTTTGGTCGACCACCGAATTGATCGACGCGCTGGGTCTCTACACCACCGAGATGTTCCTTAAGACACGAGAAGAAATTATTCGCCGCCAGCAGGAAGAGATGCTCGAACTCTCCACGCCCGTGGTCAAGCTCTGGGATGGAATTCTGGCGCTCCCAGTGATCGGGACTCTCGATAGCGCACGCACGCAGGTTGTCATGGAAGCTTTGCTCGAAAACATTGTGAAGACCAACTCGCGCGTCGCGATTATCGACATCACCGGCGTGCCAACGGTCGACACGGTCGTTGCCCAGCATCTTCTGAAAACTGTTACCGCCGCCCGCTTGATGGGAGCCGACTGCATCATCAGCGGCGTTCGTCCGCAAATCGCCCAGACCATCGTGCACCTCGGAATCAATCTGCTCGATATCACTACCAAAGCCACGCTGGCGGATGCGTTTGCCGTGGCGCTGCAGCGGACCGGACTATCCATGGAGAATTCCTTACAAAATGCTTAGGAGTCGTTTTGGAAAAAATACCGATACTTAGAATGGGCGAGTTTCTGCTGGTCACCATCCAGGTTGACATGCACGACCGCTTGGCCATGACGCTACAGGAAGACCTGACCACGCGAATCAACGAAACGGGCGCCCGCGGAGTGCTGATCGATATCTCCAGCCTGGAGATCGTCGATTCATTCATTGGCCGAATGCTGGGAAATATCGCCGCCATGTCAAGAGTGCTGGACGCGCAGACCGTGGTCGTCGGCATGCAGCCCGCGGTGGCGATCACTCTCGTGGAACTCGGCATGTCTCTTCCGGGTGTGCGCACTGCGCTCAACGTGGATGCGGGCATGGCATTGTTGAAGCAGTCTCTCAATGGGCATCACTCACGGAATCGCCAATCCCTACTAAAACTGAACGGCCATAAGGCAGCCAAGAATGTCAGTCGTCTCTAGCGAAACCATTCCGGTAGCTTCCGAGCCCGATATGGTCCTCGTGCGGCGACGAGTGCGCGATGTTGCGGCCCGAACCGGGCTCTCTTTGGTCGACCAGACAAAGCTGGTAACGGCGGCCAGTGAACTGGCTCGCAACACTCTGATTTACGGCGGCGGCGGAATCATGCTATTGGAGGCTCTCAACGGTCCGCGACTTGGAGTGCGGCTCACCTTCACCGATCAGGGACCGGGAATTCCGGACATCAGCCTGGCATTGCGCGACGGTTTTACAACCGGCTCTGGACTTGGTTTGGGGCTGAGCGGATCGAAACGATTGGTGAATGAGTTCGAGATCGAATCAAAAGTGGGACAAGGGACCAGGATCGCCGTAACGCGATGGAAATAGCGTCGAGAGAATTGGGGCTTAATACTGATGATTATCCGAGTCACCGATCCCACCCATGCTGGAGAAGCGCGCCGCCACGCTGCCCTTTTTGCGGAAGATGCGAATCTGGGCGAACGCGAACGTGGATCTCTTGCGATCGCCGTGACTGAGATGACCACCAATCTTGTCAAGCACGCGGGCAACGGAACCATCGTGGTCGACAGCATCGCCCATAATGGAAGTTCAGGTGTGCGCGTGCTGGGCTTGGATAAAGGCCCGGGGATCCGCGACCTGACGACCGCCCTCCGCGATGGATACTCCACCGCCGGAACGGGTGGAAACGGACTCGGAGCGATCAAGCGTCTGTCGAGCGCGTTCGATATTTATACCGCGCCGGGATTGGGCACGGCCGTGCTCGCGGAGTTTTGGCCGAAACAAAAAGGCAATGAACACCTGTCTCCTATCGAAGTTGGGGTGGTGTCGGTTCCGATCAAGGGCGAAGACGTTTGTGGCGATGGTTGGGGAGCGCGGAAGACTTCGGATTCGATTCTGCTGATGGTAGTCGACGGACTTGGACACGGCATTCTTGCGTCGGACGCGGCGCGCGAGGCGGAGCGGATTTTCTCCGAGTCGCAGAGCAATCCAACTGCAATCCTCCAGGATTCTCACGATGCGTTGAAGAAAACGCGCGGAGCTGCGATGGCTGTGGTTTCGCTGAATCTTGAAAACCGGCTGGCGACGTTCGCTGGAGTTGGAAATATTGGGGGGTCCATCGTGACGCCCACTTCCAGCCGGGGCATGGCGTCGCACAACGGCACGGTTGGCCATCATGTGCCACGGGTCCAGGAATTCACATTCCCCTGGAACGAGGACAGCCTTTTGATCATGCACTCGGATGGACTCAAGTCCGGGTGGGACTTGAAGCCCTACCCAGGAATTTGGAGCAAGCATCCGGGGCTGATCGCGGGAATGTTGTACCGCGATTTTTCTCGCGAGCGCGATGACGTGACCGTCCTGGTTGCCAGGAACCGGATCGAGGCGGCGGCATGAGGCTGAAACTCCTCACCATGGAGGTTCGCTACGAGCACGATGTCGTGCTCGCCCGGCAACGGGCACGCACGATCGCTGCCACGCTGAAGTTCGATGTACAAGCGCAGACGCGCATTGCCACCGCCGTTTCGGAAATTGTTCGTAATGCTTTTCAATACGCGGGCGGCGGCGCGGTCGATTTCGAAATTGAAAATGGCGCCGAGCGAATGCTCTACATCACCATCCGCGACCGCGGAAAAGGCATATCCAATCTGGACGAGATCTTTGGCGGCAAGTACGTATCAAAGACCGGCATGGGACTTGGCATGATTGGCGCCAAGCGCCTGCTCGACTATTTCCACGTGGAATCGACAAAGGGTTCTGGAACGGTCGCGACGCTCGGCAAGAGCATTCCCTTCAGGTTCACCCGTTTGAGTGACGCCGATCTTCAATCCATGCTCGCAACCATGGAGCGCAGGCCAGCCGACAATCCCTATGAGGAGTTGCAGCAGCAGAACAAAGAATTGATGCGGACTCTGGAAGAGTTGCGCCTGCGCCAGGATGAGTTGGCGCAGCTGAATCGCGAATTGGATGAGACCAATCGAGGCGTGGTCGCGCTCTATGCCGAGTTGAACGATAAAGCCGACTTTCTTCAACGTGCCTCAGAACTGAAAAGCCATTTTCTCTCGAACATGAGCCATGAGTTCCGCACGCCGTTGAATTCGATCCTTGCTCTCAGTCAGATTCTGCTCGATCGGATGGACGGCGAGCTCTCGCCCGAGCAGGAAAAGCAAGTGTCGTTCATGCGGCGCTCCGCGCAGGATCTCACCGACCTGGTCAACGATCTTCTCGACCTCGCGAAAGTCGAAGCCGGAAAAGTCACGATTCGGGCAACTGCATTCACAGTCGAAAGTTTGTTCGCCGCGCTCCGCGGCATGCTCCGGCCTTTGCTGGCGCAGAACTCGTCGGTATCACTCGTGTTCGAAGATCCCGCCGATATTCCTGAGTTGTTTACCGACGAGGCCAAGGTCTCACAAGTGCTGCGAAACTTCATCTCCAACGCGCTTAAGTTCACCGAGCGCGGCGAGGTGCGAATTTCGGCTCGCAAAGGCCACGATGAGACGGTCGTCTTCTCGGTTGCCGATACCGGCGTCGGAATCGCGTCAGAGGATCAGGATCGAATTTTTCAGGAATGGGAGCAAGTGGAAGGCCGGCTTCAGAAGACTGCGAAAGGCACCGGACTCGGATTGCCTCTTTCGAAGAAACTTACCCTGCTGCTCGGCGGCGACGTTTATGTAAAGAGCCAGGTCGGCATCGGCTCGACTTTCTTTGCCGCAGTTCCGCTGCGTTATTCGGGCGCGACGGAAGCTGTTTATGTTCCGGATGTGAAGCGCGAATTGGATGCTTCCAAACTTCCGGTGCTGGTGGTCGAAGACAACCGCGAAGCTCTCTTCATTTACGAAAAATATCTCAAAGGCACCGAGTTCCAGGTGATTCCCGCGCAGGATCTCAAGGAGGCGCGGCTGGCCCTGCAAGCCTTTACGCCGATCGCGATCGTTCTCGATGTGCTCCTGCAAGGTGAGCATTCGTGGCAACTGCTCCAGGATCTGAAACAAAATCCCGCCACCAGGGACATCCCCGTTTTTGTGGTGACTGTCGTCGAAAATGAGGCAAAGGCGATTGCGCTCGGAGCGACAGCTTTCCACGGCAAGCCGATCGAGCGCGCATGGCTCGTCGCCCAGCTCCAGGCAACGCTCAGCCGCGACCGCGGACAGATTCTGGTTGTCGATGACGATGAGATTTCGCGCTATTTGCTCAAGGGCATTCTGGGCGGCACCGGCTATCGACTGCTCGAGGCTCGTGGAGGCAACGAAGGCCTGCGCATGGCAAGAGAGAGCAAACCGGATCTCGTCATTCTGGATTTGTCCATGCCGGATCTAAGCGGCTTCGAAGTTCTGGAAGCACTGAAGATCGACCCAGGAACCCAGCACATTCCGGTTGTCATCTATACGTCGCAGCGATTGGAGAGCCAGGAACGCGAGCGCCTGCAGGCCGCCGTTGACATTGTGCCGAAAGAAACTCAGTCGAGGGAATTAACAGAAACGCGTTTTACGGAGGCGCTGGCGCGAGCCGGTTTGCACGCAAAGGCGCGTGCCTCCGACAGCGTAGAGGTGTGACCTTACGGAACGACACGATCAATAAAGACCAGTCAGGAGCTGGCTATGCCCGACACTAGTAACATTACGATTCTCGCGGTCGATGACAACGATGCCATTCGATACTCGCTGGCTAGGGCTCTGCAAGGCGGCGGCTATCGGGTTCTCGAAGCCCGCAACGGCACGGAAACTCTGCGCCTCGCCGACGAGGGACCCGATCTCATCACCCTCGACGTTCATCTTCCCGACATCGATGGCTTCGAGGTATGCCGGCGATTAAAGGCCAATCCAAAGACCGCGCATATTCCCGTGCTCCACATTTCCGCTACTGTCACCGACACCGACAATCGCGTGCGTGGGTTGGAGACAGCCGATGGCTACCTCACCGAGCCGATCTCGCGGGAGGAATTGCTGGCGACCGTCGCTTCCCTGCTCCGGTTGAAGCAGGCGGAGCGCGATGCTCGCTTGCAGGCGCGCGAAGCGGAAACGGCCCGCCGCGAGCTTAAGGAAGCTCACAATGAGTTGGAGCTGCGCGTTCAGGAACGCACGGATCAAGTCCGGCAGCTCAGCGTTCAGCTTATGAAGTTGCAGGATGACGAACGCCGCCGCATTGCCCGAGAGTTGCATGACAGCACCGGACAAATGTTGGCCGCGATGAAGATGGTGCTCGATCAGATGAAGGCCGAAGCAAAAAGCGAGAACCTTGCTGTGCTGGTGTCCCAGACGATCGATATCAACGAGGAAATGAGCCGCCAGCTCCGGACCATGTCTTACCTGTTGCATCCTCCTCTGCTCGATGAAGTCGGACTACCCTCGGCTGTCAAGTGGTATGCCGAAGGATTTGCGGAGCGCAGCGCGATAAAGGTGGCATTGCAGATCGATCCTGATTTTGGACGTCTACCCGGCGAGGTGGAGATCGCCCTGTTTCGCGTGGTGCAGGAGTGCCTCACCAATATTCATCGCCACTCCGGCGGTTCGAGCGCCAGCATCCGGCTGAGCAGGAATCCGGAACGGATTAGTATCGAGATTTCAGACAGCGGCAAAGGCATTCCTTTGGGTCGGCTCCGTGAAGGCAAAGTGGTCATGGGAGTTGGCATGATGGGCATTCAGGAGAGAATGCGCCAATTCGGCGGGAGCGTGGAAGTCACTTCGTCAGAGGACGGGACCGCAGTGGTCGCCGCCATTCCGCTTTCAAACTGGCTCCGCGAAGCCGTCTGATTACGCTCGGCCTTAGGCCCTACTTCTTCCCGCAAGGAAGAAGCTGGACATCAATCGGCCGCCATCTCTTGGACCTCGGGCTGGCTCTGAATTGACGCAGCCTCCACGCTAGGGCATGCGAGGCCGCTTCGATTATTTCCTCGCGGCGTCGACAGGAACTTCAGAGCCACCGGCGGAACCTCGACCGGGCCGGCGAACGATCCTCACCTTGCCGCTCTTTCCCCCTCCGCAGAAAAACCGATCTGCCCCGTCGGACTCCAGCCCTGAAACGTACATGTCAGGCGGCATCTCCACCGTCTCAAGAACACTCCCGGTCCGAGGATCCACGCGCCGCAGTTCACTTTCCTCGCCTTCGGACGTAGCGTGCCAGAGTTCTCCGTCGACCCACGTAACTCCAGTTACAAACCGATTCGATTCGATAGTGCGAAGAATCGCCCCCGTCTCGGGATCGATTTGATGGATCTTCCGGTCGCGATACTGGCCCACCCAAAGCGATCCTTCGGCCCACGTTAGCCCAGAATCTTTGCCGCCGCCCGGCGCCGGAATCGTCGCCAGCACTTTCCCGCTCTTTGGATCAATCTTCAATATGCGGTCTTCGGTGATCTGAAACAGATGCCGGCCATCGAAGGCTGTTCCAGCATGCGCAGCGGCGTCGATAGTCCGTACCGCCTTCCCGCTCGCAGGATCGACGGCGTTCAACTTATCTCCGGACGCAAACCAGACATGCTGGCCGTCGTAGGTGACTCCATTCACTCTTTCGGCGCCCGGAAAGGGGCCGTACTCACTGACGATTTCAGCTTTTGAGCGTTTCATGCTTCCACCTTAATCAATTGGCAGCGAAGCGGGGAGTAACAAAGTCGTCGTGAATCCCGGCACGGGTGGAGTTATCCAGCGACGGGCTCGTGCGCGCCCAAACGATTGCACCTTGCCCGATTCAGCCAGCGAGTCGAGCGCCCGTTGCACAGTCCGTTGGCTCGTTCCGAGCGCCAGCGCCAGCGCCGAACTCGACCAGGATTCGCCGTCGGCCAAAAAGGCGAGCACCGCTCCATTCGCATCTTCAACAGGTCGCGCCAGCACGACGACCTCGCGTGCGCGCCGTGGCATCAGCGCAAAACCCGCCTTCGTCGCGCTCACGTCGGCCAACGTCACAAGCAATTTGCGGAGCCTCGCCATTTCCACTCGCAACCGCGCTCGATGCGATTCATCCACGAACCTCGATCCGAAGGCCCGCGCCACCAGCACATCCCTCGCCACGTCACCCGGCCACGCTTCGCCCAGGGCGCGTGCGAGCGCGAACAACACCGGGCGCGTGGCCAGCGAAACCACTTTGCTCCCGACGCGTACTACATGACGGCATGCGTCAACCACCAGCGCTTTCGACGCCAGCAACGCTTCAACCTCATCAAGCAGAAGCGGCCGCTCCGCGCCACGCGCAATCAAGCGCGCCGCAGGCGTGTTCAGAACGCGGGCCGCGCTTTCAACCTCCGCGGTCAATGCAGGAATACTTGCGAGCCCGGCGGCGCGGTCCGCTCGCGCCAGCGCAGCGCGCGCCGTCTTTGTCTGGAGGCGCCGGATTGCGATCCCAGCAACCACCAGGTCGTGGACCGCTCTTAACGCCGGCGGAAAGGGCGTCGGATCGAGTTTGATGAGCACGCGTTCCGCCTCGTCCATGCGCCCGATCAGTAGAAGGCGTCGGACTTCGAGATACCGCGCGTGCGCGGCGTTCAACCGGTCCCCGTGCGTTTCGAGCGTTGCTCGCGCCGAGTCAAGTGATTGCGCAGGCCAGCTCAAATCACGCGAGGCGAGCGCGACCTCGGCTTCGGCGACAACGCACCTCGCGCGGGCCGCCTCTTCTCTCGAAGTGAACGCACGCCTCGCGCTTCGCAGAAGTTCCTTCGCTCGTGCAAATTCACCAAGCTGCGCCATCGCGATGCCTCGAAGCGCCAGCGCCGGCGCATCGTCGCGTAGCGCGACCAGCTTCAATGCGCCGAGCGGATCACCCGCCGCCAGCGCACGTGCCGCGGCCGTTGTTATTGAGTCCATCCGAATCCCGCCACACTTGTCACTCCCACCCTTCGAGAGTCTTGCGCTAACTATATCTCGTGAACACAAATTCCAAGGCCGTACCGAAAGCAAATGACATGGAAGAAGTTCAGAGGAGGGACACTATGTGCCCAGCATGCATCACAAGCACAGCAGTCATGGTCGCCGGAGCGGGATCCACGGGAGGGATTCTGGCGGTGTGCATCGCACAGTTCAGAAACGAGTTCAGAAAACAATTTAGAAAATTCTTCAGATTGGATCGTCTAGGTCTGCTTCAGGAGACAAAGGAGAACTAAAATGGCAAGCAAAGAAACAAATAATGAACACCGGAAAGGACATCTCGCGATGAAGACACCACCGATCGTTTCGCAGCAGGAGTGGGAGGCTGCGCGCCAGCAGCTCCTCGTGAAGGAGAAAGCCTTAACCCGCTCTCGTGACGCGCTGGCCGCCGCGCGCCGGCGCATGCCCTGGATGGCCGTCGAGAAGAAATACGAGTTCGACGGACCCAAGGGCAAAGTTGGCCTGCTCGACCTGTTCGAGGGCCGCCCTCAGTTGATCGTCTATCGCGCCTTCTTCGAGCCCGGAGTATTCGGCTGGCCTGAGCACGCCTGCCGCGGCTGCTCTCTCGGCGCCGATCAGGTCTCGCATCTATCCCATCTGAACGCGCGCGACACCACACTCGTTTACGCCTCACGCGCGCCGCAGGCTGACATCGCGCGCCTCAAAGCGCAAATGAACTGGGAGATGCCGTGGTACACCATGACCGACAGCTTCGACGCAGACTTCGGCGTCGATCAATGGCACGGTCACAATGTGTTCTTCCGCGATGGCGACAAAGTGTTCCGCACTTACTTCATCAACAACCGCGGCGACGAGGCCATGGGAAGCACCTGGAGCTACCTCGACCTCACGCCCCTCGGCCGTCAGGAAACTTGGGAGGACTCGCCGGAAGGTTATCCCCAGAGCGAGCCGTATAAGTGGTGGAACTGGCACGACAACTATAACGCCGAGGCCGCTCCCGACCCGAAGTGGGTCGACATATCGATCGACGCCGACGCCGCCTTCCGAAAGCGCATGGCAGAAGAGGAAGAGAAAGAAAAAGCAAGCTAGAACGGCGCTGCGTAGATGCCAACGGCCTCGCTCAGTTGGAACTGTGAGGCCGGGCACGACCCCCGGAAAAAATTTAAGGCGTTGCCGAACTACTCACGCAGAGGACGATGGCAGATTTCTTAAGCGTGAATGCGCCTGGATGGGCAGCAGAACTATTTCACCGGCCGCGAGCCAGTAATAAGAATGTCCACAAGCCTTCTGGCGCTCTGCTGCCACTCGGGGCCGGACGCCACATGAGAGACGCCGATCAGCGCGCGAAGCAGATCGAACGGCTCGAGATCTCTGCGAATGTCGTGGCTCTTGATTGCGCGCTTCACCAGCGAATCAATCGCTCCCTTGATCTGGCTGCGTGAACCTTCAAACAGCTTCGACGCCCCGCCGACGAGCGAGTTCAGCGCAGGCGCGATGATCTGCTTGGCTGCGATGTAATCGACGAACAAGAGCATCCATGCTCGCAGCGCTTCGACCGGAGCCATGGTGTCGGAGAATTTCCGCTCGGCGGCCGCTAGCTTTTCCACTTCCGTCCGATAGACCGCCTCGATCAGCGCGTCTCGCGTGGGGAAGTGGCGATACAACGTTCCAGCTCCAACTCCAGCCGCTTTGGCGATGTCGTCGAGGCTGGCACTCGCGCCTGCCCGCGTAAACGCCTCCTTGGCAACTTCCAGGATGCGCTCGCGGTTCAACTGGGCGTCGGTGCGCGGTTTGCGGGGAACAGCTTTTCGATTCTTCGTGGGCATATTAAAAAAAGTTGCAACCGGAGGCATTCTCCGGTTATCTTATCTACTGATTCGGAGACACTCTCCGTTTTAGCTGGAACCGGGCAGCCTGTCAATAGCGGTTCCAGTGTTCTCCGGCATCGAGCTTCGAATTTCAGCTCCGAGAGGTGAGCAGCATGAATCCACTCGCTCGTTATCAACGATTAAAGAATCCGAACGCTGGCTGCGCCGGCCTCATGACGATGGCGCAGCGCGAGCTGTCGGCATTCTTCAATGCCGTCACCAGAATGTTCGGGTCAGAACAGGCAAAGCTCTCAGCCGAAGATTGGCTGCGCGAGTTGACCAACATCGATCGTCTCCCCGCCTCAACCCGCGAATGGCGACTGATCACTGCAAAGGCTTCGACGAGGCTTGCAAGTCGAGTGAACGCTTCGGCCGTGTCGTCATTATCAACCGAATCACAAGTTGCTTAGGAGGAAACGATTATGCGCATTTTTGTTACCGGTGCTACAGGTTTTATCGGTTCTGCCACAGTTCGCGAACTCATCGACGCTGGTCATCAGGTGCTCGCCCTCGCGCGCTCGGATGCAGGCGCCAAGTCGCTCGTCGCTGCCGGCGGCAATGTAAAAGTGCATCGAGGTGAACTCGCCGATCTCGAAAGTCTGCGCAGCGGAGCGGCCGCGGCCGACGGCGTGATCCACACGGCTTTCATCCATGATTTCGCAAATTATGGACCCGCAGCCGAAGCCGATAAGCGCGCCATCGAGACTCTCGGCGGCGCGCTCGCAGGCTCTGATCGGCCGTTGATCGTCACTTCCGGTACGTTGCTCGTTCAGCGCCAGGGCTCGGTCGCAACAGAAGAGGACGCCAACACTCCCAACTTTCCCCGCAAGTCGGAGGAGGCTGCGCTCGCGCTGGCCGCGCGCGGAGTCCGCGCATCTGTAGTGCGCTTTCCGCCTACCGTCCACGGCACGGGCGATCACGGCTTCGTGCCGCAGCTGATCAGGATCGCTCGTGAAAAAGGCGTCTCCGCTTACATCGGCGAAGGGCTCAACCGGTGGCCCGCCGTGCATCGTCTTGACGCCGCGCATCTCTACCGGCTCGCGCTCGAGAAAAATGCGGCTGGAGCGCGCTACCACGGTGTGGACGATGAGGGCGTGCCGACTCGAGAGATCGCTGAGCTCATCGGCCGGCAGTTGAACGTGCCCGTCGTCAGCAAATCTCGCGAGGAAGCAGCCGATCATTTTGGCTGGATCGCCCGCTTCTTCGCCATAGACGGACCGGCTTCCAGCGCGCAAACGAGGCAGCAACTGGAATGGCGGCCGCTTCAGCCCGGTCTGGTTGCCGATTTGAACGCCGGCCATTACTTCGAGCACTCCGCAGAAGCCGCGGTCTCGCACCGCTAACGCAGAAAGAGGAGATGGCTATGCAGACCACACGCGTCGCACTGATCACCGGGGCCAATCAAGGAGTCGGATTTCAGGTTGCGAAGGAACTCGTGGCGAACGGCCTCACGGTGCTGCTCGGGTCGCGCAACTTCGACCGAGGCGAGGCCGCAGCCAGGGATATTGGGCCCGGGGCGATCGCGATCCAGTTGGACGTGACGGACTCGGCTTCGATCGCCGCCGCGGCGGAGCGCATCCGCAAGGAGTTTGGCCGCCTCGACCTGCTCGTCAATAACGCGGCGATCTCAAACACGAGGAAGGGCAGCTTGTCCCTTCAGGAGTACGCCAGGATAAGCCGCGCGAGCAACGCGTCCCTCGATGAAGTGCGCGCGGTGTGGGAGACCAACGTGTTCGGCGCTCTCGCCGTTTACCAGGCAATGCTGCCTCTCCTGCGCGAGTCCTCCGACGCCCGCATCGTAAACGTGTCCAGCGGCGTAGGTTCGCTGGCGGATAACGCGAATCGCGCTCATCCCTACCGCCTGTTCTTTAGCCCGGTGTACTCCGCGTCCAAGGCGGCTCTCAACGCGATAACGCTGGCCATGATGATCGAACTGGAGTCGAGCGGAATCAAAGTTAACTTGGTATCCCCCGGCTTCACGAAAACAAACCTCAACGGATATGAGGGCACGGCATCCCTCGAGGACGGCTCCCGCGAGGTGGTGCGCGTCGCGCTGCTCGGCCCAGACGGCCCGACAAATACGTTCACGCGCTGGGAAAACGTAACGATCCCGTGGTGATGCCGTGATGATCGCGTACGGCGTAGAAACGGGCACTACCGCCCTCGCAGGGACGGAACTGTGACCCGGCACATCAACAGACTCACGTACTAAGGAGAAGACATATGGTGGAAGTATTTGGAGCAACCTCGACCACGGACGACGTTTTGTCCGGTGTGAATCTTAAAGGAAAACGAATCCTCGTAACCGGAGCCTCGGCCGGGCTGGGCGTCGAAACTGCCCGCTCGCTGGCCGCACACGGCGCCCAGGTTGTAGGCGCGGCGCGCGATTTGAGCAAAGCGAAAACGGCAACCGCGCAGGTGAGAAAAGACGCAGAGGCCAATGGCGGAAGCTTCGAATTAATCGAACTCGATCTCGCCAACCTGAAAAGTGTGCGCGCCTGTGCCGACCAACTGCTCGCCAATGGAAAACAGTTTGACGTGATCATCGCCAACGCCGGAGTGATGGCCACGCCGTTCGGCCACACCGCCGATGGCTTCGAAACGCAATTCGGCACCAATCACCTCGGCCACTTTGTCCTCATCAACCGCATCGCGTCGCTCCTTCGCGCTGGCGGCCGGCTGATCAACCTTTCCTCCTTGGGTCATCGCTATTCAAATGTCGACCTCGATGATCCCAACTTTGCACACACGCCCTATGAGCCTTTCGTGGCCTATGGACGATCGAAGACAGCAAACATCCTCTTCGCTGTCGCTTTCGACAAACGCCACCGTGATCGCGGTGTACGTGCCGCCGCTGTCCATCCGGGAGTAATTCACACCGAACTGGGTCGCCACGTCGACGCCAGCGCAATTGAAAAGATCATCGAACAGAGAAACCAGCAACTCGCGGCCGAGGGCAAAGCGCCGTTTCGGTGGAAGACCATCCCGCAAGGAGCCGCAACTTCGGTGTGGGCCGGTGTTGTCGCTCCCGCCGAAGAAGTCGGCCGCCACTATTGCGAAGACTGCCACGTCAGCAAGATTGTGCCGGCCTCTATAAACGTCGAGGCCATCACTGAAGGAGTGCTCGCCTACGCGCTCGACGAAAACAATGCCGAGGCGCTCTGGAAAAAAAGTGAGCAACTGGTGGGAGAGTCTTTCTAGCCGTCCTCGCTTCAAATAAAAATAAACAGTTTCAGAGAGGAACGATATGACTGCACAGACTGATCTCGCCGGCACCTTCACGCTGCCTGGCACATCGTTGATTGTGAACCGCATGGGTTATGGCGCTATGCAACTCGCCGGCCGGGACGGCAAAAAGTTGGTGTGGGGACCTCCCCGCGATATGGCCGCCGCCATTGCCGTTCTGCGTGAAGCCGTCGCCAGCGGCGTGAACCACATCGATACGTCCGATTTCTATGGTCCCCATGTCACAAATCAAATCATACGAACGGCGTTGCACCCATATCCCGACGATCTCGTGATCGTCACCAAAGTCAGCGCCCGGCGCGGTGACGACGGGTCCTGGATTCCCGCCTACTCGCGCGAGGAACTGACTTCGGCGATCCACGACAACCTCCGCAATCTGGGATTGGACGTGCTCGACGTAGTCAACCTGCGCAGCATGTTTAGCGTTCACGAGCCCGCCGAGGGCTCGCTCGAGGCGCCGCTCACCGTTCTGGCCGAGCTCCAGCAAAAAGGCTTGGTGCGTCATATTGGCCTGAGCAATGTCACCCCCGCGCAAATCGGAGAAGCACGGCGCATCGTTCCAATCGTCTGCGTACAGAACCAATACAACCTCGCGCAATGCGACGATGATGCGCTCGTGACCGATCTTGACCGCGACGACATCGCCTATGTGCCATTCTTTCCACTCGGCGGGTTCACGCCCCTCCAGTCGGGCACTTTGTCTGACGTCGCCACGCGCCTCGGCGCCACGCCTATGCAGATTGCGCTGGCATGGCTTCTCCATCGCTCGCCCAATATCCTGGTGATCCCCGGAACATCGTCCACCCAGCATCTTCGCGAGAATCTTCAGGCCTCGAGCCTGCAAATTCCCCCCGAAGTTATGGAGGAGCTAAATTCAATCGCCAACAGTAAGGCCGCGTGAGTCCGCTCGCGGCCGTGCTGTCTTCTTCTTCCGAATAGTTGGCTTGACGATCCGCGATTCCTCCCCCCGCTTCGCAAGCCTTTGCCGTTGTCGCGCGCCACTCAGGCCAGCCTTCACTCGCCCGCATTACTTGCCCACTGCGACCACTTGGTATAGTTTTGGTACGAGCACGGCAGGGAGCGGTCATGTCGAATGTAACCGGCAAATATCTGAAGTTCGGCGGCGTCATGGTCCTTATTCTGTGTTCGCTCGGCTACCTCGCCTACACCGGCGTGCAGGACAGCAAGAGTTACTACGTCACCATCAAAGAGCTGAACGGCATGGGCAACGGTGCGTATTCCAAGCGTCTGCGCGTGGCCGGCAACGTCGTACCCGGATCCATCAAGCGCTCCGGCACCCGCGTCGACTTCATGCTCAAAGAGAACGACCTCACGCTCCCCGTCTCCTACACCGGCACTGAAGCCCCGCCTGACACTTTCAAAGACGACTCGCAAGCCCTCGCCGACGGCAGCTTCGGCCGCGACGGCGTCTTCCACGCCAAGCAATTGCAGG
Organism: Terriglobales bacterium; assembly: GCA_049589215.1. Classification (GTDB taxonomy): domain Bacteria; phylum Acidobacteriota; class Terriglobia; order Terriglobales; family Acidobacteriaceae; genus Acidiflorens. Next base: position 1,559 of record JBAWAI010000433.1, on the reverse strand, counting down.
CCAAGTGTGCCTCGAAGTACGCGCCAAAATCGGGCCAACCCGGCACGACCCCGGCTGCGGAACCTGCCAAGAGCATGTCGCAGAACCAAACCCCGGCATCGGGCATGGCCAATTAGTCGAGCCCATCTACGCCCGCATCGACGCGTTCAACAATTTGAGCCTTGCATGGAAGGATCAACGATGATGCCAGCTATTCTGGTGCTTCTTGCCCATTTGCTTTTGCTGCCCATTTCGGGCACGGGTCAAGCAACGTCTTCGTCTGCTGCAAATTAGAGCCAGGCATATAGGCATGCCTATTATCTTTTCCTCGCCGACACTCCAGCCGGCTGCGAGGACTGCTACGTGCCTCTGCTGATCACAATGGAACCTCTTGAGCAGATAGCTCAAGCCAAGACAGCCGCGGCTTGCGCGTTAATCACCACCTATGAACGGGATTCGATCTGGCACAACGAGGGGCTGGTTTCAGTAACACCGGCCGACATCGAAGCGCTCCGAAATCAAGACCAACGTTCCCGAGGGCGCTACCAGTGGCGTAATTAAGGTGGTGACAGCCGGCGGGACCACCCTCACCAGTAACACGGCCTTTCAGGTGCCAAGGAATGCACCGTCAAAGACCGAGGCGTACGCGGTAGCCTTTGCGATCAGGGGCGCGTCCGTGATCTCAGGGCAGAGAGGGGTTCGGCAGAATCAGGCGAACCCTTTTCCGCGGCGTCTGTGAGACCGTTCCATCGCGGCCTAGAGTTCCGCGACATTGCCAATTACAATCCTACGGTTGACTGACATCCCCGTCATCGCCGTCTCCAACCTCATCAAGCAGTTCGGCCGCTTCGCCGCCTTGCGCGGAGTGACCGCCGAATTTGCCGCGGGCAAGTTCTACGCCATCCTCGGCGACAATGGCGCTGGCAAGACCACGCTGCTGCGCACGCTCGCCGGCCTCAATCATCCCTCGAGCGGCCAGGTCACGATTCTCGGCGCCGCGAAATCCCACAACACCTGCCGCGAGGTCGGATACATGGCGCATCCCTCGCTGCTCTACGACGAGATGAGCGGTACGGAAAATCTCGCCTACTTCGCGCGCCTCTATGGGATTGCGAACCAGACTCTCGGTCAAAACACCGGCGGCAATCGCGCCGCTGACGTCATCCGCGCCGTCGGTCTCGATCCCCATCTCGCCCGCCCCGTTGGCCAGTATTCGCAGGGCATGCGGCAGCGCATGTCTCTCGCCCGCGCGCTCCTCAACGATCCGAAAATTCTTCTGCTCGACGAGCCATTCTCGAACGTCGATGTGCGTTCTGCTCGCGACATGGTTCGCCTACTCGCCGGACTGCGCGATCAAGGCAAGACCATCATCCTCGTCACCCATCAGGCATCGCTGCTCGAACGCGCGGCCGATGAATTCATCTGGATGGCCGCCGGAAAAATCGTTGCCCGCAGGCGCGACCTGACGCCGCTGGAGCCCCTGCCATGAGCCAATCACCGCAGCCCAAGCCGGACGCCGGAAGAGACGAAGTCGACAGAAACAGAAACGTCGACCCCGAGAAAGTCACGGCGACTCCATC
>JBAWAI010000432.1:0-2690 GCA_049589215.1 Terriglobales bacterium | reverse complement strand
CGTCGGCCTTGGCTGGGAGCGGTTTGAGCGGCGGCAGGTTCTGGCCGTCGACGAGCAACTTGATCTCGACGGCGTCGAGCACTTCGCGCTCAATCAATCCCTTGGCGATTTTTTCCAGCGTTTCACGATTTTCGGAGAGGATGGTTTTTGCCGTCGCGTAACCGGTGCTCACCATCTTCTTTACCTCTTCGTCGATCTGGATGGCGGTCGCCTCGGAGTAGTCGCGGTGCTGCGCGATCTCGCGGCCAAGGAAGATCTGCTCTTCTTTCTTGCCGAAGGTCAGCGGGCCCAAGTCGCTCATGCCCCATTCGCAGACCATTTTGCGGGCCAGTTCGGTGGCACGCTCAATGTCGTTGCCTGCGCCGGTTGACATCTGATTGAGGAAAATCTCTTCCGCAATGCGCCCGCCCATGAGGATGGCGATCTGCGTGTCGAGATAATTCTTGTAGTAGTTGTGGCGGTCATCCACCGGCAACTGCATGGTGAGCCCGAGTGCCATGCCGCGCGGGATGATGGTGACCTTGTGCACCGGATCGGCGTAGGGCAGCTTGGCGGCGACGAGCGCGTGCCCGGCTTCGTGGTAGGCCGTGTTGCGTTTTTCTTCGTCCGTGAGCAGGAGCGACTTGCGCTCGACGCCCATCAGAACTTTGTCTTTGGCGACTTCGAAGTCGTATTGCAGAACGGCCTTGCGATTCTGGCGCGCGGCCGCGAGCGCAGCTTCGTTGACCATGTTCGCGAGGTCGGCGCCCGAAAAGCCGGGTGTGCCGCGCGCGAGGACGGAAAGATCGACGTCATCGGCCAGCGGAATTTTGCGGGTGTGGACGCGGAGAATTTCTTCACGGCCGCGCACGTCGGGACGATTCACTACGACGCGGCGATCGAAACGGCCGGGGCGGAGCAACGCGGGATCGAGAACGTCAGGACGGTTGGTGGCGGCCATCAGGATGACGCCATCGTTCGATTCGAAACCATCCATCTCAACCAGAAGTTGATTCAGGGTCTGCTCGCGCTCGTCGTGTCCGCCGCCGAGGCCTGCGCCACGATGACGTCCAACAGCGTCGATTTCGTCAATGAAGATGATGCAAGGAGCATTCTTCTTACCCTGCTCGAAAAGATCGCGGACGCGGCTCGCGCCCACGCCGACGAACATCTCTACGAAGTCAGAACCCGAAATGGAAAAGAACGGAACGTTGGCTTCGCCTGCGACAGCGCGGGCGAGCAAAGTCTTGCCTGTGCCCGGAGGTCCAACCAGCAGCACGCCTTTTGGAATGCGTCCGCCGAGCTTCTGGAATTTTTGCGCCTCGCGCAGGAATTCGATGATCTCGCGCAGCTCTTCTTTGGCTTCGTCAACGCCCGCGACATCCTTAAAGGTGATCTTCTTTTGCTGCATCGAGAGCAGGCGCGCGCGGCTCTTGCCGAACGAGAGCGCCTTATTGCCCCCGGTCTGCATCTGGCGAATCATGAAGAACCAGAGCGCCCCGAGCAGAACGAACGGGAGAAGATTGAAGAGCCAGCTGGGCCATGAGCCGCCGCTGATGTCCTTGAAGCTGTAGGGCACACCCTTCTCAGTCAGCTTCTTGTACATGTCGGGATAGTTGGCCGGAACGATGGTGTGGAAGGGCGTATCGTTCTTGTATTTGCCGTGGACTTCCTGGCCGATGAACATCACGTCGTGGATGTTGCCGGAATCCACATCGGTAAGAAATTCGGAGAAGCCGATTTCCTTATCCTTTTGGCCGGTCGTGCCGGTGCGCACCACCTGCCACAGCAGGACGGCCGACACCACAATTACCGCCCAAAAAAGTACCGTCTTAATGGTCGAATTCACTGGAGCTCCTCAAAAAATGCAGCCCTTCCGTTCGCGGAAGACAAGCAGCCGCACGACACTAGGTATTGGATGCCGACGGCGGAAATTCGATTGCAGAGAGCCGCGTCTTCATTTTAGACCTTTTCGCGGAAAACTGGAAAACTGGTGGGGGTGACAGAAGTCACGGCGTTGGTGAGCCGCGAGTAGCAAGTCTCGAGCCACGAGTTGGGGTGCTGCTCAAGGCTCGCGGCGTTCGATTTCAAACGGAAGCTCAGGCCGCCGCAGCCACATGCGGCAGATTGCGGGACGTCTGCTCCGGTCCGCCGAGACCATAGCCGCAAAGGTAGGCGTCGTCGACCAGGAAGCCGAAGTAGTCGGGCTGCAGCGGAACTCGGCGCGAAGACTGCCGGTCGAGCAGGGTCACGAGCTTGACGGAGGCGGCTCCACGGGCGCGGAGATCGCTCATCAGAAAATCAGTGGTGACGCCGGAATGCACCAGGCCCTCGACGAGCAGCACATTCTTGCCGGCGATATCGAGCTCATGGCTGAAGAAGATTTCAAGCATACCCGCCTGCGACTCGTTGAGCTGTTTGTAGCGCGGCTTGATGAACGTGCAGATGATAGGTACATCGATAGCGCGCACCAGGTCGGCCATGAACATGAAGCTGTTCTCGAGGATGCCGAGCGCGATGATGGTTTGGCCGCGATAGTCGTCGGAGATCTGGCGGCCGAGTTCGCGAACCCGTTTCTGAATCTGGTCGGCCGAAATGACCTGGCGCAAGGCAGTGTTCGGCGAAGTGGTCATGGCGGATAAAGGATAGCATTTTGTCCTCGCGAATCGTCGTTTTCGGATGGCATTGACCGCTGCCCTGCGCTAAGATTC
>JBAWAI010000431.1:0-2528 GCA_049589215.1 Terriglobales bacterium | reverse complement strand
GAAAAAAGCCTAGAAGAGGCAACGCCTTGAAGCACGATAACAGCAAAGAAAATCCGCCGCCGCTGATTGCCGCCACCGGCGCCCAAGTCACATCAGCGGCCGCCGCCGAGCCCGCTCAGTTCCGCATGCTCTTAATGTCGCTGCTCGCGGGAGGCATCGGCCTCCTCGCCGGCGCAATCGCGTTTCTCCTTTACAAGCTGATCGGTTTATTCACCAACATCTTTTTCTACCACCGCTTCGAAGCCAGCTTCGTCAGCGCCCGCCACACTCAGCTTGGCGCATGGGTGATTCTGATTCCCGTAATCGGCGGACTCATCGTCGGCTTCATGGCGAAATACGGCACGCCCAAAATCAAGGGCCATGGCATTCCCGAGGCGATGGAAGCGGTGCTCGTGAACCGCAGCCGTATCCAGCCTCGTGTCGCGATCCTGAAACCCATCTCGGCGGCCATCGCGATCGGCACCGGCGGCCCATTCGGCGCGGAAGGCCCGATCATTCAGACCGGCGGCGCGCTCGGCTCTCTCGTCGGCCAGGTCTTTCACACTACCGCGTCCGAGCGCAAAGTGCTGCTCGCGTGCGGAGCCGCCGCAGGCATGTCCGCCACTTTTAACACTCCCATCGCCGGCGTCATTCTCGCCATCGAACTGCTCTTGTTCGAGTTCAAGGCCCGATCATTCATTCCGATGGTGATTGCCAGCACGCTCGCCACTGCCGTGCACATGCAACTGCTCGGCGCCGGCCCCATGTTCAGCGTCGCCGCTATGGATTTCGGCATCCCCCACGCTCTTCCGTTTTACCTGCTGCTCGGACTCATCTGCGGCCTGGCTGCCGTCGGCTTCAGCAAACTCCTCTACTGGGTCGAAGACCAATTCGAAAAGCTGCCCATCGATGAACTCTGGTGGCCCGCCATCGGCGCGCTCGGCCTCGGCATCATCGGATACTTCGTGCCGCGCGTCTTCGGCGTCGGCTATGACACCATCGGCGACATTCTGAATGCGAATCTCGCATGGAAGCTGCTCCTCCTCGTCATGATCGCCAAAGCCGCGGCCCTCGTCATCTCGCTCGGCTCCGGAACCTCCGGAGGACTGCTTGCCCCGATGTTCATGTCCAGCGCCGCGCTCGGCGGACTCTTCGCCCTCGGTATCGATCGCCTGTATCCGGCGGCAAATCTGTCGGCTGGCGCGTTCGCGCTCGTGGCCATGGGCGCTGTCTTCGGAGCGGCATCGCGCGCCACCTTCACATTCATCATTTTCGCTTTCGAAATCACTCGCGATTACAACTCCGTGCTGCCGCTCATGCTCGTCAGCGTGATCGCCGATGGCATCGCCATGCTGTTGATGCCGAAAGCCTCCATCATGACCGAGAAACTGGCGCGCCGCGGCCTCCACATTCATCAGGAATACGAGGCCGACGTCTTGCAGCAGGTCCGGGTCTCCGAGACCATGGATAACGACGCGCCGACCCTGCCGCAGGACGTGAAAGTGCGCGAACTCGCCGACCGCATCGCGCGCGGCGACCCCGAAGCCCGCAAGCACCAGGGCATGTTTATCGTCGACTCCGGCGGCAAACTTGTCGGCGTAATCACGCGCGGCGACGTGCTGCGCGCGCTCGACGAGGATCCCTCCGGCGCCATAACGGTTCTTGACGCCGGCACGCGGAATGTCATCGTTGCCTATCCCGACGAACTCCTGCACGACGCGTCCGCCAAAATGCTGCGCAATGAAATCGGCCGTTTGCCGGTGGTCAAGCGCGATGATCCCCGCCAGGTAATCGGCTATCTCGGCAGAGCCGGAATCATGGCCGCGCGCCTGCGCCGTCTGGAAGACGAACACGTCCGCGAGCCCGGCTGGATCAAAGGGTTTTGAACCGGCGGAGGAATGCTCGCGAAATAAAAGTGCGCGCGCTTTGAGCGGTCGCTCGAGCGGCCATCATTTCCCACCTGGCCAACCATCGCAAAAAAATTCCGACCGCGTGAGGGAATCCACCTCTGCATGTCGCTTATACGACCGAGAGGGAAAAAGCGATCGAACCCTGGCCGAAGCCGAGTATGGCGGACCGCGATGCAGATGCAAGGCGGCGAGCGATAAGTCGGAATAAGCGGGTCGGTGGAACTCCACTGGCCCGGTGAGCCACGGGATCGGTTTTTCGAACATCGATCCCGCTCTATTCGCAACAACAATTCACCTTGAATGGAGGCTCAAAATGAAATCTCGTAACTTGCAAGTGATGATTTGTCTTCTGGCGCTGGCGATGTGCGTGCCGGTGCTGGCCAACGCGAAACCCATAATCGATTCCGCTGTGCCGAACTACGGCACCAGCCAACTGACCATCGTTGGCACCGGATTTACTGGCACGAAACTGACCGTGAAGCTCGACGGCACGGCTCTCACAGTGATCTCGAGTACCGCGACTCAGATCGTTACCAACCTGCCCGCCGGCAGCGGCAGCTTTTTGCTCAGCGTGGAAGCAGGCAGTGCGACGGGCACCTTCGACCTGACGCTCGGAGTCGCCGGCCCGCAAGGACCGCA
>JBAWAI010000430.1:0-6278 GCA_049589215.1 Terriglobales bacterium | reverse complement strand
GCCATGAGCGCGCCGGGGGCTCGGCGGCCGCTTGCGCTAGCCGAGCGCGCAACAGGGCACGCGAGCCGTCAATGGGAGGGATCTGGAGATCGAGCGCGTGGCGGTGGGCGCGGGCAAAATCCGCTATCGTTCCTTCGATCTCCGCCATGCGGGCGCGGCAGTCCCAGCAGGCCGCGAGGTGGGCACGGACATCACCGACGCGGCGAGAGGCGAGTTCGCCGTCGGCGGCGAGAAGGAGATCCTGATCGGACGGATGAAGGTTGGACGGGTTTCGGTCCTGGTTTGTCAGATCTCTGTTGCTCAAGTCGTGATCGTTCGGTTCTTCGTTGATATTCATCACTTGGTACTCCTCAACATCTACTCCCTGCTGTCGGCGCGAATCAGTCGGGCGAGCGAGCGCGTCAGGGAGATCGATACCGCACCCAAAGACATGCCCAGGGCAGAGGCTATTTCGCGGTAACGCAGGCCCTCGGCGCGCAGCCGCAGACAAGCTCGATCGGCGATCGGAAGCGCTTCGACCACGGCCAGCAGGCGCCGCCGCCGTTGCGCAGCCGAGACCTGCTCCTCGGGATTGGGCGCCGGGTCGGGCTGCTCGTTTGCGACGGCCTCGCCGGGCACGATTTGCAATCGCTGATTGCCCGATCGGCGCTTCAAAGCCAGGTTGTGCGCGACCCGAAAGATCCAGCCGCGGAGATTTTTGCGCGATCCGCCGGATTGCACGTGGCGGAAGAGGGCCAGGAAAACTTCCTGGATGATCTCTTCGGAGTCGTGCGTCTGGACGCCGAACGATAGCGCATAACGGAGCAGCGGATTGCGAAATTGCTCGAACAGCTCCATGACGGTGCGCTCGTTCTCCGACTGCTTGATGGCGGCCGCTCTGGTTCTGCTGGCCAGAGACGTGGCTGCGGTCGAATTAGCGATCGGGTCCATCGGAGGCATGACACTTATAGATATATTCCCATGCCTGGTTTTTTGTTCAGCGTTTTTGGGGAAAATTCGCGGCCTGCGAAATCGGGGCCGAGGCTCTGGAAAAACAGTGAACGAGAAAGCCTCGAAAGGAATATCCAACTGACGGCGAGAGTGCGAGGCGGAGCCGATGGGCGGATGAAGTTGAGGGGGCGATATCCGCCCGAAGGTAACGTCTGAGCGGCCCAATCGCCGTCTTGCCGCGCCTGCACGACACTAGACTAAAGAGGCCTGCGCTTCATATGAAGAAGACCGTCCTGAAGAAGATCGTGCTTATGAAGATCGTCGCGATTTCCATCTTTTGGGCGCTGCCGTTTTTCTCCGGCATGCTGGTGCAAATCGTGCTGCCGGCGCGCGCCTATGGACAAAGTAATCGTGGCGAACTGCGGCTGCGGGTTACCGATCCGGCTGGTCTGGGCGTCAAGACGACGGTTCGAATCACCAGCGAGGCCAACGCATATCGCAATACGCTGACCACCACTGACGAGGGCAGTTTGCACGTGCAGCGACTACCCTTTGGAATTTACCGGATCGAGATTGCGCAGGCTGGATTTGCCGAGAGCGCGCAGACCGTTGAGATTCATTCCTCGATTCCGACCGAGCTTACGATCCGGTTGACGCTCGAGACCGTGCAACAGTCGGTGAGCGTGACGGCCGCCGATACTTTGATTGATCCGGATCAGGCGGGGTCGGTTAATCAGGTTGGGTCGGAAGATATTCAAACGCGGCTGGGCTCGATTCCGGGGCGCTCGATTCAGGATCTGGTGAATTCGCAGCCGGGCTGGCTGTATGAAGGCAACGCCGTGCTGCATCCGCGCGGGTCGGAGTATCAGACGCAGTTTGTGGTCGATGGCGTGCCGTTGACCGACAATCGCTCGCCCAGCTTTGGACCGGCCATTGACGCTGACGACATACAATCGTTGACCATCTACACGGCCGGCATCCCCGCGGAGTATGGACGAAAAATGGGCGGGGTGGTCGAGGTGAATACCTTGCAGGATCCGCAGCCCGGCGTGCATGGGCGGCTGGTGCTTTCGGGCGGAAGCTTCGATACGGCGGGAGTTTCTGCCGATGGCGAGTACACGTGGGGGAAGAATGCGATCGGCGGCAGCGCCAGCGGCAGCATGACGGAGCACTATTTGAATCCGGTGGTGCCGCAGAACTTTACCAACACCGGCACGCTGGGAGATTTCTCGGTCAACTATGAACGCGACCTGACGGCCAAGGACCGCCTGCGATTCATCGTGCGGCATGAACTGTCGCGCTACGATCTGCCGAACGAGCAGATCCAGCAGGCGAACGGGCAACTGCAAACGGCCGACAACATTGAGACGATGGGAATCGCGTCCTACCAGCACACCTTTTCGCCGAACGCAGCGGCCGATTTCCACACCATGGTGCGCGACAACCAGATTGGTTTCAACTCGAACGAGCTTTCCACGCCCATCGAGGTATTTCAGGATAATTTTTTTCGCGAGGCTTACTTCAGCGGCGCCACCACCATTCATCATGGACGCAACGAGTGGAAGTTCGGATTTGAATCGGACAACGCATTTCTGAACGAAGACTTCCGCTACCACATTACCGACAGGGAACAGTTCGACCCGCAGACTCCGGTCAATTTCAGCTTCGCTGCCAATCGTCCCGACCTCGAGCAATCGATGTTCGTGCAGGACCAGATTCGGCTGAAAAACTGGACCATTAATGCCGGATTGCGCTGGGATCATTACCAGCTCATCCTGAATCGCCAGGCCGTGGATCCGCGCTTCGCCATCTCGCGCTACTTTCCGTCCGCCGATCTGCTGCTGCATTTTTCTTACGACCGCGTTTTCCAGACGCCGTCGTTCGAGAACATTTTGCTTTCGAGTTCGCCGGTGGCTGAAGCGATTGATCCGAGCCCGGGAAACGTCTTGCGGCTGGTTGAACCATCGGAAGGGAATTACTACGAGGCGGGATTGACCAAGGTGTTCTATGGAAAGACCAAGGTCGACGTCAATTATTTTCGCCGACTGGTGGCCAACTATGCGGACGACGATCAGATCGATAACACGACCATCAGTTTTCCGATCGCCTTTCGAAAGGCGGTGATCTACGGAGCGGAAGCTAAGGTGGAACTGCCTGACTGGCGCCACTTTTCAGGCTTCGTGAGTTATTCCTATACGCTCGGACAAGCGTGGTGGCCGGTGACGGGAGGCCTGTTTCTGGGCGATGATGCCGCGGGGCTGATGAGCAGCGGCCACTTTCCAGATTCGCAGGACCAGCGCAATACGGTGCGCGGGCGGCTGCGCTATCAGGTTCATCCGCGCTTTTGGGTCGCAGGCGGAGTGCAATACGATACCGGGTTGCCCTTCGACTTCCAGTGCGATCCGACGATTCCTATCGCGCAGTGCATCGCCAATGAAGCCGCGACCTATGGACAGGCGGTCATCGATCGCATCAACTTTGCGCGCGGCCGCATCTATCCTTCGTTTCAGGTGAACGCCTCGGCAGGCGCGGATCTTTACAAGTCGGATCGCATGAAGATGAACTTTCAGGCTGACGGAGAGAACCTGAGCAACGTGCTCGACGTGATCGACTTTGGCGGCCTGTTTTCGGGCAACGCGATCGGCCCGTCGCGCAGCTTCTCACTTCGGCTCACCACAATCTTCTGACGGGCAGTTCGGAGGGCGATCGAATGGAGCCGTGCGACTCGCGGGCTAAGCCTGATTTACATTTAAAGTATTCATCAAGAGCATTCATCGAGAGTTTTGATCAGCGGATTGCGAAAGGATGGGAATGGCTTCGAGAAAATTTGCACTTTTGGCGGCGGTGATTGTCGGTGCCGCGGTGGTGGCAGCGGTGCCCGCCCTGCATGGCGCGGCATCGGTTCACGAAGTTGCGTATGTCAGCGAGGAAGATGGCGGGATCAGCGAAATCGATCTCAGCACGATGAAAGTAATCAACCGCGTCCAGCCGAGCGACATTGCGCCTCGGGGACTGGCCGTGACCTTCGATGGAAAGTACGTCATCACGTCGAACAAGAACACCAGTGATATTGCAGTCTTCAGCACGCCTGATCTGGCCCTGGTGAAACGAATTCACGTGGGAGACAGTCCCGAATTCATAAAAATCAATCCCTCCGGCGACTGGTTGTTTGCCACTTATGAGCCGAGTTCGCGCGGTGGGCCGCCTGCCGTGAAAGGAAGCGCCGAGGGAGCAGCAAAAGGCGCGACCGGGGCTGGCTCGAAGGGAGCCACGGAGGGATCGGCAGAACAATCCGCAAAAGGATCCACGAAGCCCGCCGACAAAGACGACGACGAAAACGGTCCGCCCGCGCAGGTAGCATCATTTCATATCGGCGACTGGAAACCGGGGCCGGTGGCAACCGCTGGCCAGGAGACGGAAGGCATCGAATTCTCAAGCGACGGAAAGCGCATGCTGGTGGCGAACGAGTCGCAGGAGACGATTGGAATTTTTGACGCGGCCACGTCGAAGCATCTTCGCGACGTCGATCTCAAAGCCTACGGAATTCGGCCGCGCGGCGTGAAAATTTCTCCGCAGGGGAACTCTTACGCGGTGACGATGGAGTCGTCGGGAACGTTGCTCACGATGGACTCGAATTTTAACGTCGTCAAGTCTGTCGCCACCGGAGCCAAGCCCTACGGGCTTACCTACGATCGCGCGGGCAAGCGCATCTTCGTTTCAGCCGCGGTGGCACGCAAGCTTCAGGTGTTCTCCGCGGACTCGCTGCAACTGCTTGCCGAAGTGCCCACCGGGCAAAGATGCTGGCACTTCACCTTCACGCCTGACGATTCGAAAATTCTGCTGGCGTGCGGGCGCTCGGGAAACATCATGGTGATCGATGCCAACGCGTACAAGGTGGTCCAGACCATTGACGGGTTCAAGTTGCCGTGGGGAATCGTCACGTATCCGAGGTCGTACGGCAGTTTGGGGTTGCCATAGAGTAGGGCTGCTCCGCTAGAATGCGTTGATTATTAACGCCTATTCGCCGGAGACCCCTTGGCCACCCGCGCTTCAGAACCCTTTCTCACCTCGCAGCAGTGGCACGCGTGCAGCGCCGCGTTTTTGGGATGGACGCTGGATGCGTTCGATTTCTTCGTCGTGGTTTTTCTCATCAACACGCTGGCCGCGCACTTCCAGGTGCCGACCAAGAAGATCATCGAGACTATCGCGTGGACGCTGGCGATGCGGCCGGTGGGCGCGGTGATCTTTGGAATGCTGGCGGATCGCTATGGGCGGCGCGGCCCGCTGATGGCGAATGTAATTTTCTTTTCGGTGGTCGAGCTGCTTTGCGGATTCGCGCCGAATTACACAGTCTTTCTTGTGCTGCGCGCGATTTATGGCATTGGCATGGGAGGCGAGTGGGGGCTGGGGTCGTCGCTGGCGATGGAGACCATTCCGCCGAAGCGGCGCGGAATGATTTCCGGCATCGTGCAGTCGGGATATTCGTGCGGATACATTCTTGCGGCGATTGCGACGAAGATTGTGCTGCCGCTATGGGGATGGCGCACGATGTTCTGGGCGGGCGGAGTGCCGGCAGTGCTGGCGCTTTACATCCGGTGGAAGGTGAAAGAGTCGGAGGCGTGGAAGCAGCATCGGGTGCCGGGATTTGGCTCGATTGTGAAAGCCGCAGCTGCGAACTGGCCATTGTTCCTTTACATGATCGGGATGATGGCGCTGATGAATTTTCTGTCGCATGGGACGCAGGATTTGTATCCGCATTTTTTGGAGTCAAAGGGATTTACGACGTCGACGGTGGCCAACGTGGCCATCTTTTATAACGTGGGAGCGCTGGTGGGAGCGTTTACGTTCGGGCGGCTCTCGGAACGCTGGGGGCGACGACGGACGCTGGTGCTGGCGACGGTGGTGGCGCTGTGCGTAATTCCGCTGTGGGCTTTTGGCAGCACGCTGATTGCGCTGGCGATGGGAGCGTTCGTGATTCAGGTGGGAGTGCAGGGGGCATGGGGGATTATTCCGGTGCACCTGAACGAACTCGCGCCGCCGGCAGTGCGAGGATTGATCCCGGGACTCGCGTATCAGCTGGGCAATTTTGTGGCTTCGCCGGTAAATAATATCGAATATGCGCTGCGCGACCGGTGGGGATATTCGTGGGCGCTGGCGGGGTTTGAGATTGCCGTGATTGTTTTGCTCGCGATTGTGGTTAGCCTTGGACCGGAGCGAAAAGGGCAGGAGTTTGTGAAGAAAGAGGCTGCGGCGTAGGGGGTCAGTCTGTCGGCTCTCAGCTCTCAGCCAACATTTCGATGCGTGCCGCGGGTGTGAGTGCTGCCGACAAAATGCATGGGTCCTTCGCC
>JBAWAI010000429.1:0-13164 GCA_049589215.1 Terriglobales bacterium | reverse complement strand
GTACACCGCGGCGCACGCGAAGCGCGGAGTCTCTACAATCGCGTCACTGCACCCCCCTTTACACCTTCCCGCAAAACTCGTATATTGCCCGCCATGAACGCAACCTTCTTCTGCAACAAGTGTGGAGCTCAAAACGATGCCGCCGCCCAGTTTTGCAGCCGCTGCGGCGCGCCTTTCAGTGCCGCCGCGCCGAATCCCGCCGCCCCCGCTTCCGCCATCCCGCCCACGGTCCCCGCGGGCTATCCCGCACCGGTTCCCTACCCTGCCGCCCAATACGTCCCCTACGCCGGTTTCTGGATTCGGTTCATAGCCTTCATCATCGACTTCTTTATCATCCGCGTCGTCCTCTTCCCGCTCAAAGCCATCTTCGGACTCAGCGTAGCGATCGGTGGCCTCGGCACGAACAACTTTCACCACGGATTCGGTCTCCCCTATCTTCTCTTCGGCAGCGGCGCCCTCGGCCTCATCACGATCGGCGTCGGCTGGCTCTACGAATCGCTCATGGAAAGCTCCTCTTACCAGGCCACGCTCGGCAAAATGATCTTCGGCATGAAGGTCACCGACCTCTACGGCAACCGCATCGACTTCGCCCGAGCCACTGGAAGACATTTTGCCAAGATCATCTCTGGACTGACCCTTTGCATCGGCTTCATGATGGTAGGCTTCACCGAGCGCAAACAAGGCCTGCACGACATCATCGCGGGCACCCTCGTAAGAAGGACCTAAGCCAAGCGAAGCGCACAGATCAAGTCAGAAGTCAGATGTATGATTCTCTCGGCGTCTCAGCGGTAAAAAAGTTTCCCAACATGGCTGGCTTTTACTTCTTCACTCTGACTTCTAACTTCTGCCTTGCTCTTCAGATTCCATTAAACTGAACTCATGCCGCTACCCGTCTCCCGCCTGCGTCCGTGGTTTGCCGCGGGCGCGATTCTGATGATCGCCATCGTAGCCGGCATGTATTTCTACGCGCGCTGGCGCGTCAGCAAAGCCATCCACCAGATCCCAGCCAAGCTCGGCATCGACATTCAGCAAACCGCCGAGGGCTTTTCCATCTCCAAATCCGAGCAGGGCCGCACCCAGTTCACGGTCAGCGCCTCCAAGGCCGTGCAGTTCAAACAGGGCAATCGAGCCGAACTCCACAACGTCAAGATCGTCGTCTATGGCAAAGATTCCAGCCGCTTCGATCGCATCGCCGGAGAAAACTTTGAATTCGATCCCACCTCCGGCAACATTATCGCCAAAGGCCGCGTCCTCATCGATCTCGAAGCCAATCCCGAAGGCAGCAAAAGTTCCGACCAGTCGCCCCCGTCCCAACTGAAGAAGCCAATTCACCTCGAAACCGACGACCTCGTCTTCAACAAGAATTCCGGCGACGCCTCCGCCGCCGGCAAGGTCGAGTTCGAAACTCCCGAAGCCACCGGCTCCGCCATCGGCGTCCAATACATCTCCAATACTGGCGTCATGACCCTGCGTTCAGCGGTCGAAGTCAGCGTCCACCAGCCGCATCCTTATCACATCAACGCCGAGCGCGGCATCATCGACAAGCGCCCCCACACCATCCTTCTCACCCGCGCCCACATGACGCGCGCCGGTCAGGATCTCCAGTCCGACGAAGCCACGTTCTTCCTCCGCAACGACAACACCGTTGAGCGCATTCTCGCCGACGGCAACGTGCAAGGCGCATTTGATGGACCCTCCCATACCCATTCCAAATCCGATCATGCGGAAATGTTTCTCACCGGCAATCGCAATCAGATGACCTCCGCCGTCCTCACCGGCAACGTCCAGCTCAACACCGAAGGCGCCCAGCCCGCCGAAGCGCACGCCGGCCGCGCCACCCTCCATTTCGGTCCCAAGCAGATTCTCCAGACCGTGCACGCCGAAGACGGCGTCCGCCTGGAACAGCAAAGAGCTCAATCTGCCGCTACCGTGACGCCAACATCGTCGCCGGCCACAGCCGCGTCAGCTCCGACGCAAGCCTCGCTCTCCGCCGGCGGTCCGCAAAATATCCAGATGACCGCGCCCATCATGGACTTCCTCGTCCAGCATGGGAATCAGCTCGAATCCGCCACCACCACCGGACCGCCGCAGATCACCATCACCCAGACCGCCACCAAACAAAAAACGGTCGTCACCGCCGACCGTTTCCACGCCACCTTCACCGCCAACAATCGCATCTCTCTGCTTCACGGAGAGCCCAACGCAAAAATTGTCGGCACTCAACCCGGCCAGCCCGACCGCATCTCCACCAGCCCAACCCTCGACGTTCAATTTCAGCCTCAGGGCGGCATCTCGACCATCACCCAGGCCGGCGGCCTCGTCTACGTCAGCGGAACCCAGAAAGCATGGGCCGAACGCGGCGTCTACACCGACGCCGATCAAAACCTTGTCCTCACCGGCTCGCCCCGCGTCGTCGATGGAGGCATGACCACCACCGCCCAAACCATCCGCTTCAATCGCGTCACCGGCGATGCCGTTGCCGATGTCAACGTCAAAAGCACGTACAACGATCTCAAGCCCCAGCCCGAAGGCGCCATGCTCGCCTCGTCTGACCCGATCCACGTGGTCAGCCGGACCATGACCGCGCATCGCTCATCGGCCATCGCCGTTTACGCCGGCAACGCTCGCCTCTGGCAAAACAGCAATGTCGTCGAAGCCCCCACTCTCCAGTTCGATCGCGATCATCGCTCCCTCGTCGCCGAGGGCAACGCCAGTCAGCCCGTCAAAACCGTGATCGTGCAGGTTGACAGCGAGGGCAAAGCCAGTCCCGTGACTATCAACTCGGCGCACCTCACCTACAACGATCCCGACCGCAAAATCTTCCTCACCGGAGGCGTAACCGCCAAAGGCTCGGACGCCTCCATGACGTCGCGCGTGATGACGGTATTCCTCGCGCCCCGCGACCAGTCACATTCCGCAGCAAAAAAGGCTGCACCTTCGCCCACCTCCCTCGGCCAGGTCGAAAAAATCATCGCCGATACCAACGTAGTCGTCGTCGAACCCACCCGCCGGGCCACCGGCGATCACCTCGTCTACACCGCCGCAGATGACAAGTACGTCTTGACCGGCGGACCGCCTAGCATTTTTGATGCCGAACAGGGCAAAATCACAGGCGATTCGTTGACTTTCTACAGACACGATGATAGGGTGCTCGTAGAAGGAAAGACGACGTCCCCGGCGGTCACAAGGACGCAAGTGGCACGATAAATGCACACGTTGGCCACCGACGAGATCGGCAAAACCTACCGTGGCCGGCGCGTTGTAAACGGCGTAAGCCTTCGAGTTCTGCAGGGCGAAGTAGTAGGTCTCCTCGGCCCAAACGGCGCCGGCAAAACCACCTCTTTCTATGCCATCGTTGGCCTGATCCCTCCTGACACTGGCCGCGTTCTCTACGACGAAGAAGATATCACCAGCGTTCCCATGTACTTACGGGCTCGCCAGTATGGCATCAGCTACCTTCCGCAAGAGGCTTCCATCTTTCGCAAGCTCACCGTCGAGGAGAACATTCTCGCCGTCCTTGAAGCCCAGCCTCTCTCCTGGCACGAGCGCCGCGAAAAAACCGACACCCTCCTCGACCAGCTCGGCCTCGATCACATCCGCCAGAACAAGGGATACGCTCTGTCGGGCGGTGAACGCCGCCGCGTCGAAATAGCCCGTTCGCTTTGTATCAATCCGACATTCATTCTTCTTGATGAGCCGTTCTCCGGCATCGACCCGATCGCGGTCCTCGACCTGCAAAAAATTATCTCCGACCTGCGCGCCAGCGGCATCGGAATCCTGATTACGGATCACAATGTTCGCGAGACCCTCTCGGTCACAGATCGCGCCTACATAATCAATGAGGGCCGAATCTTCCGTTCCGGCACTCCCGAACAACTAGGCAGCGACCCAGAGGTTCGCCGAGTTTATTTGGGCGAGAGCTTCTCGCTGGTTTAGGCAAAAGCTTCGGATGAGGGATTTTCCTGAGAGCTGGTTTGACGGAACTGAGAACTGACAACTGAGAACTGGCAGCTTTTTCCAAGTTACCAACGCGCAAGCCGAATGCACCTTCGTGCCGCGCCAGAAGGACATGAGGCATGAGAAGTTAATGCTAAGGTCAATTTAAAATTAAAAAGGCTGCAAGCAAAGGCTTGCTCGCCGCTCAAGGCTCATAGCTAAGAAATGGTTCTTCTTCAACACAAACTGAACGTCAAGCTCTCCCAGCGCCAGATCCTGACGCCGGGCCTCGTCCAGATGGTCTCCGTCCTCGCCCTCAACAAGCTCGAGCTGAAGGACATGATCACCGCCGAAATGGTCGAAAACCCCGTCCTCGAAGAACTCGAAGACGCGGTTCCCATGCTCGATGACGTCGGCCGCCAGGAAGAAGAGCGCGACCGCATTGCCGCCAAGGCCACAACCGAAGAAAACCCCATCACCGCGACCGAAACCAAGGATCCCTTCGAGGAGATCGACTTCGGCTCGTTCTTCCAGGAATATCTCGACCCCGGCTATCGCAGCTCCGGCGAGATGGAAGAGATCGAAAAGCCCTCCTTCGAAAATTTCCTCTCCAAGCCCGGCAATCTCACCGACCACCTCCTCTGGCAACTGGGAGCCATCTCCCTCCGCGCACCCGTCCATCAGGCCGCCGAGATCATCATCGGCAATCTGAACGAAGACGGTTACCTCATCGCCAGCGACGACGAAATTCTAGGCATCGTTCCTGTAGCCGCCCCCGAAGCCGACGCCGAAACCCAGGCCAAAATTGTGGGCGAAGCCGAAGCCCTCGGCATAGCCGCGATAGTTCCCGATTCCCCCTTGATCGATCCGGCGTCAGACGAATCGGCATCAATCGATTCTGAGTTAAGCGATCCGGGGTCGATTGATTCTGTGTCGATCCACGCCGCGTCACCCGATCTGGCGGCAATCGCATCCTCATCAATCGATCTCCCGCTCGAAAGCGATGCCGCACCGCTCGATCCGATATCAGGCAACGCCCATGTGAGCGGGTCAGTCCTAAGCCATTACCGCTCGCCGTCACCATCCATGGCCTCGCTCCAGCAGCCGCCCGTCGCAAGCCTCGGCGAAGGCTGGACCGTGGAAGCTCTTCAAGCGGAAGCGGCGCAGCGTGCAGCTTACGCCTCCGCACAATCGGCGTTTCGTAACGCGCCTTCTCCTCCAGCGGCCAACAACGGCGCATCCGGACGTCCCGCCGCCGCGGCGGCAACAACACCAGCAGCGCCCTCATCAAGCGCGTCTTCGTCTGGCAACGGAGCAGCGTCCGGCAACGGTGCAGCGTCCAGTCACGCCGCCACAGCCGCGCGCATGCAAGTCAGCTTCACCCTCCCCGATCTTCAGGAAGCTCTCGAAGTCGTCCGCCAGCTCGACCCTCCCGGCATAGCCTGCCGCGATCTTCGCGAGTGCCTGCTTCGCCAGTTGCGCTATCACATGCAGCAACTCCACCAGGGCCGCGACCGCAACGGCGCCACCCCGGCTTCTGCGAGTGGCACCGCCACCGCGAACGGAGCATCCACCACCAGCAACCTTGTGCCCGTCAACGGCTCGGCCACCGGCAACGACACTGTCGAGCAGGTTCTCAATGACGCGATCGCCGTCGTCGACCAGCATCTCCATGCCGTAACGCTCAAGCAATTCAAGGAAATCGCCAAAGCCGTTGGCCGCCCCGTCGAAGCCGTCCAGTCCGCGCTCGAATACGTTCGCACCCTCGACCCGCGTCCCGGCCTGCAATACAACAAAACTCCCGCCCGCTTGATCGAGCCCGACGTAGCCTTCGTCAAGCATGGCGACGAGTGGCTCATCATCATGAACGACGAGGACATGCCGCAGTTGCGTCTCAATCCGGCCTACAAGCGCCTCCTCACCCGCGAGGGCAACGACAAAGACACGCGCAACTACGTCAAGGACCGCTACAAGTCCGCCATCCAGCTCATCAAAAACATCGAGCAGCGCAAGCAGACCATCACCAAAGTCTGCTATTCCATCGTCGCCCGCCAGCAGGATTTCCTCGAGCGCGGCATCGATCAGCTCAAGCCCATGATGATCAAGGAGGTCGCCGAAGAAATCGGCGTCCATCCCTCCACCGTCAGCCGCGCTGTCGCCAACAAATATGTACATACACCGCAGGGCGTCTTCGAGCTGCGCTATTTTTTCTCTGAGAGCGTGCAGGGCCCCGAAGGCGGGGGCACCTCGCTTCTGATCCTTAAACGCCGCGTGAAAAAATTAATAGAAGATGAAGATCCATCGCGCCCGTTGACCGACGAACAGATCACCCGTATTCTCCAGTCACAAGGCATCGATGTAACGCGCCGCACCGTCGCCAAGTACCGCGAAGACATGAAGATTCCGAGTACGCATCAAAGAAGAGTGAAAAAATAAGTGAGAAGTAAGAAGTCAAAATGCAGAAGTCGCAGCCTGCCGCTTCTGTCAGAACCTTCTTACTTCTGAAATCTCACTTCTGACTTCTGACTTTTGTGGAGGTCCCCATGAACGTTGAGTACACCGGCCGTCAATACGAAATTCCCACTGCCATCCGAAAAGAAGTTGAAACTGGACTCAACAAAATCCGCAAAATCCTCGGCGACCGCTTCGAAACCAAGGTGATCCTGGCCGTCGAAAAGCATCGTCACAAAGCCGAAATCACCATCAACCCGCCGAATGGCCCAATTGTCGGCGCTGCCCAGGCCCATGACATGGCCGCGGCCGTCAACAACGCTCTCGATCATCTCCACAGCCAGGCGCTCAAATACAAAACCAAGTGGCTCAGCAAAAAACGCAAGGCGGTCAAAAAATTTAATGGCGATGGCGCTCTGCGCGAAAACGAACGCCTCGAAATATTAGGCCTCGCCGAGAGCACCACCGTTTCTGTCACCGTCCACAAATTTCCATCCATCGCAAAAACCACCGAGGTCCATCTCGTTCGCTCCGCCGACTCGGTCGCTCTCCGCCCCATGACCCTCGAAGAAGCCATCAAGGAAGCCCACTTCCGTGATCGCGACGTCTTCGTCTTCCGCGATCCCAAAGGCAAACTGATGGTCCTGCACCGCACCAGAGATGGCAAAATGGAACTGATAGAGGCTCCATAAAAAGAGCAAGTCCCCAGTCCATCGATCTCCACCACTCGATTTCGCCCAAAAGGAAAAGCAAAAACCAATAAGTCCAGGTTTTTGCTTTTTGACTTTCGCCTTTAACGTCTGACTTCCGCGTTCTTACTTCCGCCCTTCACAATCCTAGATCCCGCCCGTAACCTCCTGCGCCCAGGTCATTGCCTCCCACCATGTCGAACCCACGCAGTCGTCACTCAGCTGCAGATCCTTTGTCAGCTCGGCCGCCCGCGCCCACTCGCCCGCTTCCTGTGCCACCACCAATTGATAGAGCGTCCCCAGACTTCCCCCCTGCCCCAATAGTGCAGCCTTCGTGTCCTGATCCACCGGCACCTGCGCCAGCAGCGTGGGCTTGTCGATCTCGAGAATCGCATCCATCACCGACAGCAGCCCCATCAGAAACAGGTCGTTATTCGTGTGCAGATGGTTCGACAGCAGTTCGCAGAAGCGCCCCCGCGTCAGCCCCATCATCACCAGTTCGCTGCACCCCTGCTCGGCCGCGCCCACCGTCACAATCAGCCGGATCCACCGCCGCAATTCCCGCTCCCCCAGAATCGCCATCGCATGCCGCACCGACTTCACCTCGAGCGACAGCCCAAAGACGGGAGAGTTCAAATAGCGCAGCAGCCGGTAGCAGATTGACGCTTCCTGCTTCAACAATGTTTCCAGCTCGCGCATCTCCATCTCCGGACGTGACACCATCTCCAGCAGCCGCAAATAGCGCGCCCGGCTCGCCGGAACCTCTCGCCCTTTCACCAGCTCCGGCCGGCAGAAAAAATATCCCTGAAAGTACGCGAACCCCATGTTTCGCGCCTCATAGAACTCATGCGGCGTCTCCAGTTTCTCCGCCAGCATCTTGCACTTCGGCGACCCGAACCGGCGCAGCATCCAGGCCCGCTCCTCCTGCTTCGTGGCCAGCAGATCGACCTTGATAAAGTTCGCCAGTTCGACCAGCGGAATCCGCGGATCGTTCGGCGCAAAGTCGTCCAGGGCAATCTGATACCCCGCCGCGCGCAATCGCTTACACGCCGCCACTACCCGGTCTTCCGGTTCAACCGTCTCCAGAATCTCCACTACCGTCTGGCTCGGAGGCAGGAGTGTGACCAGATCCTTCAACAGCATCTCGCGGGTGCAATTCACAAATGCCATGCCGTTATGGCAGAGCGTGCTCAAACCAAACAGCAAAGAACTGTCAAGCGTTGACCGCGCCGCCTGTTCCGGATCGCTGCTGCTGAAATAGTCTTCAATTCCGTTTCGAAACAGCAGTTCGTAGCCAAACACCTTCTGCGTGCGGTCCAGAATCGGCTGCCGCGCCACAAAACGTTGTCCCGGCGCGGCCAGTGACATCGCGGGCGCGCTCGCTTGTGCGGAAACATCGGGTCTCACTCTTTTTGTATCGGCATGTGCTCACCGGAACTTAATGCGCTCTCCTCCAGCCTTCCCGCAATCTTTGGTAATGTCCAGATTGTGCAAAACTAATGGGTTCTCCCCTTGCGCAACGGGCCCTTTCGCGGGTACCATTTAGTTGTTCTCACGGTCATGCTTTCCGCTGGCCGTCGCGCCCAAATACCTTCAGGCGCCCAATTACAGTTTGAATAGATTCTCAAAGCAGTACCGTTTCTAGGTATAGATAGCATCCAGCCGAAGTGGGTTCGGCCAGCCGTGCCGGTGTATATCACTTCTATATTCACTACACCGCCGCGGCGCGAAGCGCAGACAAAGCGCAATGCATATCGCATCAACTAATGAAACTCGAAACCATCAGGCTCCGGATCCTCCGATCCGGACTGCCACTAAACAAGAGCTGACTATGAACGCAGGACCCGGACACGCCTCTCAGGGAGGCGGAAAGCAAAAGCGGCGCCGTGGGCGTCGTTCGCAAAGACGCAGTGGCGGTCCCGGCAGCAACGGATCGTCCCGCCCTCGCCAGGAGCATCAGGGCATCTTCACCGCGCCTATGGATCACAGCTACCGCGCCGCCTTGAATGGCGACAACGGCAACAAAGGTCCGCGCCGACCCGGCTTTGCCGCCGCCTATCCCATCGCTGATCCGGAGCCCTTGCCCGCTCCCGCCGAAGACGCAGCCTCGCGCGTCTTCGCCTTCGTCGAAGACCTGTTCTTCCTCAGCAAAATTCAGGACACCGGTCGCAAGATGAACGTCAAAGTCGAGTTCGTCAAGACCGAAAAAGATCTCACCGACCGCATGAAGAGCAACGGAGAAGAGAAGCCGTCTCTAATAATCTTCGACCTCAATAACGCCAACGCCAAGCCGCTGACGCTCATTCCAAAACTCAAAAGCAAGCTGAAAAAAGGCACCTCGATCATCGGTTTCCTCTCCCACGTTCAGGGCGACCTCAAACTAAAGGCGCATGAGGCCGGATGCGACATGGTTCTACCCCGCTCCGCATTCTCGCAAAATCTGCCACAGCTATTACGCCGTCATGGAGCCCCGGAGTCCGATTCCAGCGCCGCGGACTGAGATCCGAGATCCAGCCGCAAGGCAACCATACCGGCACCTAAGCGCACCCGGTAACTGGAGTCTCCCGAGATCCAGCCGATTCTTCATAAGTGGCGATCCAAAATCCGCAACTTATGGTGAACACAACGCGTCCCGCTCCAGCGGTCGCTTCGCACCCAGGCGATTTCATCAGCCTGCGTCAACCCCGGTTCGTAAGCCTGCTCTTCGTGGTTCTCACCGCCATCCAGGCAGCCGGATTTCTCATTCTTGGCACTGGCCCTCGCGGTTGCGCTCTGGCCGAATGCATCATCGTGGTGGCGAATCTGGTTGCCATTGCCTGCGTCGGGACCGTCTTCCGCCGCGCTCAGGGTGTTGAAGCTGTCTTCTGGTTTCTGTTCTCCGCTATTCTCATGGTTTGGCTGGTGCCGAACTCCCTCCAGACCTTCGATACTTTCTTCAGCGTGACCACCCTGTCGGATTCCACCTGGCGACTGCTCTATTGTCTCTACGGTGCTCCCATTCTGATGATTCTCTTCCTCCCGGACATCTCCGGGCGGACCCGCGTCAACTCGGAAATCTTCCTCGATCTCTTTCAGATCGGAATCGTCGTCGCCCTCGTCTATTCCACCTTCTTCTTTCTTCCCGCGCGCCAGATGCTACCCGGCGACGCGTTTCTGCGGACCATCAGCATCAGCGATGCGCAGAGCATTTTTTTGCTCCTCGCCGTTCTTGTCCGCCTCCAATTCACGCGCGCGCCCGGAGCGCGCAACCTTCTCCTTCGTTTCGCGCTCTTTCTCTTTGTCTGCGCGGTCGCAACCTTCGTCGGCGACTGGATCGATCTCCATCACTATGCCTCCGCTTCCGCCTGGTTCAATTTGGCGTGGAACCTGAACCAGGCCGCTCCCGCACTCATCGCCATTACCTGGGTTCCCGAGGCGGAGCCGCAGTCCAATCCCGAGCCCACGCACTTCTTCAATTTCCTCGGCGCAAGCCTCATTCTGGTCGCCATGCTCGTCACCCTCAACGCGCTCATGGACCGCTGGAAGCAGGCCAATGGCGGATTGCTCGCTGGTATCGCCATCTCCGCCTCGCTCGTCGCCTTCACCTTCCGCCTGGCTCTCACTCAGTACCACCAGCAGCGCGAAATCTTTCAGCGAAAGCTCGCCCAGGAGCAACTCTCCGAATCGAACGACAGAATCAACCATCTGCTCGACGATTCCCGCCGCCAGACCGCCGAAATCACCCAGATCAGCGAACTCGGAAGCCTGCTCCACGCCTGCGCCTCCCGCGAAGAAGTCTTTCGCCTCATTCCTGAGCGCATGCGCCGCCTGTTTCCTGATGCCTCCGGCTCCATCGCTCTTCTCACTCCCTCGCGCAACCGTCTCGAATCGACCGTGACGTGGGGCGTCGGCCCCGCCGGGCAGATCTTCTCGCCAACCGAGTGTTGGGCTCTTCGGCGCGGAACCTTCCACGTGCACGCCGGCGGGCTTTCAGGCGCCCGCTGCGCACACTTTCTTGGCGAAGGCGCTTCTGTCTGCATCCCTCTCATAGCCATCGGCGAAGCCTTTGGAGTTCTCTCCGTCCAGGACAACGATTTTCTCGCCGCCATCGCTCCGGATGCCAGCTCCCATCACTCCGCCCGCCGTCTCAACGTCGCTACCGCCGTCGCCGAACACGTAGCTCTCGCCATCGCTAATCTCGGCCTGCGCGAATCCCTCCGCGTCCAGGCCGTTCGCGATCCCCTCACCACTCTCTATAACCGTCGCTACATGCAGGAATTTCTCGAACGCGAACTGAACTCGGCTCGCCGCAAGCATCGTCCCGTCGCCGTCATGATGCTCGATATCGATCACTTCAAACGCTACAATGACGCCGTCGGCCACGCTGCCGGTGACCGGCTGCTCTCCACCGTCGGAGAAATTCTTCTTCGCTCCGTGCGCGCCGAAGATATCGCCTGCCGTTACGGCGGCGAGGAATTTACCCTCATTCTCCCCGAATGCTCCCTCAAGCAGGCCGCCGTACGCGCCGAGATCATCCGCCAACGGGTCGCCGAAACCTGCGCCCGTCAAGCGAGCGAGCGCGTCCAGGCCGTCACCATCTCCATCGGTATCGCCGCCTTCGATGAGACAACCGATCAGATCGGCCTGCTCCTCAAGTTCGCCGACGACGCTCTCTACGATGCCAAACGTGCTGGACGCAATCGCGTCGTTCTGGCTCGACCCCCGTACGCCGTTCCCGAAGACAACACTCGTGAAACAGCCCCTTCCACCTCCGCCGCAGCCACCGGCTCGGAATAGAGCTCCACCACGCTCCCCGCCCGCACAACTGTGATACCAATAGAACGCTCACGTTCTCGCCCGAGCCGTGTTCGCTCGATTCGTGTCCGCTCAACCCAATCCCGAATCCGGCCTGCGCCGCCAGCTCACCGCCGGACAGATGACCATGGTCGCCGTCGGCGGCTCGATCGGCACTGGCCTGCTCCTCGGCACCGCGAGCGCCATCTCGCTCGCCGGACCCGCCGTCATTCTCACCTTTGTCCTCGCCGCCTTCGTCAGCTGGACCGTCACCCTCGCCCTCGGCGAACTCGCCAGCGCCCATCCCGCCGCCGGATCCTTTGGCGTCTACGCCGATCTCTATCTCAACCCGTGGGCGAGCTTCGTCTCCCGCTCCGGCTATTGGCTGGCCATCTCTTTTTCCATCGGAGCCGAGATGGTCGCCTCCGCCACCTACATGCAATTCTGGCTGCCGCGGACTCCGGCGCTCCTGTGGGTTGCCATCTTCGCCGCCTTTCTCCTTTCCACGAACCTTCTCAGCGTCCACCGCTACGGTCGATTCGAGTTCTGGTTCTCCATGATCAAGGTTGCGGTAGTCGCCGCTTTCATCGTGCTCGGCGCCGCGCTACTCGTCACCGGACGCACCGCCCCGCAGTACACCGCCCATGGAGGATTTTTCCCGCTCGGCGTCGCCGCACCGCTCCTCGCCATCACCTTCGCGATCTACACCTTCGCGGGAGTCGAATTCGTCGCCGTCACCTCGGGCGAGTCCGCCTCCCCGAAAGAAGTCGCCCGCGCCACCCGCATGACATTCCTGTGTCTGACCGTGCTTTATATGGGCGCCATTATCGTGCTGGTTGGAGTCATGCCCTGGAATCGCGTAGGCTCGAACGAGAGCCCTTTCGTCACCGTCTTCCGCTCGGTCAGCCTTCCGGGCGCGGCCCATCTGATGAATTTTGTGGTTCTCACCGCGGCGCTGTCAGGAGCAAATGCCGCGCTTTACATTTCCTCGCGCATGCTCTTTTCACTGGCTCGCACCGGATGGGCTCCCGCGCGTCTCGGCCAACTTAGCCGCAGCGGCGCTCCCACCTACGCGCTCATCGTCTCGTCCTACGGAATCGCCGCCGCGCTAATCCTTGAGCGCTACGCTCCCGCCCGCGCCTTCGAATACATTCTCCGCTCCGCGCTCTTCGGCATGATGCTCTCCTGGATCGTCTCCCTCGCCGCCCACATCCAATTCCGCCGCCGCATGTCCAGCGACCAAGCGTCAAAAATCCTCGCGCGCTCGCCGCTCGGCGAATGGGGATCAATCATCGGCCTGGCGACAGTTCTAGCC
>JBAWAI010000428.1:0-8940 GCA_049589215.1 Terriglobales bacterium | reverse complement strand
ACGACCGTGAGCATGAGCGTTCGCACGCGGCCAAACCTGTCTCCGACCGGCCCCCAGAGAAACGCCATGCCCCAGCCCACCAGAAACAGCGCAAAGAGCAGCGCGCCGTAATAGCCGACATTGGCTTTGGTCGCGGCGATACCGGATTTTGGCAGCAACTCGCGCAGCGACGGGGCGAGCACGAGCGCGTAAATGAACGAGTCCATGCCGTCGAGCGTCCAGCCGCCCCACGCCGCCCAAAACCCGCGAATCTGATTGCGCGAAAGTGTGGAACGCGCGGTCGAGGAAACGCGTACGGGATTGCTGGCATCGGGCATGGGGAGGAACTATAACAAAAATGCTTGCCGAAGGCTCTTCTTGAACGATAATTGGCTCGCACGTTCAGTCGAAGATGCGGTCTGCAATTGCGCTCGGACGATCTGCGATTGCGCGCACCAGGCGCAAATTGTCATGCAGATGGTCATGCAGCGATCCTTCACCCCCGAGATCCTCGACGGCGATAACGTGCCGGAAGAACAAGCGGCGCGCGTCTACCGCGAAATAACAGCTATCCATCGACTTCTCGGCGATACGCGCTGCCTCGTGCAAGCCTTGCGTCGCGATCCACTTCCCATTCGCTCGGTCCTCGACGTCGGCTGCGGACAAGGCGGAGTTCTCGAGCACGTCACCAAGGCGCTCGGCGTCACCGGCATCGGGGTCGATATCGTGGCTCCCGTCCCGGCTCGCTCGTTGACCTCGCAGCCGATCATCCAGGCCAACGCCGTGCGCGATCCGCTGCCCCAGGCTGACGTCGCCATCGCGACGCACCTCGCGCATCACCTCACCGATCGGGAATTAATTCAGATGATCGGAAACGTCGGCCGCTCCTGCCGCCGCTTCATCCTGCTCGATCTCGTCCGCAGCCAGCTTCCCCTGGCGCTCTTTCGCATCTTCATCGTACCTTTCCTCTCGCGCATCGCCGCCGCTGACGGACAAACTTCCGTGCGCCGCGCCTATACTCCTGCTGAATTAAATGCCACTGTCACTGGCGCGCTCTCCGGCACCTCCGCCAGCTTTCATCATTCCGTGGCGCCCTTCTCGATCCGGCAAGTTGTCGACATTTCTTATTAACAGCTCTAACCCCCCAAAACTTTCGCATCCCTCCAAGATTTGCCTTAGAATGCCCTGCTGCGGACGAAACTATCTCCTATGCCCTTATCACCTGAACAAGCGTCGCTACACGAACGTCGTCTCGCCCGCTTCGGCCTTGGCCTCGCCAATTGGAGCGAGCGGTGGTTTCCCGATCCGCTCGTCTTCGCGCTGCTCGGCATCGTCGTGGTTTTTCTCGTCGGCCTCGCCCTTCATCAAAGCCCGTCCAACCTCGCCATTCAGGGCGGCAAGAGCTTCTGGACGCTCGTCCCCTTCACCATGCAAATGGTGATGATCATTATCGGCGGCTACGTCGTTGCCTCCACTCCGCTCGTCTACCGCGCCATCCGCGCCCTCGCGGGAATACCGAAAACTCCCCGGGGCGCCGTCGCCATGATCGCGCTCTTTTCCACGCTGACCTCGCTCATCTCCTGGGGATTAAGCCTGATTTTCAGCGGTCTCCTCGTTCGCGAGCTGGCGCATCGCGTAAAAGGTATGGACTACCGCGCGGCTGGCGCCGCCGCTTATCTCGGCCTGGGAGCAGTCTGGGCTCTCGGCCTGTCTTCTTCCGCCGCGATGCTCATGGCGACCAAGACCGCCCTGCCACCGACGCTCTATAATGTAAGTGGTCTTATTCCTCTTACTCAAACACTCTTTCTTTGGCAAAGTATAGTTACCACCCTAATCTTGATCATCCTATCCGTACTAATCGCCTGGCTCTCCACGCCGTCGCCCGAGAACGCGAAGACCGCCGAAGATTACGGCATTCAATACGAGCCAATTCGCTCCAGCCTCGACCTGAGGACCAAGCCGGGCGAATGGTTGGAGTACAGCCCGCTTCTTACGCTGCTGGCCGCGGCTCTGCTCCTCTGGTATCTGGTCGACGTATTCCGCACATCTACTCAGGGATCCCTAGCCGCGCTCGATCTCAACACGTACAACCTCATGTTCATTACGGCTGGCTTGCTGCTGCACTGGCGTCCAAAACGCTTCATGCGGGCGGTCGCCGACTGCGTCCCCGCCACCGGCGGTGTGCTGATCCAGTTTCCGTTTTATGCGGTAATCTTCGGAATGATTGCCGGCACCGGTATTTCCGACGCGCTGGCAAGACTATTCGCCGCGATCAGCACCCACAATACCTATCCGCTACTGGTAGCGAGTTACTCCGCTGTGCTCGGTATTTTTATTCCATCAGGCGGTAGTAAGTGGATCATCGAGGCAACTTATGTCTTACAGGCGGCGAACCTGCATCAGGTCCACTTAGGGTGGGTTGTCCAGATCTACAACGCCGCGGAAGCCCTACCGAACCTGGTCAATCCATTTTGGATGCTGCCTCTGCTCGGCATTCTGAAACTGAAAGCCCGAGACATAGTAGGCTACGGAGTTCTCCAACTAATGGTGCACATACCCGTAGTATTTTTCTTGTCCTGGCTCTTCGCCCGCTACATTCCGTACTTACCACCAATGAAGTAGCGCTAATCGTTCGAGATTGTTCCGCGGCAGACTCCCAGTCCGATCCGTCGGAAACCTTCCCGCTCGCACCATCCGCGAAGAGTCACTTCATCTCCATCTTCCAGAAACTTCCGCTCCTCGCCTGACGGCAACGTGATCGGGTTTGCGCCCCGCGACGTTAGCTCCAGCAGGCATCCGCGTGCGCTCCACTTCGCGCCCGCCACGTCCGGCCCCGAAACCGTTCCACTCGCCAGTAGATCTCCTGGCCGCAGATTGCACCCATTGCTTGCGTGGTGTGTGATCATTTGCGCCATCGTCCAATAGAGATCGCGAACATTGCCGCGGCTCACAATCGCTGGCTCCATCTTCTGCTCTCGCATCTGCACCGACTGCACCGCGACTTCCAGAGTGAGATCAAGTCCGCCGTGCTCCTGATCGATTGCATCCAGAAGATAGGGCAGTGGCCGTGGATCGCCCTCCGCCCGCGCAAAAGCGGCCGCGCGAAACGGGGCCAGCGCCTCCATCGTCACCACCCACGGCGACAACGATGTTGAAAAGCTTTTCGCCAGAAACGGTCCCAGCGGCTGGTACTCCCAGGCCTGCACGTCGCGAGCAGACCAATCGTTGAGCAGGCAGACTCCAAAAATGTGTTCTTCGGCTTTGCCGATGGGAATCGGCTCGCCGAGCTGGTTTCCACGGCTCACAAACAATCCGAGTTCCAGTTCGTAATCAAGCGCCTTTGTCGGACCGAATGCGGGCTCGGCATCGCCGACGCGCGTCTGGCCCGATGGCCTGTGCACGGCAGTTCCGCTCGCAACGAGCGACGACGCGCGCCCGTGATAGCCGATCGGAATGTATTTGTAATTCGGCAGCAGAGGATTATCCGGCCGAAACAATTTCCCCACATTCGTTGCGTGAAAAATCGACGCATAGAAATCCGTGTAATCGCCGATCTCGGCCGGCACAAGCATCTCCACGTCAGCCTGCGCAGCCAAGTGCCGCGACACGGCTGCCTGGTCGGGGGCCGAAGCGTCGTCGCGCAAAAGAGAATGAACCCGCCGACGCAAAGCCCGCCGCGGCCCTGCACCAAGCGCCATCAGCGCGTTGAGAGAAGTCGACTTACACGCCCCGGCGACGGCAGCCGTGCTTGCGTCATCTTTCAACAGGCCGTCGCTTACCAGCCCTGCGACGTCGAGAACGCGGTCGCCGATCGCGATGCCAATCTTCGCATCGGTCGTGCCGCGCCGCCTAAAAACTCCAAACGGCAAGTTTTGTATCGGAAAATCCGCGGCATCAGCATTCGCCGACTCGACCCAGCTGCGCGCGCCAGGATCGTGTGTGTCATCCAGAACAGGTTTCATAATTGTGGAGACTACGAGTGGAGATTATATGTGCAAGCGAACGCGGAGATCATATGTGGAGAGACGATAAGTACCGGATTCGGTCACAAGAGGTTTTCAGCGGTTGGACTGCGGTAGCAGGCAAAGCCCCCGCAGATCCTCGACGGGTTCCGTAAACGAACACGACCCGAAAGAGATCGCAAAATTTCTGCGCGCCGCCAAAATGTCATCCAGACTGAGCCGGTTCTCGCGCCACACGACGGTCGTCGAATCAACCCGAAAAGCGCTCGCCGATTGCTCATTCACCAAATCAGCCGCCAGCCGAGCGTCCATACCTGCGCGCAAAAACGCCGCCGCCAGAAACACATTCAAAAATCCGTGCATCATTCCTGTCGGGCTGTCAGCCTGATAAGTCAACCGATGCGCTGATCGAATCGGATGGTGCAACCCTGCCGTCGCCTTAAACGCCACGCCCTTCGCGGCGCACAGCCGCATGAACTCCACCACACTCGCCGCCGCTGGAAATTTGTCGGCGGTCTCGCCGCCCGTCCGAATCTTGGCGCGCCGCCCGCAATCAGCGACCGCCGCAATGCAGTCTCCCACATCCGCGGTCAAAGGAATTTCAAAATAAATTTCGGTTTCGGCAGGAATCAGAGCGGACAACGGTTCGATCTCGACTGCACTCGCGATCCTGACCTCGATCGACTCGATCCTTACTCGCCTCGTGGAATTGCCAACGCCCAGTCGATCGTTGAACTCGCGAATGCGAGAAACATCCGCGACAACATCCGCCCCGGGCAGAACGGACAATCCCCAAGAGGAAGATGAAGCCGATTCAAGCGCAGCGGGCAGATCGGCCAACGCGCTTTGAAACTCCTCCAACCGCGCAACCGGAACGATAAATCGCCCCAGCATCCAGCTATACTCGCCGCTCAAATACGCGTCATAGTTAGCAACCGCGGCCGCTATCCCGAGCGATGCGGGAGGAAACAACCCTGCATAATCAATCAGCCCGGAAAGCAGGGCAGTCGCAGACTCGGCGACCACAGCCTGATCTCCACTCATCGACAGGGAAAAAGCCTTCATCCGCGAAATCAGCCCTCACTGCCGTCAAACTTTTTCTTCAATCCCTGCCAGCACTCAAAATACTGATGATCGAGCTGCGAGGTTTCGAGCGCGAACCGCGTCGGCCGGCACACAAAGCGCGTCTCAAACATAAACGCGAGCGTGTCCTTTATATACACGGGCTTCAACTCGGCCTTGCTGGCCTTCTCAAACGTCTCCGCATCGGGCCCGTGACCCGCCATGCAGTTGTGCAGGCTCGCACCGCCCGGCACAAAACCTTCCGCCTTGGCGTCATACTCGCCGTAGATCAGCCCCATAAATTCGTTCATAAAGTTGCGGTGAAACCACGGCGGACGAAATGTGTGCTCGGCCACCATCCAGCGCGGCGGAAAAATCACGAAGTCAAGATTCGCCGTTCCTGGAATTTCCGATGGCGACGTCAGCACCGTGTAAATCGACGGATCAGGATGGTCGAAGCTGACCGTGTTGATGCAATTGAAATTCGCCAGATCGTATTTGTACGGAACGTAATTCCCATGCCACGCCACCACGTTCAGCGGCGAGTGATCGATCGCCGCCTCCCACAGCCGTCCCTGAAATTTCGTCGTAATCCGAAAGTCGCCCTCGCGATCTTCAAATGCGGCCACCGGAGCCAGAAAGTCGCGCGGATTCGCCAGTCCATTCGCGCCAATCGGGCCGAGATCGGGGAGTCGCAGCAGCGCGCCATAATTTTCGCAAATATATCCGCGCGCGGTTTTGTCGAGCAGCTCAACGCGAAAACGAATGCCGCGCTGAATCACCGCAATCTCGCCCGGCGCAACTTCGAGAATGCCCATCTCCGTCCGGAGCAACAAGCGCCCGCTCTGCGGCACGATCAGCATCTCGCCGTCGGCGTTATAAAAAAAACGCTCCGTCATCGAAGCGTTGGCAACGTAAATGTGAATGCCCACGCCCGTATGCGTATGCGTGTCGCCGTTGCCGGCCATGGTGACGAGGCCGTCGACAAAATCCGTGCGCTCGGCGGACGGCGGAATCGGAATCGGCATCCAGCGCAGTTGATTCGGCGGCGTCGGCACTTCGTCAAAAGGCGCGCTGCGCAGCCTTCCCTGGGCCATTGCCTCAAACGGCTTGTGCGCCACCGATGGGCGAATGCGGTAGAGCCAGGTTCGCCGATTCGCCACACGTGGCGCGGTAAATGGAGTTCCGCTCAGCTGCTCAGTATACAAACCGTGCGCCACGCGCTGCGGAGCATTCTGGCCGCGTGGCAGAACGCCCGCGACCGCCTCGCTGGCGAACTCGTTGCCAAATCCGGACTGGTAAGCCACAGTCGCCGTCTTTTTTGCGACATCTTTCGCGCCGCGGCCGTTCGCAGCTTTTGTTCGCGTAGTCTCTGCGGTAGCCATCGTTACAAGTTCCCTCGCCGAGCCTGCTCAAGTTCAATCGACTCGAACAGCGCCTTGAAATTTCCTTTGCCAAATCCGCGGCTGCCCTTGCGCTGAATGATCTCAAAAAATACCGTCGGACGATCCTCGACCGGTTTCGAGAAGATTTGCAGCAGGTAACCTTCCTGGTCGCGGTCGACGAGCACGCCGAGCGATTTCAGCGAACTGATCGGCTCCTCGACCGCGCCCACCCGCGAAGGCAGCTGTTCATAATAAGTGTCCGGCACACGCAAGAAATCCACGCCGTTCTTTTGCAGCTTGTTCACCGTGTAAAGCTCATCTTTACACTGCAGCGCGATGTGCTGCGCGCCCGGCCCTCCGTACGAATCGAGATATTCCTGAATCTGGCTCTTGTTTCGGGCGAGCGCCGGCTCGTTGATCGGAAATTTCACCGAGTGCGAATCGTCCGACATCACGATGCTCATCAGTGCGCTGTACTCGGTCGAAATGTCTTTGTCGTCAAAAGTGATGTAGCGATGAAAGCCGAACACCTGCGTGTAAAAGTCCGCCCAGTGCTGCATCTGGCCGAGTTCGACATTGCCTACAATGTGGTCGATCCGCAAAATTCCGCAATCGTCGCCATCCACGGGAGCCGCCGCGAACCCCGGCAAGAACGGCCCCTTGTAATCCTTGTAGGAAATCAGCGAGTGAATTGTGTCGCCATACGTGTGCACCGCCGCGCGCCGCACCGACCCACACTCGTCGTCGACATCATGCGGTTCTTCAGCCGGCTTCGCGCCACGCCGCACCGCTTCCGCGAACGCCTCGTCGGCGTCAGCCACTTCAAGCGCGATGTCGCGCACCCCGTCGCCATGCTTGCGAATGTGCTCCGCGGCCGCGTCATCCGCCGTCATCGGCGTCGTTAAAATAAAATTCGCCTTGCCCTGATTCAGCGCGTACGAGGTCCGCTGCCGGTTGCCCGTCTCAAGTCCGCTATAAGCAATCTGCGAAAATCCAAACGCCTTGCGATAGAAAAATGCCGCCTGCCGCGCGTTGCCGACAAAGAACTCAACGTGGTGAATGCGCTTAAGCTTAAGTGGATTTTCCATTCTTGACTCCCGACTCCATCTTCGCACATTTTGATGCCCGCCAAACCAGAGGCGTTCCCAGGATACGGTATCCGTAAATTTGTTTTAAGAAGGGGCGCGCTGAACGACCGGCGCACAAATTCGAAGCGCCCCCGACAACAGCAAACCACCAGGGACTAGCGGGAAGAACTAAGCCATCGCCCGCCTCGCCAGCTTCTCCAGCACGCGAATCGGCGCGACCTCCGGCGCCACCAGCGCCTCCACCGGAACGATGAACGTCTGCTCCATGGCGAACTGCCCGGACAGCGCGGCATGTGGCACGCCGTCGGTGTAAACCAGCCACGTCGCCAAAGGTGGAAACGTGACCTGCTCTTTATCATCTTTCGCCTGCTGAAAAGCCGAGTTTTCTTTCAGCCAGTCATGAAAGTGCAGCATAAATTCGTCATACGGAGCGCGATCTCGCACTGGCAAGCCCAACCGGCTTAGCCCGCGCCGAATTCCCGACCATGCCCGCGACGCGCCAGAATATTTCTGCAATCCCGCCGCGTCCGCGAAGCGCGTTGCCAACTCGGGAAACCGCTCTCCCACCACCCACACGCGGTCCTTTGACGGATTCACATTCGTGAACACCCGCAAAATCCGAGCGCCGCGCGTCGGCCGGCTCGGAAACGCGTCCACGTGCAGCAGATCGTTTCTCTTGTGCAGCGACAGATCGCGCCCCTCTTCTTCCAGCGGACGATAGCTCGCATAGTCCATCTGCAACCGCCCTGCGTACGGTGCAAGAAACGCCTCGACAAACGCCCGCACCTCAGCCGCGTAATTGCGCATGATCTCGTGCACCCTGGTCTTGTTGCCATCGTCCGAAAGGCCGCGGAGCACGTCGCTCTCCGGACGATATGAAATATTTTTATGCAGCCGCGAATCTGCGGGCTTGAGCGCCAGCAGAAAATCCACATCGCTCGCCGGCAGCTTGAATGGGGGCGCCGAAAAATACAA
Organism: Terriglobales bacterium; assembly: GCA_049589215.1. Taxonomy (GTDB): domain Bacteria; phylum Acidobacteriota; class Terriglobia; order Terriglobales; family Acidobacteriaceae; genus Acidiflorens. Next base: position 489 of record JBAWAI010000428.1, on the reverse strand, counting down.
TATCGCGCCAGCCTCCAGCTTCGCGCAGCAATCCCGCGAGCGCGCCGCCGCACCGCCCGCGCCGCGCCAACCGCCCGCTCCATAATCGTCAATCGTCAACCACGACATGCGCGCAACCGCCTCACAGAAGTTCACCGAATCTCAAGCGAAACCACTTCCCCTTCGCGCTTCCCCATCGCCCGGTAATTCACGGAAACCAAGCGATTCTTCCACTCGCACGAAAACTGATCTTCGCCAATCACCACGAGGCTCTTGAAATCCGAAGCATGCATCGTATAAGTCGTCATCCCGCTGATCACAGTGAGCATGGCCTCCGGCGCCTTCGAGCAATCGGTGGTCACAATCTTGCCTTTTAAAAACAACACTGGTCCCGTACTCCCCGGCTTCGTCGGAGGAGGTTTCGGAGCAGCGTCCGCGTCCTCGTCGTCCGGCCCTTTCGCCGCAACAGTCGGAGTCTTGGCTGCAGGGCTCCCGGCTCCCGGCGTGCTC
>JBAWAI010000427.1:0-4904 GCA_049589215.1 Terriglobales bacterium | reverse complement strand
GGCGCATCGGCGCGGTTGCCAGAGAGATTCCTGGCGGTGGCGGGGAGTTTCACATCATCGTACTTCAGCACACCGACTGCGGCATCACTCGCCTAGCCGGCGACCCTTCCATGCTGGCGCACTATTTTCAGATACACGAAGGGGATATCAAGCAAAAGGCGGTTTCCGATCCCCGCACAGCAGTTGCCGGCGACGTTACGTTGCTCCGGGCAATTCCCGCGTTGCCGGGCGACTGGCTTATATCAGGTCTCGTCTATGATGTGGCGACCGGACTCGTTGAGATCGTCGTGCCACCGGCGACGATTCGTACTGTGTCAACTTCACTGGATAACGGTCGGAGTAGCGACCTTTCGCGCGTTGCATGACGGGTGGCGCACTTTGATTTGGAAAAGGCGGATTCAGGTGTCTTCTCCCAACGGCTGGGCACTACTCCGGGCCAATATCGCAAGTCATTCGGATGCGGCGCACAGGAATCCAGAGACTTGACCAACCGCACAAGTAGTCGTCGCCTCGCGCCTTGATTAGTCCTGAGAAACGCACTTCTCGTCAGTTGGCAGTTGCTGACGAGAAGCCGACTTCTCATTACCTATCCGCATGTTCCGATCTGGATTACTTCCGGTTAGCCGACAATCCGTCGGGACTGAAACAATCCTCCGCCGTAATTGCTAGCGTTTTTGAGGCCGACTATCAGGCGGGACGATACCATTCATACGCAGGTATTCCACAAGCTGACCGTAGTGATCGTAACTGTGAGCGACCGCATCCATCGCGAACGAGAGACGCGTCTTTTGCCACTGGCTCGGACTTGCAGTTGGCTGCACCACATTCTTTTCGTCGATCGTAGCGACAGCCTTCTGCAGGGCCACAAAGGAACCTTTCACGTATTCTACGATTTCCGCTTTCGTCCTTACGGAATCGGGCCCAGTCTCGTTCGCCGTCTCGGCGGTTCGCTGTTGCCCCAGGATGAGCGCTGCCATTCCATAGTTATTTGCAGCCAGGTGTTTCAACTGCTGAGCGAACGTACGTACACCCTTAAATTCACCGCACTTTTGGTCTGGAGCGAATGAGTACCTATCCTCAGGCATGGCGTCGGCGGCTGGTACCACGTGCTGTTCCTCGGTCGTGATCCAGGAGTCCAGGGTTTCCGCAATGGTGCGCTGCAAAAGTGGCTGGCTGGCCTGTGGGTGCGCGGCAGTCGAACCTGCCAGGAAAAACATCAGGGCGATTATGCAATTGGTCGTGCTCATAAGTGAATTGTCCTTTGCAAGAGCGAATTGTTTTTACGCCGCACGTCTCGATAAAAAGCTACAACTTCAGGCTGACACTCCGCTTACAAGATGCCCTCAGGGACCAAGTCCTTGGCCTCCTGCTCTAAGGGCGACTGGCCGGCGGAACGATTCCGTTCATTCGGAGGTATTCCACCATTTGTCCGTAGTGGTTAAACGCATGAATCATCGACTCCACTGCGAGCGCAAGACAAGTTGTCTCAGTGTTCTTGAGGGGCGAGATCGGAGAAGATTTAACCGACGAATTCTTGTTGGCGATCGCGTCGATCGCCTGACCAAGACGCGCGAATGACTCAACGAGGTAATCGAGAATCTCGGCTTTAGTCCGTACTGTCTGAGGTCCAGTCTCGTCTCCTGCGTCTGGCGGCGGATCCTCTCCCAGCGCAGCTGCCGCCAGGATAAAGTTGGTCGCTGCAAGATGTTTCACCTCCTGACCAAAGGTTCGTACGCCTTTGAATTCGCCATCCGTCGGGGCAAACCCATACTTGTCGGCAGGCATGGCATCAGCAGCAGACACGATTTTCGTCTGTGCGACTTTAAATAAGACCTGCAGGGCGCGCTTTTCCCGCTGGGCGTCCAGACGAGCTGCGCCCTGATCGGCCTGCTGATGTACCGGCGTTCCGCTTTGCGCGTCCAAAACTGTTCCGTACGGTCTCGCAGTTTGTGCCAGCACGATACTGCTGCAACCAAGCAAAAGCAGAAATGTGAATGTCAATTCCATTTGCCTCATATGCCTTTCCCTTGTAGCGACAGCCTTGTCTACCAGGCCCGCTACATGGATCTTGCAGGTTAAAGCCGACTTTAAGGCAAGAAGTATTTTCGGTAAACATCTGTCAATTCGAGGTGACAATCGAAATGCCCCGATCCTAGAATGTACAGATGCCGCTACTGACAATTTCCGAAGTGGCGCGACAGGTGGGACTTCGGCCCTCCGCTATGCGCTATTACGAACAGATTGGAATACTTCCTCCTGCCCAGCGAATCAGTGGACAGAGACGCTACGACACCACTGTGCTTTATCGGCTCGCAGTCATTCAACGGGCGCAGCTGACCGGCTTCACGCTGGATGAAGTTCAACAGCTATTCTTCGGTTTCGGCAATGTCACTAGGGCTTCAGAACGCTGGCAAAGGCTGTCAAGGAGAAAGCTCGCGGAACTCGACGGTCTGATGGATGGGATAAAAACGATGCGTGGGTTGCTGAAAAAGATGATGCGGAACTGCCGTTGCGACACACTAGAGCAATGTGGAAAGGGGATATTTCGAGCCGGTTCCCAGGAGACTATGGTGAAGTCTCGAGGTGCAAATCGTCGTCATGGCCGATAAATAGTCGGATATGTGCATCTGACTCCAGTTGGCTGTAAAGTCAGCACACTCGACAGGTGGCTCTCCTCGTCATCTTCGCGATAGTGCCCGAGTCACGGGCAAGCCGGAACTTATCCGCTCGCCCGTCGGGTTAGTACCGAGAAACGCGCATGTAGTGACTGGTCCAAACTCAAGAAGCGTGCTGCTCGATAAGTGCCAAAACCTCTTCAGCGGCCTCCAGCGGACGCTCTGGCCTTGGTATGGCCGCTCCGGCGATGAGCAATGCCCGAGTCACGCCGAGATAATCGCCCTTTTCGCGTTCCCAACTATTCAGGGAACCGTGGAGTGCCCACGCGAGTGGACTGCCGCCATGCTCGGTTTCGAAGACGTTGACAGGAGCTTTGTGGGTGATGAGGTCCCGAACCATTTCTACATTGCCGTGCCACGCAGCAAAGTGGAGGGCGGTTTGGCCGTTCTCCATTGCAGCGCCGGATGGCCAACCTGCCGAGAGAAGCTGATGGGCGGCGCGAGTGTTATTGCGCAACGCCACACCGATGATGCGACGGGCGGCGTTGGCTGAAAGCTTCTGAAAGAGCTGCGGATGGTCGATAAGGATGCGCTGGAAGTAAGCCTCATCGCCGACTTCGGCGGCGTTGATCAGGCGGAGCCAGTTGGGGCTGCGCTGCATGAGGAGCGCGAAGACCTCAGGGTGTTTAAACTGGTGCGCGACCATGTGCGGGGACTTGGTCCATCCGAAACCAAAGATGTAAATGCTCCCCCCGGACTTTGGATCATGCTTGGGGAAATAGCGTTCACTGACAGTAGTGCGAATCGTCTCGGGGTCGTGGTTGAGAATGCGCTCGACGAGCGCGAGATCACCGATGGCGGATGCCATCAAGATATCGGTCTGGGTGCCCCGGGAAATAAGAAAGCGCGCAACATCGTGCCGATAAGGCTCTCGCCATTCCAGGTACTGCCGAGAGCAAGCCATGTACTGTGCGGCGCTAGATTCATGGTCGATGTCGCGAGCGTCGATGTCGGCCCCGTGGTCGAGCAGCAGAGCGGCAATCTCAACGGTGGCAGCGAAATGGAGTGGTAGTTGACCGTCACCGCCACGTGCATGCACGAGTTCCGGATCAGCGGCCAGGAGTTCGCGGACACGGTCGATTTTCCCAAGCCGCGCGGCAGCATGGATATCGATGATTGCGCCGCGAGAGATGAGATAGTCCGCAAGTCCAGAGCTGGCGCAATCGAGGACGCCGAAGCTGCCAGCCCACCAGCGGGTACGTTGGTTGACATTGGCGCCGGCATTGAGCAGCACGTCGATGATCTCGCGATTCTCTTTCTGAACGGCAGCAATGATGGGCGGCGTATCGAAGCTGTAGTTCGGCAGCGGCTCATTGATGCGGGATTTGAGAGACGGGTGACGAATCAGAACTTCTCGGACGAGTGAGGGGTTGTTGGCTTTGATAGCGGCAGTAAGCGCATCGACAGGTTCTTCTGAAGCAACATCAATGTGCAGCTTGAGCGCCGGCCAGGTTTCGAATCCGTACTCGCGGGCGATGATGTGGAGGGCGTCGGCGAGCTTTGGAGTCGTCGTAGTGATGCCAAATGCAGCAAACCGTGCGATCGCAGATGGGTCCGATGCGAGGCCCTGCCGCAGCAGAGTGCGGGCTTGGTTCTTCAGATGTTCGAGGTTGGGGCGCGCAGGAAGTTCCCGAATAGCCATGACTCACTCCTTCTTTAGAGTCCGCGATCCGCTTCGTCGGACGAGAAGAGAGTGGGTTGTGGTGTTCGGGAAGTGCAAAGGTGGGATGATCCCTTTCCGCGGACGGGGTGCACCCTTGGTGTGCGTTATTGAGATTAGCAGCCTGAGCAGGCGAACGTCTAGCTAGGCGGACTTTAGAATCAAAGTGAGAAGTTGGTCTTACATCAGGAACGATAACCGCGCTTGTCGTGATCAATGAAAAGGCTGCAAAGCCCCTTTCACCTTCAAGATCCAAGCTTTGCATGAACACACTTCAACATCCGACACTCGCCATGTCCAACGGCAAACCGTGAGTTGCAACTTAACGGTTAGGGCTATCGTTTATTCTGGAGTGGTCCCGACAATCTTCCCAAACGATCCCGCAGCAGCATCAAGGTTCGTCTCCAATCGCCTGGCGTCATCCATTCCAAGAGCGCCCGCCAACTTTCGGTTTAACTCTTCCCGAACTTCGACGCAGGCGGTCTTCACCGCCTCACCGCGTTTGGTCATCCGCACCACTTTCGCCCGCGTATCGGTAGGGTCCGCAGCCTGCTCCAAATACCCTTGCC
>JBAWAI010000426.1:0-2845 GCA_049589215.1 Terriglobales bacterium | reverse complement strand
TCATAAGCCTTCTTCAGCCACTTCTTCAATTCATCGTCGATGTCGGCTTTTGACTTCACTTCGATTCGGTGGGTAATGCGGTCTTTCTTCTCGTATCCACCGGTGCTGATGAGGCGTTTGGGCGCTTTGGTGTTGCCGAGAGCCAGCCCGAAATCGATGCGCGAGTTGGTCGCCGGCTTGATCTGGGCGAAGACGTGACTGCGGTAGAAGGGGACCATTGTTTTGCAGGGACAGGCTTTTACGTCTTTTCCGATCGAGAACCCGAGCTTGAGCAGTTGCTCGTAGAGCGGGCGAAGTGGGACGCGAGGGCCGGCATATTGCGCCTCGACCCATTCGGCGGCCGTTCTCAGATAGTCTTCGGGCGAGTCTTCTTCCTTGTTCTTGCCCTCGAGGCGTCCCGCGATCCAGGCTGCGGCGTTTGTGCCTAGCTTGTGTTCTTTCTTCAGCCAGTCGCGGCGCTCTTGTTCGGTTCGCGCTTCAGACTTTCGCGTGAGATCGAGCCATTCATCAAGGGAGAGGCCGGTCTTTTGCGGCAACTCGCGCACCCACTTCTGAGTCTGCGCGACACCGGGATGAACGCTGTATGGATTGGCGGTTCTGGCGGCGGACGGCATTTTTGAGCACCTCATGGTTTTGCGGGAACGATGTGGGAACGACATCATAACCAATGTCGGGACAGGCTCGCGATAAGATTATTCGATGGCAGGAAAGAGAGTCGCGAAGAGAGTCGATGGTCGAGTTGCGGAATTCGCAGCGGATGGCGCTGGTAAGACTGTCGGAAAACCGGTTCGCAAAACATCGCGTTCGACGGCCCGCAAGAAAGCCGGCGCGGGACACGGCGCCGGATATCGCCGGCTTCAGCAGAACTTCTGCTTCGCCTGCGGCAAGAACAATCCTGACGGCATGTCGCTGCGTTTCACCTATGACAGGGAGCGCAATGCGTTTGTGTGCCGCTTCCGGCTGGGCAAGCGCTATACGGGGCCTCCCGGGCATTGCCATGGCGGCATCATCGCCACCATTCTTGATGAGGCGATGGGCAAGGTGAATAAGCTGCGCCAGGTGGTCGCGCTCACGTCGGAGATTACCGTCAACTATCTCAGGCCGGTTCCGCTTCACAAGCCGCTCAGAGTCGAGTCGCGCGAGGAGAGCGTCAGCGGCCGCAGGCATATTAATGTGGCTGAGATTCTGAACGAGAAGGGCGAAGTGCTGGCGCGCGGTCGGGGACTGTTCGTTGCAGTCGATCCGCAGAAGATGTTTGCGCGGTTTGTGAAGAAGTGAGTTCGCAGAAGCCACATGGTGTAAATGCTGTGCCGTGGGTCATGCTGACGCGACGCTTTCGGGAAGAATGAGATCCCTCGTTTGGCTCCTCGGAATGACAGGTTATTTGGAGTCCTGCCACAGTTGATCCGCTCTCGGCACGCGGACAGGAGTGTCCGCGCTACGATCTGTTGCCACATAATCGGAGTTGCCGCATCCAATTGACGTGTGAGGTGGTTTATGACTTCTGCCCGAATTCTGGTGTTTTCAATGCTGCTGTTATCGGCTGTTATGTTGCCGCTGGCCTTGTCGCGCGCTGCATTCGGGGCTGACACTCCTGCTGCCACGGCGCAAACTCCCGGCGCAGCACCGGTTCTGGTCGAGCTGTTTACTTCGGAAGGATGCTCGAGTTGTCCTCCGGCGGACGCGATGCTGGCCAAGCTCGATAGCATGCAGCCAGTTCCGGGCGCGCAGATCATCGTGATGGAAGAGCACGTTGACTACTGGAACCATGACGGATGGACGGACAAATATTCGTCGAGCGCGATCACCGATCGGCAGACCGAATACAAGTCTCGCTTCAAGCTGAACGACGTTTACACACCCGAGATGGTGGTCGATGGAGACGCGCAGTTCAACGGCAGCGATCCGAAGGCCGCGGTTCATGCGATCGAAGCGGCGCGCAGCAAGCCGAAAGTTGAGGTGAAGATCTCTGGATTCTCACTGGACGGGAAAGCGGCTCACCTGCACATTGACGCAGCTGCTTTGCCTGCCTCGCTGGGCGTGCGCAAGGCGGACGTGTATGTCGCGGTCGCGCTTGATCATGCCGAATCCCAGGTTTCGAAGGGCGAGAACAAAGGACGCGATCTGAAGCACGTGGCGGTTGCGCTGAGCGTGACAAAGGTTGGGACCGCGGACGATCGGGCAGGCTTTAACCGCGATGTGGTAGTGAAGCTCCCAAGCGCTTTGGATGCGGGCAATCTCCGGGTGATTGCGTTTGTGCAGAAGGGCGATGCGGGAGAAGTGCTGGGATCGGTCTTGCTGCCAGTGGGCGCCAAATAGGCTTTAGGCGACTCGATTAACTCGATAGTTCCGATGCCCAAAAAAGAGAAAAGCCGCCAAAGCGGCTCTCCCTAGCTGATGTTAAGCAGCAGGCCCGCTGTCATCGCCGCCCATCTGGTATGTGGCCCGATGGTTTCCGGCTCGGCTGGCATACTGCTGCGCTGGACAGCGTATATGTCTCTCGGTCGTACTACCATAGATAGGTGATTGAAAAAAGGAAAGGTTAGCGAGCCGCTCATGCGGGAGGGGTTTTGGGAGGCGTCTTTGTCTCCAACTGCGAGCTTCCAACTGCGAGCGGCTAAGAAGGGCTGATCGGAGCTTCGGCAGAACGCAGATGTGTGTACCACTTGGTTACTTAACCCCACCTTGGTCGGTCTTTTGGAATCAGTGGGTTAGCGCGGACTTCGCGCCAGGTCTTTGAGGAGTAAGGACTTAACGTGTCTATTGAAATCAATGACTTAGCGCGATCTCTAATTGGTCTTTGAAAAATAAGGACTTAACTTGGGAATGTGTCTAAGGTATTTAT
>JBAWAI010000425.1:0-2273 GCA_049589215.1 Terriglobales bacterium | reverse complement strand
TGTCATCCCGAGCGGCCAAGCGAGGGATCTCCTTCTCCTCGACCGTCAGCCCCGCGCGCCCGATCGTTCTTCTATCTCAACACCGACTAGCCACACGCGTAGCCCAGCTCAGCGCGGAGTGCCCCATAGCCTGCCCTGAGCCTGTCGAAGGGTCTCGCGATTTTCGCGACATTGAATTCCACCGCTGCATCGATCTCGAGATTTTCAGATCCGATCATCCGCATCCGGAGCTGCCCTGGGAGCGCTCCGGCTATGCCTAATCGTACCGTCTCCGTCGATGATATTCGCCGCCCCCCAGCCCGCCGAGGTCAATCACAACCGTGATGATCAGGATCAACAGATTAATGCCCGCGATAGGCATCCGCATGTTGACCATCCACGCGTACACCAGAGTGGTTAGCGGTAAGAACAGAAATCCGAGCAAGGGCAATATCAGACCGTGGTACGCCCGTTGCAGGTAATTGGAGAAGACGAACATCAGCACGAGTGCGATGCGGGGAAACGCAAGAAAGGCAATCAATACAAGACAACCCACGAATCCCTCCTGCGGTATCCTACGCGCGTTCGTCGGCAGATTCCAACCATCGAACCTGCACTGTGCCCCAGGTTCGCGCCCGTTTCGCGGGAGCTGACCGGGGAGACTCCGCCCCGCAGGCGCTTCGCGAACGAAAGGTTCAAATCATGGATCGCATCCGCCAGCGCGGCAGCGTACCGATGATGCCAGGGTGCGCTTCTTCGGCGAAACGTGGCCATCGCGTTCCCGGAATATGTACGTACAATAATGTCAATTGCTCCACGTGGAGCAATTCACGGAGCACTGAGAACGGAGAAACCCCGGGGACTGGTTCACGGGTAGAGCCGGTAGAGCATCCGGGGGAATGGAATCGTCTCCCGCACATGCTCGAGCCCGCAAATCCATGCAACGGCTCGCTCTATTCCCATGCCAAAGCCGGAGTGCGGCACGCTGCCGTACTTGCGCAGGTCGAGATACCACTTGAAGGCCTCTTCCGGCAGATTGTGTTCTTTGATGCGCTTGACCAGCAACTCATACGAAGCGGTACGCTGCGAGCCGCCGATGATTTCCCCGTAGCCTTCGGGTGCGAGCACGTCCACGCAAAGCGCGAGGTCGGGACGCTCCGGATCGGGCTCCATATAAAACGCCTTGACCCCAGCCGGATAGCGATGGACCATGACCGGCTTGTCGTATTGGGACGAGAGGTAAGTTTCGTCGGGCGAGCCGAGGTCGCCGCCGTATTCGAACTTGTGCTCGAGCTTGCCTTGCGCGTGGCCTTCTTGCAGTGCTTTGACTGCTTCATCGTAGGAGACACGCGGGAAGGGCGGCTCGATCTTTTCCAGCTTCGCCACATCGCGGCCGATGGTTTGCAGATCGGGGCGGCGGTGCTCCAGGCAGCGCTTCACTATGAAAGTTAGAAAACCTTCGGCTAACTGCATCAGATCGTCGAGCGTGGCGTAGGCCATTTCGGGCTCGACCATCCAGAACTCGGTGAGGTGACGGCGGGTCTTTGATTTTTCGGCGCGGAAGGTTGGGCCGAAGGAATAAACCTTGCCCAGTGCCATGGCGGTTGCTTCGATGTAGAGCTGCCCGGACTGCGTGAGAAAGGCCTGCTCGTCGAAGTAGTCGACGGGGAAGAGCGTGCTGGTGCCTTCGCAGGCGGCGGGCGTGATGATGGGGGGATCGGTGAGCGTGAAGCCGTTGCTGTCGAAATAATCGCGTGCGGCCTTGATGATCTCGGCGCGCACGCGGAGGATCGCGGCCTGGCGCTGCGAGCGCACCCAGAGATGACGGTGCTCCATGAGGAAGTCGGTGCCGTGATCTTTGGGGGTGATGGGATAGGGATCGGATTCGGGGACGCGCTGGAGGACCTGGACGTTAGACACGTCGAGTTCGTAGCCGCCGGGAGCGCGTTTGTCGGCGCGGACTTTGCCTTCTACGATCACACTCGATTCCTGGGTGAGGCCTTTGATGGCGTCGAAGACTTCGGGCGGGACGGCGTTTTTTGGGACGACGCCCTGGATGATGCCGCTGCCGTCGCGGAATTGGGGGAAGAGGAGCTTGCCGCTTTCGCGAAGGTTGTAGAGCCATCCGCGAATGGTGACGGACTGGCCTTCGTGGGTGCCGATTTGTGAGATTGTGCTTATGGGATCTGACATAAACCTTTCACCGCCGAGACGCCGAGGGCGCCGAGAAAAATTTTATTGTATTTCTTTCGTGCCGGAAGTTCGATGAACCTCGATCGCTGCCCCGATTATGC
>JBAWAI010000424.1:0-3297 GCA_049589215.1 Terriglobales bacterium | reverse complement strand
CGTAGTATCCTGTTCCCACCCCGCTGCAACAACCGCCTACCGCACAAAATTCCGCTGTGTACGTCCCTGCCCTTTGTGGTTTAAGCTTTTCCCGAATTTCAGCACTGAACTTTCAGGAAGAAGGTGTCGTCAATGAGAGGGATTATTCTGCTCGCGGCCCTGCTGGCCATTGCGTCGCCGGCAATCTCCGAAACGCCCGCCCAAGCCGCCATCCGCGGGGTCATCGTGCAGCAGCAATCCGCCTGGAACAGCCACGACCTGGTAGCCTTCATGTCCGGATACTGGAACTCGCCCGAGCTGACTTTCTTCTCAGGAGCCCACGAAACAAAAGGATGGCAAGCCGCGCTCGAGCGCTACCAGAAGGCCTACCAGGGCCCGGGCCATGATATGGGCAAGCTAGAATTCCAAAATCTCCGCATCGAAATACTCGCCCCCGACGCAGCCTTCGTCCGCGGAGAATTCCATCTGACCATGCCAGACGGCAAAACGCCGCACGGCGTATTCACACTGATTTTCAAGAAATTCCCAGACGGCTGGAAAATAGTGCACGATCACTCGTCGGCAGAGTGAAGAAGGAAACTACAAACTCAGCCTTGGCTCTGTGAGCTTCTGTGCTGTCTGTGGCTTGCGCTTTCTCCTTGCGCACTAGATAGCGAAAACGAGACGACCCTACCTCAACCCCGCCGCCCGAAAATTAGGCCGGTAATCCTTCCCCTGCACCTGCACCAGCCGGCACATCTCAAACAACCTCGATCGCATCCGTTCCCCGATCCGATCCCCCAGCGTCTCCTCACGCGCGACGCGCGCCGCGCCGACACCTGCCGCCGGCCCATCCATAAAGTTAGTCGTGATGATCGTCGTCAGCTTGTCGTTATAGCGCGTGTTCAACACCAGGCTGACCGTATCCCACACCCACTCCGAGGGCTTCACCGCGCCCAGATCATCCAGCACCAACACCTCCGCCTCAAACACCGGACGCAACACCTCAAGCTCCGTCGCCTGCACCGACGCGTTATAAGAATTCTGAATCTGCTTCAGCAGCTCGCGATAATCGCAAAATCTCGCGTGCATGCCCTTCTTGATAACTTCCTTCAACGCCGCGACCGCCAGATGCGTCTTGCCCACGCCGCTCGGTCCAATCAAAAGCAACCCCGTCCGGTTCAGCGGATACTCCGCAGCCCACCTCTGCAAAGTAATCTTTGCCGCGCCTAGCGTCTGACTATTCTCCGCCTTGTAACTCGCAAAGTCGCAATCCGCGTACCGCGCTGGAATCTCCGCTGCTCCGCTTAACGCCTTAACCTGCGACTCCGAAAAACACTCGCAGCGCATCACCTGCTGCGTGCGGCTCCCCGCAATCTGTCTCCATCCCGATCCGCCGCACAATGTGCACACCATCCCCGCCTCAGACCGCCGCGCTATTGTGCTTTTCTGCATAGCAACCCCAGCAGGTTCCCCACTGTGTGAGGCCAGACTCCGGATGTAGCGCACATTCTTCTCTTCCATTTTCTTTTTTGTTTAGTGTACCTTCAAAATCCAGATAAGAGGTTCCGTTATCACTTGTGGATTTTGAGTATCGCTGCCTCTTCTTGTGGAATTTCAGGACCTGTTCGTCGTAGATATCCAGCAGCGCCCGGTTGTAAATCCAGATCACACCGTCAGTCGTCGTGCCCTCACGCTCGAACATGCACAAAACCGCGTCAGCTTCTTTTTCAAAGAACTGCCGCGTCCGCGCATTCGCGAGGCGCCACAACTGCCCGTCGTCTGGCAAATACCCAGGTCGCTCCGATTGCCACGCTGCGAACAGCAAATTCAAAAACCACGCCTGCTGATAATCCTTTAGCGTCCGGTACCGCATCTCCCCAACAAATCGCTGCACATAGAATGGAAACCATTCCAGCACCTGATTTCGTCGGAGACTCGCAGACATCGTGGCCATGAGCGTTTAGCGTGCGTTCTGAAGAATGCACGCTGGGTCTGCGCGAGCGCAAGAGCTAATCCTTCCGTGTCTGTGTACATGATGTGGAGATGAAGGACATCTTGTGGACAAGAGAGGAAAATCCGCCAGCCAAAAAATATCTGCACACAATGCAGTTCAAAAATGACGTTGCATCGCCGTGTTTCAAAAAAATCCGGACGTCAAAATAAAGCGTCTCGAAAAATAAATGTCACGCTGATCAGAACAATCCGCGAAAGTCCAATCAGCCGGAAATCGAAAAAGCCATCGTGCAGCGATCGCACCTCTCAACCACCAACGCGCCAGGAATCCTGATCACCGTCGCACCGCGCTCTTGTCAAACCAGCAACTGGCACCTCTTTGCCCTTGACAATCCCCGTCCAGAGAGGAAAATGACCATGCTCGGTGCACGCGTGTTCGATTTCTAATCGGACGCGCATTCGCCGTATCGTCAAGTCTCAGGAGAGAGCATGAATAAAGCTGATCTGGTTGACCGGATCGCCGGGGCCTGCAACATTTCCAAGGCTCAGGCTACAACCGCCATCGACACCACCGTCGATAGCATAACCTCCTCCCTTCGCAAAGGAGATCGGGTCGCCTTGATTGGGTTCGGCACTTTTTCCGTCTCGCAGCGTAAGGCCCGCAATGGCCGCAACCCGCAGACGGGCGCCACCATCAAGATCGCTGCCCGCAGAGTAGCGAAATTCACTCCCGGTAACGAACTCAAAAAAGTAGTCAATAAAGGCAAGTAGCCCCAGGTCACACGACCAAGTCCACATCAGATGGACGAAAAAATAATCGCATTGCAGTAGAGGCTTTCGAGCGGCGTCAAAGACTCGAGCCAATAGACGTTAGGGCTCCAGATTTCAGCTTCACGCATCCCCCAGACGGCAGGGCACAGGCTCTGCCGTTTTGCCTTGAAAGCCTAGCCAAGTCGTTTAAGACCTGTGGGGTCCAAGGTGCTCTTCCTGATGGCTGACAGCTGATGGCTGATACCTGACCCTTGCCGAATCCTTCCCAACCCCTATAGAATCTAATGATTGAAACGAGGCCACTGACCACCATGAAAGCAGCCATCCATCCCAACTATCATGAAATCCGCGTCCATTGCGCTTGCGGCAACGCCTTCGTCACCCGTTCCACCCACAAGGGCGACATCAGCGTAGAAATCTGCGCCGCCTGCCATCCCTTCTTCACCGGCAAGCAAAAGCTCATGGACACCGCCGGCCGCGTCGAGCGCTTCCGCCGCAAATACGCCAAGAGCGACGCCGGCAAAGCCGAAGCCGCGAAAGCCGAACAGGCCAAGAAGTAAAAAAGCAAAATGGAGGCACGGGCGCCTCGCC
>JBAWAI010000423.1:0-1685 GCA_049589215.1 Terriglobales bacterium | reverse complement strand
CGCGGGCGGAATAGTGAATCATATTAAGAAGCATGAGGTCTGCTGCGGGGTTGTTATCGAGTTCGTCGAGAACGGGAAAGGTATTAAGGATAAACTCTCCGCTGCCGAGGGAGTAGCGGCTCATGAGAATGCCGGAGGAGTAACCGGGGGCAATGTCGGGAACGCCATAACCTACGGCGAACGAGGCTGCGATCACCTCATCGGGAGCGCTCTGCCCGTCGAAGACAAAGTGGGGAATCAACTGGCCATAGTAGTACCAATCGAGAATCGACGTGGATTGCAGACCCTCAAAGATGGGGTGAGCTTTAGCGACGCACTCCTTGTGATAGAGATGATCGACGAAGTAGTAGCACCTGCCCTTTGTTGAGAGCGGCAGCCAGCCGACCGGATCTTTGCCGCGCTGAAAGGCCGCATGGGAAAGAAACACGGCAGTGCCGCCCCTTGCGATGCGAATGGCGAGATCCTTCCATTTGTCTGTTTTGGACTCCCCCTCGGGCGGATTGCCGACGAGAATCACCTCGCGCCCTTCGGGGGCACCGCCGCCGAAGGGAAAGCAGGTGACGCCGCGGCTCTTAAGCCAATCCTGCGCTTTGGCATCCACTCCCCAGACGACCACCGATTGATTAATCGCCGGAAACCCGGCCGGATCGGTGAGGTAGAACTGCCATGAGCGGCCGAGAGGCGCTCCTCCCTCTTCGAGGTCGGCCACCAGCTCATAGGAGCCAGTGGGCACGTCGAGCGTAACCTGATCTTTCAGCACAGGTACGGCGAAAGGCATTTCGGCTTGAGCGGAGGGCGTGGGGATCTCTACCAGAGCCCGCTTCTCCCAGGCGTTGCCCCGGGGGCCGGAGATGTGAAAGCGCGCGGGATAGCGCCCGGGATCAAGCACATCTTCTGTTGCCAATACAGCTTCCACCTCGAAGGAACGGCCGACATAGTTGTGAGTGCTATCGACAAAGAGGCACCAGCGCAGAGGCCACCAGCCGTCCTGCATCACGTCCATTGCGCCGGGTTTGAAATTGCGCCAGAAACCCCAGACCCCCTCGCCCGTCATTGCGTGATCGAGCATGCCGGTCACGTTGAAACCGCAGAGGTTGGGGTTGGAGCGCACGAGATTGAATCCAGCGAGGCGGTGGCGAGCCATGCGGCGCTGGCTATCTACAAGCATGTCTTCAGGGAAGGCATAGACCCCTTCCATGCCGTATCGCTTCCAGTCCGAGGCGAGGCCATCAGCCATCTCGCGCATAAATTTGAAGTCCTCGAGATCGGGACGCGCGCGAATCTGCTCGTATCGGAGGGCGTCCTGAATTACGTCCATGAGACTGCCGATGCCGTATTCGGAGAGAAAGACGGGCTTTGTGTTCTGCCCAAGCGTGCGAAGAAGCTGCTTCGACTCCCGGGTCATCGGAAAAATGGGATAAAAGTGGAAGTCGCCGGAGCCGACGCCGGAGGGATACTTCCTCGCGGTGCGGCCGCCTTGCGGCGATTCCTTGCCCCACATGGGCTCCCATTCCCGCGAGTCCGGATTGCTCACGGTACCGATGCTAAAGTCGCCGTCGAAGCGCCCGCTCGATAAGAGCACCAGACGGGTATCGTCAAGCGAACGAACGAGGGGCAGCGTCTCGACCGCGTGGCGAAAGAGCGGCCCGTCGTCGGTCTCATTGAGAAGCTGCCAGCTGACTACG
>JBAWAI010000422.1:0-3393 GCA_049589215.1 Terriglobales bacterium | reverse complement strand
CCTTGGAAGCGATTAGAAAATAGATTTGGCAAAACCCGAGCATCGAATGGCCGCCGCACTTTAACTGTCGAATCACCAATGATTGCGCCTTTCTCGTCGATCACCTCTAGATTCGTCACGACCAGGGAAACCTCAGGTCGCTCGATAAAAACTCTCATAACTTCCGACACTTTATTTGGCGGCCAGATATCGTCTTGATCACACAGAAACAGCACATCGCCCGAAGCGCTCCGGATCGCGTGCTCAAAACTGCTCACAATTCCCTGCCGAGACTCATGCCTTATCAGGCGGAGTCGATCATCGCGAAATCCGGCGATCACACTTCGCGTTTGATCTTCGGAGGCATCATCCACGAGGATAACTTCATCATTCGATCCAAGCTGGCATAAGACGGACATTAACTGCTCGTATATGAACTTTTCTCCGTTGCACGCTGCCATACAAACAGAAGCCTTCCGAGGCGTTCTGGGGTGTGTATTGCCCTGCTCTATTTGGCAGGGTCTCTGTAATTCCAGTTCGCGTGCCCAACACTCAACCCGCGAGATCCGAGACTCAACTAGACGCCGTTTAATGGCAAATTCGGTCTCTTTGCGCAGTTCCCTGGGATCGCGTTGGAGGACGTGTTTAGCCCAACGGCCAACCAAACGTACTGTGCGCTCCAGTCCGGCGAAGCAGTTCATCGATGTATCCCAGAACGCAGATTCGGCAATAAGGGCATTTCGATAGCGCGCGATGCTCATTCTGTTTTTCTTGTCGAGCATTGAAAAGTGGTGACTCACCTTGAGATCGCCCGCTACGAACACCCTTTTCCCATAGAGGTGCAAACGGTGATACAGATATGAATCGCTGTTATCAAGCCAAAACCATGGAGAGTATCCCTGAATCTGGAGGAGTGCGCTCACCCGTAACACGGATGCGGAATTGAAAGCAAAGGTGCGATGTGGTGGAACACCGACATAGCCTTGCGGAAACCATCTCGGCACGGCGCCGGCCCAGAACCAATTCGGCGAAAGGACCCTGCCGTCTCCGACGATCTGCGGTACGATCGCGGCAATTGCCGGCTCATCTCTAAGACCATGCGCGATAGTCGCAATTCGCGTGAGGAAGTCAGGAGGAAGCTCAGTGTCCTGATCGAGCGTTATGAGCCAGTCACATTTCGCGGCTTGCGCCGCTTCCAGAGCGAAATTGAACGCGGCAGCAAGCCCGTTATTTTGACCGGCGGCGTGATAGCGAACATCGACTGGAAGCGTCGGAACATCTTGTGCACCGGGCGTGTTGTCATAGATTAGCGTCGAGAGACTGCCAAGCTCCCGTTGTAACTGCTCGAAGGCCACCTGGAGGGTTCGGGAACTGGCGGAATTCGCGACAGCCATTTGATAGAGGCCAATTACCGCCAGAAAGCGGGGTCGATCGTTCGAGGTTGCGATGGGAGCGGGTTTCACAATTAAATTCCAGCTTCTTCGAGATCATTCTTCACTTCTTCCAGGGAAAGCGGCTCACGTTGAAGGCTGTCGGCCTAGAAAGCTACCAGCGAATCCTGAAACACCGAGACGAGACGAATCTATGTGTACTTCTCTTCGGTCATACCGCAATTTGTAAAACATCGCCATAAACATTCCGAAAGTCGCGCCCGCAAAAGAGGATGTGATGTACGGGTTCGTCCAACTCCCTAACAGCCAGAGTGCGAACAGCACCCCTAGCCATGGCTTGGCAGGACTGCGTGCGGCAAGCAGATCACGAGATGCCGCCGCAATCGAAACAAAAATCCCCATCACGCCGACAACTCCAATTTGCATGAGCAAAGACTCCCATTGGAGCTCATAAGAGTATTGAGTTTGCTCACTTCGAATGAGCCCATTGACATGGGTCCCAAGGCCCTTTCCGAAAAATGGCCTCTCTCTAATCCCCTCCGCAAGCGCCTTCGATTGCTCAACTCGGATCAGATCAGAATCGGTCGTCTGATCAGAGGAAAACCTCGCCTCCAAAAGAGGACGCAGCAAATCGTAAGAGACGTACGTTAACGAGGCGATTCCCAGCACTACAGCCAATAACCACTTGAACCTGCGCTCGATCATCAGTGCCGCAACAACGGCGAATATCTCGATAAACCATATATACCGTCCGTACGAGAGCAATCCGGAGGCGAGTAATAGAGGAATAAGCACGATAGCTGTGGTTCGCCGGAAGCAGATTCCACTCACGCTTGGGCAAAGAATGGCGAAGAGCGCAAAACCGCCAACAATATCCGAGGAAAAACCCATTCTGGTCAGACCAAAGGCTATACTCCCTCCAACTAGAGAGGCCTCGCCGAAGATAGCTTCTATGGTCGTGATCGGATCAATGTGCCAGCGAAACAAGGCCACAATAAAAGCAAGCTTCATCAGCGCGAGCGCTAGAACTGCGTAGATCACCGTGGTAATTACAGTCTCGGTCAATACGATGCCGCGCCGAACTACAAAGATGCACGCCCAGGCGATCGTCATAGTAGACGCAATATCCTTACACTGCATGAACACCTGTGCCATCTCGGCTTCGCCGTTAACGATGGCAATGACACTCCAGAGACATAAACACGCGCCAAAGGAGAAGATGAAGAGTAGCTCGGAAGAAGTCGGCCATTGTGCCGAGTTTGTCGCAAGATAAAAAATAAAGGATAGAAAAAAGGCCACAAACACTATCACTTTAACGTTCAGGCCAAATATCGCTCCGGTAGGCAGGCAAATCGAGATGAATATCAAGACTAGGAGCAAACTGGCGGTCAAAGGCCTGTTTCGAGATGGCGCGCTGGCAATCATCCTGTCAGTCCCTTCGCTCTCCCGGAGTTGAGGGCAGAAACAAATCGCCGCGCATAGTACTGAGCCCGCGCGCGTATTCTCGATAGGAGTAAAAGGAACGCAAAATGGAACAAGCGCGTGGCAGGCAACTGTGCGGCAATTCGCTGCGGCGCCTGAGGGATGCGATCTTGTTTTCGATCAGATCTCGGTAGACGGCAAAAGTGCGCCCCGGACGCGAAATCCAACGTTCACGAAGCGCCTCAAATTGCAGGGACATTGTTCGAAGTTTAATTCTATCTTCGTAACAGTGGCGAACTTTGCGCGGTCCGCTCGGGCGCCCGACTCCGAGCTGCTGATTCGCGTGAAGGCGATATTGAAAGAGCGGTTCATGCAGATACGTAAGTCGTGAGTAAAGCACGAGCATCCATGCAATCCATCCGTCGTGCACCCACGACGCTGGTATGGGAAGCAGCACTTCACGCAAAGAGGCTCTAATCATCAGCGATGCTCCAGTCACCACATCGTGTTTCAGTAGCAATCGGACAGCTGCGTCGCGCTCAAAATCGCCGGACCGCTCAAATCTGAATTTGTGAACGCTCCATAAACGTCTCCCCAACGA
>JBAWAI010000421.1:0-1987 GCA_049589215.1 Terriglobales bacterium | reverse complement strand
CGCCTCCACCCGCCTTGTGCGGTGTACGCAAGCACGGAGAGGGACGCCAACAGCACAACTTTTTCCGTCAGATACGCGAAGTTGAAATTGGGGTCATAAGTGGCTCCATCGACGTAAACAGTTTGCCAGGGTATGACCAGGTACACGTAAATGAAGATCCACCAGGTGAGCAGCAGCGTAAAGTCAAGTCGCCGGATGCGTTCGTCGCGCTCATCTCCGCGCAGGTGGGGCAACACTCCGAGGGCTGCGATCATCGGCACGAGATGAAGGAAGATGACGACGTCGCCCGCAAACGGGTCGGGTACGTCCTGGCGCTTGATCACCTCGAAGTAATTCCACATGCACTGGTAGGCCAGCCAGAACATCATGCCGGCGCTCATCAGCATCCAGAAGAGGCGGGTGTGCGGTGAACTGGAGCGCGCGCGCGCTGCCTTTGGCACGAAGGCGAGCGTCGCCACCAGCAAGAGAAGGCTCTGAATCAGGTCGCTGGCAATGGTGAGGGCCTCGCCCCTGTGCATGAAGAGGGACGCGGCGACCTGAGCCGCAGTCAGCGCGGCCAGGGCTATCCAGAATTGATGACGACGCGACAAGAAAGAGAAACCCCGGCTTCCATTCTAGAGCGGTCAGGGCGGCTAGGCTGCGGAATGGTGGTTACCGTGGTAACCGCGTTCTCGGTTCGCGTCGGTTGTCGTTCGCAGCGTGTTGCCGGCTTGTTTCCACTCACAAGTTGGCTTTCATGCCTCTCCGGTTGAACATAACAGGCTCGCTGCTAGTAAGATGTTGTGCAACAGAAACCACTTTCGAATTGATGACAGGCGGTCGAAAGAACTGTGTCCTGGTTCCTTGCCCAAACTCATGATCTGTGGCGTTTTCGCGCTCCGCTGAGCGCCGGCGAAATCAGGCGCACCGAGCGCTGGCTGGCGACGGCGCGCGTGGCTCTGACCATTTCCGCCCTGGTCACGATGGTGATGGAGCCGGGCGGCGGGTCCGCCTATTCGCGCTGGCTGTTGTGGTTGCTGATCGTTTACCTCACGCATGCCACGGTGGTCATGCTGCTGGTGCGGGTGCGTCAGCGATCCACACTCGCTTTTCGCCTGGTGGTGCACAGCGCTGACATTCTATGGCCGGTTTTGATTTCGATGTTCGCGCCCGCCCAGCGCGGCCCGTTTTTCCTCTTTTTCGTATTCGTGATGGCCGAGGCCGCCTATCGCTGGGGACTGTGGGAGACGGTGAGTACAGCCGCAGCCGCCGTGGCCTTGTTGTGGATTGAATACCTCGCCGTGCGTGCCGGCCTCGAAGCCGCCCTGCGGCATCGACTGGCCCCGCTGCATCTGCCCTCAGCGGTCAGCTTTCAGGAATTGAATCCGCAACAGTTGATCATGACCTCGGTCTATTTGCTGGTGCTCGGCTATCTGCTCGGCTACATGGCGCAGAACCAGAAAAAAGTCCGGGCGGAACGTGCCGTGATCACTCGCGTCCTGAGTTCGACTCGCGTTGAGGCGGGGCTGACCGGGACGATGCAGCAGATTCTCGGCGAGATGATGAGCATTTATGGCGCGCGCCGCGTGCTGAGCGCCTCGCAGGAATCCAACAGCTATCGAATATTTCTAGCCGAGATCAACCGTGCCTCCGATGGCGGGCCGGGCGACGTGCGCTGGCGCGAGGCTGCGCCCGAGAACATGAAAGCCTATCTTTTTGAGTCCGCGGCTGAGGCGTTTTATGCGGAACGCGGCGCCAGCGGCATGACTGGCGTGTTCCTGGATCGCGACGGCCACCGGCTGCGCAACCTCGATGGCAAATTTCTGGATGCGCTGGCGCAGACGGAAAAGTTTGCAAATGTCATTTCGGTGACATTCCTTTTCGGCAAGGAGTGGACGGGGCGCGTGTTTCTGTTCGACCTTAATCGAGTGGGTGATCCGGAAGACGAGTTGCGCTTTCTTCAGGAATTCGCGCAGCAGGTTGGACCGGCGATTTATAACGTGTATCT
>JBAWAI010000420.1:0-5961 GCA_049589215.1 Terriglobales bacterium | reverse complement strand
GATCTTTCTCTCTCACGACCGGCATGCTACTTTGCCGGTTGACCCCGGTTGTAGGACGCTCTACCATTCTCCCTTCCGCGTGGGTAAGCCCTTTTGACTAGATCAGGGCAAGTCCGCGCCACATATTCATGGATATGGTGGGTCAGACTGTTTCCCACTACCGCGTGCTCGGGAAGCTGGGCGGCGGCGGGATGGGAGTTGTCTATGAGGCGGAAGACGTTCGCCTCGGACGGCGTGTTGCGCTGAAGTTTATTCCCGACCACCTGATCAAAGACAAGCGCTCGCTCGAGCGCTTCACGCGCGAGGCGCGGGCGGCCTCGCAGCTCAATCATTCGAACATCTGCACGATTCACGATATCGAGGATAACGACGGCCACCCGTTCATTGTGATGGAAAAGCTGGAGGGCGAGAGCCTGAAACAGCGAATCCGCGAGCAGACCGGGCCGAGCCATGCGATGCCAACCGACGAGGCGCTGGAAATCGCGGTTCAGGTAGCGGATGCGCTGGCCGCTTCGCACGCGAAGGGCATCGTGCATCGCGACATCAAGCCCGCAAATATTTTCTTGACCCCCGGCGGACAGGTGAAGATTCTGGATTTTGGCCTGGCCAAGCTGGCAAAAGATGGAACCGTTGGGACTACGACGGACACATCGCTGGAAGAGTCGCTGACCCAGGTGGGAGTGATTCCGGGGACGGCGGTCTATATGTCCCCGGAGCAGGCGCGGTCAGACGATCTCGATGTGCGAAGCGACATCTTTTCGTTTGGCGTGGTGCTCTACGAGATGGCGACGGGCAAAAAGCCGTTCACCGGCACGAATGTGGTCACGACCCTCCATGCGGTGATCAATGCCAAGCCGGCGGCGCCACGATCGGTCAATCCTGCTGTGCCGAAAGAACTGGAAGCAATCATCGGCAAGGCGATGGAGAAAGACCGCGACGCACGCTACCGCAATGCGGCCGAAATGAGAGCGGACCTGGTCCGTCTGCAACAGGATCGAAATAAAGAGGCACGTGGGGAGAGTGATTCGACCCTGCGGAGCGGTCTTCGCAGGGTGGGACGCGCGGCAGCACCGCGCATTTCGACCCGGACATTTGAAACCGCGCGTGCCAACAAAAAGTGGCTGTTCGCGGGAGTGGTAGCCCTCGGTGCACTCGTCATCGCGATGGGCGCCGGGATATGGTTGGCGAAATACCGGCAGCGGCCAACCCTCGCGAGCCTGCGTACGATTGCGGTACTGCCGCTCCAGAACATCAATAACGATCCCGAAAGCGAGTTTTTGCGCTTTGCCTTGGCCGACGAAATTGCGAATGCGCTCACTCATTCGCATGCCCTCGAGATCAGACCCTCGACGACGATGCAGAAATACGAGAATGCAGAGGCGGATTCGTCAAAGATTGGCCGCGAGCTGGGCGTAGCGACCGTCGTGGCCGGGCATTTTTTGCGCCGCGACAAGATGGTGATGGTAACTCTGGAGGCGGTCGAGGTAAAAGACAACCGCCTGGTGTGGACGGGATCGCTGCAGGCTCCCGCAGACAATTTGATCGCCTTACAGAACCAGATGGCCAAAAAGGTTAAGCAGGAGTTGCTCCCCGCTCTCGGCGTCGGAAGTGGTGGGTTGGAAGAGAGCAGCGTGCCTGTGAATCCTGAGGCGTATCACCTGTACATGCAGAGCGCCGCGATTCCCCGCGACGCTGGACCAAATAAAGATGCGATCGCGATGCTGGAAAGAGCGGTCCAGCTCGATCCAAACTATGCGCCCACTTGGGAAGCATTGGGCCATCGCTATTACTATGACGCGGTGTATTCGGGCGGCGGAGCGGATGGCTACCAGCGCTCGAATGCGGCCTACCAGAAGGCGCTAGCTCTCGAACCGGGACGCACCGATGCTGCCGGATCATTGGCGATCAATCTTGCCGACACCGGATCTCTCTCCAAGGGCTTGGAAGACGCGCGGAATCTGGTAAAGCGTCGCCCGGACAACGCATTCGCTCATTTTTCTCTGGCTTACGTGCTGCGCTATGCGGGCCTTCTGAACGAAGCCCAGTCC
Organism: Terriglobales bacterium; assembly: GCA_049589215.1. Taxonomy (GTDB): domain Bacteria; phylum Acidobacteriota; class Terriglobia; order Terriglobales; family Acidobacteriaceae; genus Acidiflorens. The sequence goes on along the minus strand of JBAWAI010000420.1, from coordinate 3,913 downwards.
GAGTGCGATAGGGCGCTCGCGATCGATCCGGCGAACTACAACTGGCGCTCCTGCGCGTTTGCTTTTTTTGAGCAGGGAAAAGAGGGGCGTGCCATGGAGTATCTCAAGCTCGACGCCGGCTCGGAGTATTTCAATGCGGTGAGAGTAACTGTGCTGATGCGCCAGGGAAAGATGACGGAGGCACAGCGGGCAGTTCAGCCAATGACCGAAAATCCGCTATGGATGCGCGAAGTGCTCCAGCCCTGTTTGAACAAGGCTCCAGCTGCCGACGTGCACCGGGCGGCCGATGCGGCAGAGAAGGAGCTGATGCCGGTCCACAATTCCGCGCTGAAATATTATGAGGGCGCGGTGCTGGCAGCATGTGGCGAGAAACAGATCGCCTACGAATTTTTACGCAAAGCGGTGCAGAACGGATATTGCGCGCACGAGGCGTTGCTGGATGATCCGTTGCTGGCAGGCGTGCGCGGAGACCCGGACTTCGCCGCCATTGTCCAGGAGGCGGCCACTTGCCAGGCTCAAGTGGGAGTCACGCACGATCCGGCCAAATAGATTTTGTGATCGACTCAAACGATCGATCGATTGGAGAACGCCCCGAATCAATCCTGACGGCTCTACTGGCGCTTTCGGAAGAAGAAGTTTGATCCTTTCTTCGTGTAAATTCCATCTTATGGAGATGCTTCCAACTTTGAAGACTTGGGTGGGTTTTGTGCGCACTTCGCGGTGCTCGCGCGGCTTGGCTGTCGCGATTTTGTTGACGATCGTTTCTTTAGTCGCGGGAATGCCAGCCCTCGGGCAGCACGCGACGGCGACACCGAGCGACGATAAGCCCTCCGTCGATCACGGTGCCGGCCAGATGGGCGGCCACACCGCGGACCAGGCAAAAGACAAAGATCACGGAAAGGACCAGGCCGAAGCTACCGATCATTACTACGCGCCGCTGCCCCAGGAGACGGGCGAGGCCGGGCTCAAGCTCGAACTGCGCAAGCTCGCCACAACCGGGCGGCTGATGCAGGTTGTGGCTCATCCCGACGACGAGGATGGCGGCATGCTGACCCTGGAGGCACGCGGCAAGGGCGTCGAGACCCTTCTGATGACGCTCACGCGCGGCGAGGGCGGGCAGAACAAGCTCGGCAGCAATTTATTCGACGAACTGGGCGTGCTCCGGACATTGGAGTTGCTCGCGGCGGATCGCTATTACGGCGTCGAACAGCGCTTTTCGCGCGTCGCCGATTTTGGATATTCAAAGACAGCTGACGAGACGTTTCAAAAATGGGGTGGCCACGATGTCGCGCTCGGCGACATCGTCCGGGTCATTCGCGAGTTTCGTCCGGATGTGCTGGTGGCGCGCTTTTCGGGAACGGATCGGGATGGACACGGCCACCATCAGGCATCGGCCATTTTGACGCAGGAGGCATTTCGCGCGGCAGCCGATCCGAAGAGATTTCCGGAGCAGATTGATGCAGGGTTGCAACCCTGGCAGGCGAAGAAACTCTACATCGGAAATGTGTGCAGCTTTGGCGCGCAGGCCTGCGACGCCGATAAATACACGCTCAAACTGAATACTGGCAAGGTCGACCCGGTGCTGGGCATGTCATACGTACAGTTTGCATTGAAGGGGCTGCGCCATCAGCAGTCACAAGGTCTCGCGGCTGTTTCAGTTCCAGATGGCGACCGGTTTACATTTTATAAACTGGTGGACGCGGTTCCGGAATCGCTGATGACGTCGTCGAAGGATAAAGACGGGCACGAAGCGGATTTTTTTGACGGGATTGACACGACGCTGCCTGGATTAACCGCACAGCTTTCCGGCCGCGAGAAGGATCTGCCTCGGCTGCGAGAGATTCACGCAAAAGTTGAAGCGGCGAGTCGAGCCGGCAATGATATGGCAGCCACGGAAGCCGCGCTGAGTGTTGCGCAGACGTCTGCCGAAGGGTTGCTGGTTCAAATTCAGGGAATGCCCTCGCCGGAACAAAGCGAGACGAATCGTAGAGTAAATTATCTGTTGTCCGCTATTGGGCGAGCGCGCGATTTGGCTTTGGATGAGAAGCTCAATGCGGCTGTGGTTGCGCCGGTGGGAACGACCGCAGACGATGCGTTCATGGCGGTGCCGGGAGAGCCGTTTGAAGTTACGGCAAAATTTTCGGCACCGAAGATGCACGATGCCAGGGCGAGCATCAGTCTTCAATTGCCGGGACGGTGGAAGTCAGAAGTATTGAAGAAGGAATTTTTGGAGGGTGAAGTTATCGTGCGTTTTCGCGTGCAGGTTCCGTCCGATTCCCACATTACGCGGCCATATTGGCATCGCAACGATCCTGAGCGGGATTCCTTGAACGTTGTTGACGACGCCAAGTATGAAGGACTACCCTTCCCGCCTCCACCGGTGGAGGCAATCGCTCAATTCGCCGATGGTCCCCTCGTTCGCGCCACCTGCATGGTGCGGTACAAAGATTCATCGGGCGCGATATCAGAGCGGCCGTTGGCCGTAGCCCCGGCATTTTCGATCTTGCTCGATCCGAGTGAGCAGGTGATCGCCACTTCGGATGGGCCTCCACTAGCAGGCAAAGCCGACATTGCGAGTAATCTGCGATCAAGAGATCACGACGCGATCAAAGGAAAGTTCAAGCTCGAAGCGCCGGATGGCTGGCAGCCCGAGCCCCCGATCACATGGGTGACTTTCGATCCGCAAAAGCCGGAGCGCGATGTCGATTTCAAGGTTGTGCCGGGCGGCCGCAAGGAAGGTCACGCGGAGGTTTCGAGCGCGTTCATTCATGATGAACACAGCTACAAAGAAGGCTACTCAGTTGTGACGCGCGACGATCTTGGAACTTTTTATTATTACCAGTCAGCCGTGCAGCGGGTTTCGATTGTCGATGTCAAGGTGCCGCGCGATTTGAAGGTTGGCTACGTGATGGGCGCCGGCGATGAAATTCCGACGGTGCTGAAGCAGATCGGAATGAGCGTCGAGATGATTCCCGCGGAGAAATTGGCGACCGAAGACTTGTCGAAGTATCAGACGATCGTCCTCGGCATTCGCGCCTATGACACGCAGAAAGATGTCATCGCAAATAACAAGCGATTGCTTGACTATGTCCAAAACGGCGGCCGGCTGCTTGTGCAGTACAATACGCTCGCGTTTGGCCCCTCAGCTGGCGATTTTAATTCTGGCAAGTACACACCGTACCCGGCGACCCTGGGCCGGGCGCGCGTTTCGGTCGAGGAAGCTCCGGTGAAGATTCTCGATCCGGCGAACGATATTTTTCACTATCCAAACGAGATCACGCAGAAAGATTTCGACGGATGGGTGCAGGAGCGCGGGCTTTATTTCATGTCGTCGTGGGCGCCAGAGTTCACGCCCCTCCTCGAGTCGCACGATCCAGGCGAGCCAGAGCAGAAGGGCGGGCTGCTCGTTGCTAAATACGGCAAGGGCACCTACATTTACTGCGCGTATGATTTCTTCCGGCAGCTGCCGGCAGGAGTTCCGGGCGCCGTACGGTTATTTGTGAACCTGGTCGCCGGTCGTTAATTCGAACTCTTCCAAAGTGACCGCCCCCTCCACTTCCGACTCGGACAACAAACTCGTTCGCGGCATCAGCCTCTCTTCCGCCACCGCGCTCAACATGATCGACATGATTGGCGTGGGACCGTTTATCACGATCCCGTTGATCATATCGGCGATGGGCGGCCCACAGGCGATGCTGGGATGGGTGCTGGGGGCTTTTCTCGCCATGTGTGACGGGCTCGTCTGGGCCGAGTTGGGTGCGGCGATGCCTGGGTCCGGCGGGTCCTACGGATATCTGAAAGAAATTTACGGGCCGCAAAAACTTGGGCGGCTCATTTCTTTTTTGTTTATCTGGCAATTGTCATTCAGTGCGCCGCTGTCGATTGCTTCGGGAGCAATTGGCCTGTCGCAATA
>JBAWAI010000419.1:0-14819 GCA_049589215.1 Terriglobales bacterium | reverse complement strand
CGTCCGTACCGCACCGCGTCGTAAAAAGTATGGAGCACGCGATGCATCGCCGCCCCGTAGTGCAGCGAAGCCGACACGTCGCGCGGCAGGTTCCATTCGCGCTCAAGTTTGAAGCGAAGCGGACACTGCTCGTAGGTATCGAGCGCGCTGGCACTGAGCCCAGCCACAAAGTTGGCGGTCGGCTCGCTCAGCAGCCACGCAGCGACGTTCGAGTGCTCAGTCGCCCTGCGTTCTTCTTCGGCGGCGCCGAACAGATCGTCCTGCACCGCGGCGGCCGGCAGCGGACGCCACGAGTTTTTGTGGGCAGGCGCATCCATGAATTCCCGGAGAAATTTGGTCGGCCTGGTTTCCTTGCCGGTCCCCTGTTTCGCATAAATCGCGAGCGTGTCCTCGGCGCGCGTCATCGCCACGTAAAGAAGCCGCCGCTCCTCCTGCTCCTGGAGACTCTTGTCATCCTGCGATGAAAGCGACCGCCGCAACTCCCGCGGAAAGTCCACCAGCGGTTCGCGATAAGGACACGGGAACGAAGGCGACGATCCGCGCAAAATCGCAACATGTCCAAACTCGAGCCCCTTGGCGGCGTGCACGGTCATCAACCGAACGCCATCATCCGGGCTAGGCGGCAGCGGAATGGAACTGCCCTTCGCCTGACGGAAATAGTCGAGGTATTCGAGAAATTCAGGTGCGCGGCCGGTTTCGGTGGTGGCGCTCTTCTGCCAGCGCTCCACGAATTCCACGAAGGTTTGCACGGCCGGAGAGCGCCGCAGAGCAAACTCGCGAATGACCATGTGGAGGGCATTGATAGCGGTGACATCCTCGCGTTCGACCTCGGGGTGAACTTTTCCTATGCCGGCCAGTACGGCCGCGCCGCCCGCGACCTTGGCGAGTATTTTTGGAAGGTCAAGCTCGTCGCGCCGCGCCGCTCTCATCGCGGCTTTTAGTTCGTGCGGATCGACCGCAAACCGCGGCAACGCGGCCACTCGAAACAAATAGGCGGCATCTTTTGGATTGACCGCCGCGCCCAGGCAGGCGACAACGTCGCGAACATCGGGCGTATCGAGAACATCGAGCCCTTCAATCGAAAACGGGATGTTGCGCTCGGCGAGTTCCTGGACCAGTTCTTCGCGATGGCTATGCACACGGTACAAGACGGCAAACCGCCGCCATTCGCAGCGCAGTTCCTTGCGCTTTTTTTGAATGCGGCTGGCGACATCGAAGGCTTCCACGTCTCGGCTGCGCCACGTCACGATGTCGACGGGCGGACTGGCCGAACCGCTGACCTTTAACTGAAAGCCGCTTCCCGCGCTGCTCTCGCGCCAGGATTCAAGCGGCGCCCGGTGGTAGGTGAATGCCTGCGTCTGCTCTGCCGCTGTTGCTTTCTGCGCAAAAACCGGAGGATTTTCATTCACGATTCCGAAAGCACTGCGCAGGATGGGTGCGAGCGAACGCCGGTTCTTGTCGAGCACGACCATCTTCGATTTCGGAAAATGACGCCGGAACAGCGCGAACGCCTCGCTCGACGCGCCGCGAAACTGGTAGATCGCCTGATCAGGGTCGCCAACCACGAAGAGATTCGCGGCGTCGCCCGCGAGCAGAGCAAGAATTTCGACCTGCGCAAAGTTGGCGTCCTGAAATTCGTCGACCAGCAGAAAGCGGATTCGGCTGCGCTCTTCATCGAGCAGCGCGGGATTATTTTTCAGCAGGCCGTGCGCGCCCGAGATCATGTGGCCGAAGGTGCCGAGGTTTTTCGCGCGCAGCATCTCTTCAACCGTAGCGAAGGCGCGCGCAATCTCGCGGCAGCGATCGAGGATTTCGGTGTCGTCAAGTTCCGCCTGTTTTTTCGATTTCGCAACCCGCGGCAGTGGAATCTCGCCGCGCTCAAGGCGGCCAACATATTCGGCATATTGTTCGGGGCTGACGAGTTCATCCTGGCAGCGGCGCATGAACTCGAGCAGATCTTCCAGAAACTGGCTGACGTTCGCTGCGCGCACAAAATACTTCAGGCGGAGATCACGAATCCGGCGGCGCAGGTAGACCCAGAGATCTTTCTCATCGAGCAACTGGAACGACGCTCCCCGGCGGTGAAGCAGATTGTTACACCATGCGTGGAAGGTGCACGTTTGCAGGCCGTCAATGTTCGTGCCCTTGAGCTCCGCGCGCACGCGCTGCTGCATTTCCGCCGCAGCATTCTCCGCATAGGTGAGGGCAAGAATTTCATCGGGACGCGCGTGACCCTGGCGAATAAGATTGGCGATGCGCTGAATAAGAACGGTAGTCTTACCGGTTCCGGCGCCCGCGATGACGACCATCGGCCCATGCACGTGGTCGATCGCCTCCTGCTGGCGCGCATCGGGAACGATTTGTTTTACAACGGCTTCGCCGGTGGGGCTCATTTGCCGGAGCATACCAGAGCCGGATGTGGAGTGGGCGGGGACGTTGTGAATAAAGGCAGACACATCACCGCATAGCGTCCAACGCGAGCGCCGATGCAACAATCGCCGCTGTCTCAGCCCGCAGAATAGTTTGGCCGAGCGATGCCGTGCTCCAGCCGGAGTCGCGAAACCAGCACAGTTCGTCGTCCGCCCAACCTCCCTCGGGGCCGACGGCAAGAGTGGCTGCGCTTGCGGGCGATGGCAACACATCGCGCAGCATGTTACCCGCTTCGGTCTCGGCCAGAACGATACGCGGTGCACGCGCATCAATCGCGTTGTGCGAATTATTCCCGACCGGCGATCCCGACATGTTTTCGCGCTTCGATCCTGAGAGAACATCGCCACTAGTGAGCTCTCTGAGCTGGACGGGCGCCGAAACCTCCGGCGGCGTGGCGCGCCGCGATTGCTCCGCTGCCTGACGAACGATGCGCTGCCAGCGCTCATGCCGCTTAACCGCAGCCGTCGCGAGATGGGTGTCGGTGTGCCGCGCGATCACCGGAATAATCCGAGCGACGCCAATCTCCGTGCATTTTTCGATCGCCCACTCCATGCGATCGAACTTGAAGATGGCGAGCACGAGAGTCAGCTCGGCTCCAGCGCGCAAACCGACTTCATCCCCAAGCGCAAATTCCACGCGTTCATCCGAGACGGAAATGACTTTTCCCAGCCGCACGAGATCGCCAGTAGCAATATCGAATTCCTGCCCAACTCGAGCCCGCAAAACGCGGCTCAAGTGCGAAGCGTGGTTGCCAGTCAGAGCGGCAACATTTCCGTGAATTTCGTCGGCGATCCAGCGGCGGCGGGTCAAAAGAAAGTTCTCAGTTCCTGGTTCTCAGTTCCCAGCAGGAATCATTCTATTTGGAGGGATGGCGGACGCCGAAGGATTTTACTGAGAACTGAGAACTGACAACTGAGAACTGCTTCTTAAACAAACATATCCTTCACGCGCCCGAGCAGCGAGCGGCGCTGCGGCTTGTTCTCTACCGGCGTCAGTTCTCCGAACTCGTTCAGCAATTCGCGCTGGCGTTTATTGAGCTTCGCGGGCGTTTGAATCCGGACTTCGACAAACAGGTCGCCTTTGCCGTGGGTGTTCAGCGCCGGCACGCCCTTGCCGCGAATGCGAAACGATGTTCCGGACTGCGTGCCTTCCGGCACCTTCAGCTTGTGCTCGCCTTCGAGTGTGGGAACCATGATCTCAGTGCCCAGGGCAGCTTGCGAAAAAGAAATCGGCACCACGCACTGCAGGTCATTGCCCTCGCGCTCAAAAAACGAATGCTCCTTGACGTGCAGCACTACATACAAATCGCCAGCCGGGCCGGCAAAAGCGCCCGCTTCGCCAAGGCCGGTAAAACGAATGCGCGTCCCGTCTTCCACTCCCGCCGGAACTTTCGCTTCAACCACGCGCTCACGCAACGTACGGCCATCGCCCCTGCACTTCACACACGGATCGGTGATGACCGAGCCTGCGCCCTGGCAAGTGGAGCAGGTGCGCGCGATGCTAAAAAATCCCTGCTGGTAGCGCACCTGTCCACGCCCTTCGCAGGTGCGACACGGCACCGGCGCCTTGCCGGCCGCCGTGCCCGAGCCGCGGCAAGTCTCGCAAGTCTCGTGGCGCCGGACGTTGACCTGCTTTTCAACTCCGAACACCGCTTCCTCAAATTCCAGGTGCAGATCCTCGCGGAGGTCGGCCCCGCGCTGCGCCCGGCTGCGCCGCCGTCCGCCGCCAAAAATATCCGACCCTCCAAAAAACTCGCTGAAAAGGTCGCCGAAATCCTGAAAGATCGCCGGATCGAAGCCTGCCGCGCCAGCCGAACTGCCACCCACGCCAGCATGGCCAAAACGGTCGTAGAGCGAGCGCTTCTCGCCGTCCGCCAATATCGCGTACGCTTCCGTCAGCTCCTTGAACTTGTCTTCCGCCTCAGGATTATTAGGATTGCGGTCAGGATGATACGTCAGCGCGAGCTTCCGATAGGCACTCTTGATTTCAACCTCGGTGGCCGTGCGAACAACGCCGAGCACCTCGTAACAATCTCGCTTCGTATTGGCTGCCAGAAAATTCTCCAGCCCCGAAGGGGCGATTCACCTTAGCCCAGCGCTTCGGCGCTGGGTCAAATCAACAAACGTCAAATCAAAAGTAGGATTCAAAGTCCCAGCCGGATGGCCCGCTACTTCCCCCGCGCCACTCGCACCATCGCCGGCCGCAGCAACCGGTCTTTATACTTATATCCGCGCTGCAATTCTTCGAGCACGTGATGATCCGGCACCTCGGTCGTATCCACCATCTCGATCGCCTCGTGCACCTTAGGATCAAACACACGTCCTACCGACACAATCGGCTGCACGCCCGCTTTCTGTAGCGCGTCTTGAAGCTGACGATAGATCAGCTCGACTCCGCTGCGAAACTCGCTGCCATCTCCGCCCGCCCTCAGCGCCCGCTCAAAGCTATCCAGGGCCGGCAGCAATCCTCGCAGCACATCCGCCGCCGCATACTCGCGAAACTCCGCCTGCTCCCGCGCCGCCCGCTTGCGCGCGTTGTCAAATTCCGCCTGTTGACGCGCCAGCCGGTCAATCAGCGCATCGCGCTCCGCCTTCAGCTTCTCAAGCTCCGACCCCGCGCCGATATCCACCACTCCCGCACGAGAAGCACCCGTCTCGTCGCCCGTATCCGCCGCGGGCAATTCGTGCTCAAGGTCCAGATTTCTCGCTTCCGTTTTTCCGTTTCCCTTACCCATACCAAACATCACTCCGATTCATTCAAAAGTTTGTCGAACAGCCGCGCGATATATGACACCGCTGACATCGCATGCTGATAATCCAGCCGCGTTGGCCCAATCACCGCCATCGACCCGCGCACCTCGCCGCCCACGCGCGCCGGCGCACCGATCAGCACAAAGTTCTGCAATGACGATGACGAACCGGATCCCGGCCCCGAACTCAAGGAAGACGACGGCATCGCCTCATCCAGCCCAATCACCACCCGCACCGCTTCCTGCCGCGTGTCCAGATAAGCGCCGAGCAGCTTCACCACTTTTTCTTTCTCTTCCAGCGTCCGCAGCATGTCTTCCAGCCGCTGCCGGTCCTGCTCGCTGGCCACCAGATTCGCCGAAACCAGATTCGCCGCGCCTTCCACGAACACCGCATCCGTGCCCTCATGGGCGGCCAGCGCTCCCTGCTCATACAAGCGCTCAATCGACTTCATCAGTTGCTGATATTCGCCGCGCTCGCTTTCGATGCGCCGCTCCAGCTCCGCGCGCATGTCCTCCATCGTCCAGCCGCGAAAATTTTCGTTCAAATACCGCGCCGCCAGATCCAGATCGGCCTGCGGAATATCCAGCCGCAGCACCCGGTCGCGCACCACCCCTGACCGCGTCACCACCACCGCCAGCACCTTCTGATCGCTCAGCCGCGAAAAATAAACATGATCGAGCGAATTCCGCGGCCCCGTCATGCTCGCTCCCGCCACCGTTACGCCCACGCCGTGCGATATCAGCGAGAGCACGTGCGACGTCCGCTCCATGAACTCCTGCACATCCGTTACGCCCGTCAGCGTGTCCTGAATAATGCTCTGGTTCTCGTGCGAAATATGCGCTTCGCCGCTCAGTTGCTCGACATAATAGCGATAGGCCTCAGCCGTCGGCACCCGCCCCGCCGAAGTATGCGGCTGGTCCAGAAATCCCGCGTCCGTCAAATCCGCCATCACATTCCGAATCGTCGCCGGACTCAACCCCTCCCGGCTGGCGCGCGCAATCGTGCGCGACCCCACCGGTTCCCCGCTGGCAATAAACGTCTCGACAATCGCAGTCAGGATTTCACGTTCCCGACCGCCCGGCACTCCAATAGGTGGCATAGGCAGCAACGAACACAATAAATGAGGAGGCTATCCTTCTTCGGGGGAAGGAAAGAATAACTCCTATAAATTCTTTAGATGCAGTGGCTTAGATTAGGATTCCACCGCGCCTACAGTGAATTCTAGGGAGCAGGTGGGGGAGTGTCAAGGGTTGGCGCGGCCTCTTGCCAGATGGCGAACACGTCCCGCTCCACCGAAAGTGCGCCTCCGCGGGTTTGGCTGACAGCTAAGCCTGCGTCCGATCAAGAAATTCCGAGTGCCAAGCCATCTGAATCGCTTCGAGCTTCGCTTCGTTCGACTTTGTCGGATCGTCTTTAAAGCCGGGCAGTTCGATCACATATTTGTGCAGGTCGGTGAAGCGGACGGCGAGCGGATCAATTTCGGGATGGGCTTCGGAGAGCAGGATCCCGAGATCTTCGGCATCGCTCCAGGCAAGGTCTTTAGGCATGGGGGGGAGAGCTCCAATTAAATTCGTTTCCGGCAAAGCGGAGAACTGACAACTGACAGGTGAGAACTGATTTCTAGTGTTCCTCGGAAACATAATTCCGATTCCAGGCCGGAATTTCGACCACCACTTTGCCCGGCCCCTTGATCACGGCCTGGCATCCGAGACGCGAGTTTAGCTGAAGATCGGCGGCCATGTCGAGTTTATCGGCCTCGTCATCTTCCATATCTGTCATAAGGTTAGCGCCTTCTTTGACCCAGACATGGCAGGTGGTGCAGGCGCAGTTGCCGCCGCAGGCATGGTCAAGCTTCACACCGTAGTTCAGCGCGACGTCGAGAATCGACTCGGGTTTGCCATGATCTTTGTAGTGAAGTTTGCCGTGTTCAAACGTAACCGTCTTGTTCTCGGGAAGAAAGGTGACTTCAACTGTGTTCTCGCCCGGTGCGTCCACGATTGCCGTTCCGCTGGATTGAGTTTTGTCGTCCGACATAATGCTCCAAGTCCGTATTTGTGAATCTCGCAGCTCTGAAGCTACTTAAAGTCCGCTCTGGCCATGGGATGCCCCGTAACCGGCCCGTCTTCCAGATCCGTGTGTTCGATGTCTTTCCCTTTGAGCGCCGTCGAAACAGCCGTATCCATCATCAGTTCGGCCAGGCGCATGGTGCCAGTATTGAGATCGTCGATCGCTTTGCGAATCGCCAGATAATCTTCGCCGCCTTTGGCCGCAATTAGAGTCTGCTCGAGATTTTCGGCCTCGCGGCGTTCTGCGCTCGAAAGCTCCTGCCATGCTGGATTCCGTTTTCCCTTATCGAGTGCGGCCAGAATTGTCTCGGCTTCGCGGCGCGCTTCGATTACCTGCCGCTGCCGGAAATCTTCTTCCGCGTAATCGAACGACTCTAGCAGCATGTTCTCGACCTGTTCGTCTGTAAGTCCGTAACTCGGCTGAACGTCGATCTCGGCCTCTTCCCCGCTGCGCTGTTCGCGCGCCGAAACGTGAAGAATGCCATTGGCGTCGATCAGGAACTTGACCTCAACCCGCGGCATACCCGCAACCATCGGCGGCACTCCTTTTAGATCGAAGCGCGCCAGCGATCGGCAATCGCGCGCGAGTTCGCGTTCGCCTTGCAGCACATGAATGGCAACGTTCGTCTGCCCATCGACTTGCGTGGTGTAATACTGCGTCGCCGACGCCGGAATCGTGGAGTTGCGCAGAATAATCTTGTCAGTCACTCCGCCCGCGACTTCGATGCCGAGCGAAAGCGGCGTAACGTCAAGTAGCAGCATGTCTTGCGTGGCTTCAGATCCACCGCCAAGAATGTTAGCCTGCACCGCAGCTCCAAGCGCAACCACCTCGTCGGGATTCAGATCGGTGTGCGGGATGCGGCCAAAGAGATCCTGCACCAACTGGCGAACTTTTGGAATGCGCGTCGAACCACCAACGAGAACGACTTCATCGATCTGCGCGGGCTTCAATCCAGCATCTTTCAAGGCCTGCTTCGTCGGGCCGGCGGTTCGATCGATAACAGGTTGAATCAGCCCTTCAAACATTTCGCGCGTAATTTCACGCCGGTATCGTTTGCCGCCTGTGAGTTCGACATCGAGCTTTACGCTCGGCTGCGCGGAGAGCGTAATCTTGGCTTCAATCACCGCTTTGCGAATCTGCTGGACCGCTTCACCGTTGCGGCGAACGTCGAGTCCGAGGTCGCCGCGAATGTCATCGAGTGCGATGGCGATCAGGAGATTGTCGATATCGTCGCCGCCGAGGTGCGTGTCGCCGTTGGTGGCGATGACTTCAAAGATGCCGTCGTGCAGCTTGAGAATTGAAATGTCGAACGTGCCGCCCCCGAGATCGTAAACGGCGACGATTCCATTCTTGCGTTTGTCGAGGCCATAGGCGAGCGCGGCAGCGGTGGGCTCGTTGACGAGACGAAGCACGTCGAGCCCGGCGATGCGGCCGGCGTCCTTCGTGGCCTGGCGCTGGGCATCGTTGAAATATGCCGGCACCGTGACGACGGCTTTCGTAACTGGGCCGCCGAAGAAGCGCTCAGCATTTCGCTTGAGCTGGCGCAGGATCAGCGCGGAAATTTCGGGCGGCGTGTAGGTGCGGTCGCCAATCTTGATGCGCAGCACTTCGCCGGTCTGGATGTCGTCGGCCAGGCGGAACGGAAACAGTTTCAGCTCTTCCTGAATGTCTTCCACGCCGCGCCCCATCAGGCGTTTGACGGAGTAGATGGCGCGATCGGAGGTTTCGATCAGATACTTGCGGGCCGCGTTGCCGACGATGATCTGATTTTTTTCGTCGAGCGCGACGACGGAGGGAACGAGGTTCAACCCGTCTTCTCCGGGAATAACGACCGGCGAATCTCCCTGCATGTATGCGACGAGAGAGTTCGTGGTGCCGAGATCGATGCCGACGATGTTGTCAGTTGCCATTGGGTAATTTTGCAATCGGGTAATTTGGTAATTTGAAGGCCTTCATCTGCCGCGGGTCTAAATTGCGAAACTACCCGATTACCAAATTACAAAATCTATTCCAGCGCCTCGTTCACATCGCGTACCAGGTTTCGGATGTAATTGCGCCGGTTCAGCACATCGACCATGCGGTCGCGAATCTTAATGAGCCCCTCGCCGTTTCCACCATCGACGGCTGCGTCCCACTTTTTCCATTCGCTCTTTAATTCGTTGAAGAGCGCGTCGTATTTCTCTTCCAGCGACAACTTGGCCTTGCCGATTTCTTCGAGCAGCGCGGGATCGTCTTCGCCGAGTTTCTTTTGCGCGCGCAACTCTTCGAGATGCATGTTCAGTTCGAATACTTCTTCAAGCAAATCAGGCGGGACAACCTGCTTCTTCAACTCTCCCGTGGCGCGGGCTTTCTCGGTCGCTTGTTTCGACTGTTCTTCGAGTTCCACGCCTTCCAGGCGCAGCAGATATTCCGTGCGTTTGATCGGATCTTTCAGCGCGCGGTAGGCGTCGTTGAGCATGGAGCTTTGTTCGAGACTCCATGCGCGCTCCTGCTGCTCGGCCTGCGCGAAAACATCGGGATGGAGGCGGCGGCTGAGCGCATAGAATTCGCGCTCCAACGCGGCCGTATCCAGATCGAGCTTGCGCGGGAATCCAAAGAACGTGAAGTAGTCAACGGGCACCGCGGGCTGCACTTTTCCGCAGGCGCTGCAAAAGTGTTGCGCGCGCATGGTTCCGCATGACCAGCAACTCGCCGTCGCTTCGCCGGGCATGATGATTGACGATTTGGAATCTGTAAGTGCCATATAAAATTCGGCGGACGTTTTGCCGGCCCGTTGCAGATCTTCTGAACAGGTCACGACCCGTCGCTCTAGTTTCGCGTGCGACGGGGCAGACCCGGTCTCTACGAATATGCAGGTTCCCCACGCCAAAAATGCGAACGGCCATCAGGCCGAGAACGAACTGCCGCAGCCGCAGGATTTGGTCGAATTCGGATTCACGAAGATGAATCCCTGCTGCATCAGGGTTTCCTGATAGTCGAGAATCATGCCGTGCAGATAGATGAAGGACTTCGGATCGACAAACACGCGCACGTCGTCGAACTGAAAGATGCGATCGCGTTCGCGCGGCTGGGTATCAAAACGGATGTTATAGCTGAGGCCGGAACAGCCTCCACCCTGCACGCCCAGACGCAACCCACCCTGCTCCGGAGAAACCCCTTCTTTCACCATCGCGGTGCGGATTTTACCGATCGCGTTCTCCGTGACCTGCAGGCCTTTGGCCGGAGAGGCGGGTATCGTCTTTAATCCTTCTTCTTTAACTGGTTGATCCATAGTTATTGTCAGCTCTAGCGGCGAACGGTGATGACGAAAGCGGAGACCCCCACTATCCTCGGTCTTTTAGAATGAAAGACTTGGACGGAGAAATCACCTGAGTCTTTGAAGAATAAGGACTTAGACGTAAAGTCTTTATAAACCAAAGACTTGCATCAAAGAACTCCCGAGCTATTGTGCCTGGAGTTCCGCCGGCTTCGCCGCTTCCTGCTTCTTTTTCCAGTCGCCGATGGCGGCGCGAATCGCATCTTCCGCCAGCACCGAGCAGTGAATCTTTACCGGCGGCAACGCCAGCTCTTTCACGATCTCAGTGTTCTTGATGGCGAGAGCTTCGTCGATGGTCTTGCCCTTCACCCATTCGGTGGCGAGCGACGACGATGCAATGGCTGAGCCGCAGCCGAACGTCTTGAACTTTGCGTCTTCAATAACGTTGGTCTCCGGATTGACTTTGATCTGCAGCTTCATGACGTCGCCGCACTCGGGCGCGCCGACCAAGCCGGTGCCCACATCGGTGCTGGCCTTGTCCATTGAACCAACGTTGCGCGGATTGTTGTAATGATCAATTACTTTTTCGCTGTATGCCATTGTTTGCTCCTTACTGTTCGCTGAATTTCCGAAATTCCAAATTTCGAGTCACGAGCCTCGACAAACCTTTAGTGCGCTTCGGCGGCCCACTTCACACTCTTCAGATCGATGCCTTCTTTCGCCATCTCATAGAGCGGCGACAGTTCGCGCAATCGCGATACCGTGTCGACGACTCGATCGGCGACATAATCAACTTCGGCCTGCGTGTTGAAGCGGCCGATGCCGAAACGAATCGAGCTGTGCGCCAGGTCGTCTCCGGTGCCGAGCGCCTTTAATACATAAGATGGCTCAAGCGTCGCGGAGGTGCACGCCGAACCGCTCGAAACTGCGATATCGTTGATGCCCATCAGGAGTGATTCACCCTCCACATAGGCAAAGCTGATGTTCAGGTTGCCGGGCAGACGGTGCTCCTGCGAGCCATTGATGTAGGTTTCGTCCAGCCGGCTCATGATGCTGTCTTTCAGCCGGTCACGAAGGCCAGCCAGCTTAACGGATTCCTGCGCCATTTCTTCCTGAGCGATTGCGCACGCCTTGCCGAGGCCAACAATGCCCGGGACGTTCAGCGTGCCAGAGCGCATGCCGCGCTCATGACCGCCGCCATCGATGAGCGGAACCAGTTGCACGCGCGGATTTTTGCGGCGTACATAGAGCGCGCCAGCACCCTTGGGGCCGTAAAGCTTGTGGGCGGTGATCGAGGCGACGTCGATGTTCATCTTGTTGACGTCGACTGGCACCTTGCCGATAGCCTGCACCGCGTCGGTGTGGAAGACAACTCCGCGCTCGCGGCAAAGCTTGCCGATTTCGGCAACGGGCTGGAGCACGCCGATCTCGTTATTCGCGGCCATGATGGTGACAAGAATCGTCTTGTCGTCCATGGCGCGCTTAAGGTCGTCGAGATCGACCAGGCCGTCTTTCTGCACGGGCAGATAGGTCACACGGAAGCCGAACTTTTCGAGATGCTTGCAGGTATCGAGCACGGCTTTATGCTCGGTGACCGCGGTGATGATGTGATTGCCCTTCTCGCGGTACATTTCGGCGACACCCTTGATGGCGAGGTTATCGCTCTCGGTCGCGCCGGAAGTGAAGATGATTTCTTTGGCAGTCGCGCCAATCAGTTTGGCGATGCGCTCGCGCGAGAGCTCGACCGCTTCTTCGGCTGCCCATCCAAAGGGATGATTGCGGCTGGCCGAGTTGCCGAACTTCTCCATGAAATAGGGAAGCATATCCTCGAGAACGCGCGGATCCATCGGCGTGGTCGCGTGGTTATCCATGTAAATGGGCAGCTTGATGCCGTTCGGTGCGTTGTGATGACCGTTGCCGTTCGCGCTGGGGGTCGCCGTCTTTACGTCGGTGCTCATGATTCCATTTCTCCTTAAAACTCTTTCCAATTCCCGAGTGAGATTTGCCGCTAGGTCAGCACTACCAGATCATCCGCTTTCCTGACCTCTGATCTCTTAACTTCGATCGTCTCCGGCTCTTCTCTCATTTGCGAGATTTTGATGTTCTTCAGCACCTGCTCGATGCTCTCATTCACCTTGCGCAGCGGCTCGCGAATGGTGCAGCGGTCGCTCTGGTCGCACTCGCCCCGCACCGTGACGCAGGAGGTAATAAAGAGGGGACCGTCGATCGCCTTGATCACCTCAAAAGCTGAAATCGATCGCGGATCGCGGGTCAGTGTATATCCACCATTGATGCCGTGTTGCGACCGAACGAGGCCGACTTTCGCCAGACGCTGGAGAATTTTCGCCAGCGCTTCCTGGGGAATGCCGTAAGCCTCGGCCACATCTTTGGCGCTACAGGCTCCACGGTCGAGGTGCTCCGCCAGATGCTTCATGGCCATCAGCCCGTAGTCGGCTTTCTTGGTGAGCTTCAACATGGCAATCCCGCAAAGGCGACCAAGTAGGTCGGATAAAACTACGACTCTTTCGGTCGCCTTTATTCTAACCGTCGGGCTCGCATTCTGGCAAGCCAGGGCAGGCAGCGGTCAAAAAATGAGGTTGAGCGGTAACGTTATTCGATTAAACGGCTTACGGGTAGGAGCCGGAGACGGTCTTAAAACTGGTGCACGATCGATGATGCCGCTCCGCGCGAGGGGTTAGACCAAAGTCATCTCCCACTTGGGGACTTGACTTTCTGGACTGGCGGTTTCAAAATACGGCAAATTTCCCTAAAACGGCCCTTTCTCGAGATATCTAGTCCGAAGCCTATGACGCCGATCCAGCCCGCGCAGTCAGCCAAGCAAAAGCTCTCACCCCAACAATGCAAACATCCGCAGGTTCAGATCGTGTCGCGCGATGAAGACTCCGAGTACGTGGAGTGCAAGGAATGCGGCGAGATCTTCGAATCGAGCGAATTCAAGGATATGGAGATTGAAGAGAATAAGCCGCCGAGCGAGGAAGACGAGGAATAAGATCTCGGCGCGCCGCCCGACGGTCGGCAGAATCCAGTCTTCTTAGCGTTCCCGGTGACGTTCCACACGTTGACGACCCGCCAGTTCTTTCAGCCCAATAATAAGGTTGCCATGTGCATCCAGGTGAAACCTCTTTCCGGGCGGAATGATGGTGGTTGCGCTGTATTCGGTGATGATCGCCGGGCCGCCCAACGATCGCCCTGGAATCAAATCTCCGCGCTCGTAGATCGGGGTCGTCAGACTCCTTTCCTGGAAAACTACCTTTGCCCGGTCGATGGGCAGCGCCCGGCTTTTTCTGCTTTCGCTCTTGTTCGATTGTGTTACGCGAGGATTTACGGTTTTCATTTTGGCGCGGAGGCGCAGCGTGACGATTTCAATCTCGCGGCCTGCGTGGTGATATCCGTAGCGCTGCTGGTGCTCTTCGTGAAAACGGGCTAGGGCGTTTGCTCCGGTGGCGGGGATGTTCAGTTCGTAGCCCTGACCGCGATAGCGCAGGTCGAGGCTTCTTTCATATTTCGGCTTGCCGCTCCACTCTTCATGGCTGAATTCTTTTTGCGCCGTTGCTTCGAGCTTGCGGAATTCTTTTTCGAGTTCGGCCTGCGGCAGCCTGGCGCCGGCTCGCCACAGCACGGTGCGCGAGAAATCCTTGATCACGTCGCTTTCGAGAATTCCGATCGCCGAAAGCGCGCCGGGAAGCGCGGGAATGATCACGGTTGGAATCGCCAGCGCTTCGGCCAGTTCGCAGGCGTGCAGACCGCCCGCGCCGCCGAACGCGACGAGTGCAAAATCGCGGGGATCGTATCCGCGCTCGATCGAGACTACGCGCAGCGCCCGCTCCATATTTGCATTGACGACTCGCACAACGCCGGCCGAGAACTGCTCGAGGCTGAGCCGGGAACGCTGCTTTTTCAGCCACTCTGCCGTAACGCGGTGCGCTCGCTCGAAGTCGAGCGTGAACTCGCCGCCGAGAAAACGGCTGGGCCGCAATCTTCCAAGCAACAAGTTGGCGTCGGTCACGGTGGGTTGAGTGCCGCGCCCGTAGCAGATCGGACCGGGATCGGCGCCGGCCGATTCTGGTCCCACGCGCAGCAAACCGCCGGCATCGAAGCGCGCCAGCGAACCTCCTCCGGCGCCCACGGTGTGAATCTCAAGCATAGGAACTCCGACTGGAAGCCCGGCCACCTCCGACTGGCCACCGGGGTGAAGCGCTCCCTGGACAGCGGCAACATCGGTTGAAGTTCCTCCCATGTCGAATGTGAGAATCCTTTTGAAGCCGCTGCGGGCAGCGGTTGCAGCGGCGCCGACC
>JBAWAI010000418.1:0-3608 GCA_049589215.1 Terriglobales bacterium | reverse complement strand
TCCATCGAGAGTCGATCTCAAGCGCGGAGATCACTTTCTACAAGCCGACTCGTTACTTATCTTGATCGCGACATGGAGTTCGTCTGGACTCTGAAGCATTCGGACAAGACGAACTGGCAGAGGAGTTCGGCGGTTCAAATCAAGCCTCCGCGATTCACTACCCGTCCGTTATTAGGCCTGGGCCCTCGCGCTTGCGGGATTGTTCGCAAGCGCTGTACTAAGCATGTCCGCCAGCATCTTCCGCGCAAGAGATGCGGGGACGAGGGCGTTCAATATGCGGTTGAGCCGGCCTGGAACGATTCTGGAGCGGTTTTTGACCAGACCGCTGAGGCCCTCAGATACGCACTGCTCGACGCTCATCGGTTTCATCGGCATAGTCTTCGGATCGAGGGCGAACTTTTCGAGCACCGCTGTGTTCGTAACCCCGGCTGCAAGTACAGTGACGTAGACACCCAGAGGTTTGAACTCATAGTGAAGTGCCTCGCCAAGGCTGTGTGCATACGCCTTCGCGCCTCCGTCATTCGCCATACCGGGAATGCCGTTTTCCGCACCCATTGCCCCCACGAGGATCAAGCCGCCCCTCCTCCGTTTGGCGAGTCTCACGCCGAAATGGTGGGTGATGTCCAGATGCGCCATCGTATTGAGCCGCAAAGTCGCCTGAAGCAACTCCCGATCAAGCTTCAAGAACTCGCCGGGATTCCCGGTGCCTGCATTGGAGATGACAAGGCCTATGTCGAGATCGTTAGTGGCGGGGGCGAGTTGCCTGATGAAATCCTCACGGGAGACATCAAGCACGACGACTCGATGCTCCACACGGTAACGCTTGCTAAATTCAACGCCTACTTCCTTAAGCAAGTCCTCCCGCCGCGCAACGAGGACGATGTTGATTCCTGAAGCTGCGATTTGCCGCGCAAATTCCTTGCCTATTCCGGACGAGGCACCCGTGACAAGTGCCCAGGGGCCGAACCTTTCTTTGTCGAGTACTGCTTTCATCTTTTTGCTCCGTTCTGCCTGCTTAGGGCTTGTTGTGTCATAAATTACTCGGCGGCCAATGGTCGTGGGTGATCAATTCAGTCAACTAACTTTTCTCAACCCGGATTCCTGCGATGATCGCGGACGGCATTCGAATAAAAACGCTGGGTTAGTTCAATCAACTCTGTAAACGCGACCGGTTTGCGCCCCCAGGATTGCGCGTTTGTAGGCTTGTGCAACTTTCCATCCTTCGACCGGAATCACGCCGTGAAAGAACGAACCCATACTGGGTACGGATTCTTCTAGGATCGTGGGATTCACCAAATTGATACGCAATCCCTTGGGAAGTTCGATGGCGCTAGCCCGAACAAAACCTTCCAATGCGCCCGAGACGGTTGAAGCCGCGACACCGGCGAAGATCGGTTCATCATTAAGAACACCCGAGACCAAAGTGAATGATCCATTCTCTTTGATGAACGGGATCGCCTCCTGAACCAGGCTGATCTGACCCATGAGCTTGCTTCCCAGCGAGAACTGCCATTTTTCAGCGGTGAGTTCCGACAGCGGAGCAAATGCGACTTCGCCCGCTGCAATGGCCACGGCATCAAACGAGCCGACGGCTTGATAAAGCTTCCTGACACTTTCGCGGCTATCGATCTCGACTCGGAAATCGCCCGATTTGCGTCCGACCTTGACTATCGAATGGCCAGCACCCGCTAATGCCTTTTGAACCAGTTCGCCGATCTTTCCGTTTGCGCCAATCAAAATAAGTTTCATAAAAACTCCATTCCGCCTGCTTAGAGCTTGTTGGTCATTCGATCGCTGCGCTACCCGAGTGTGTGTCAGTTGACTAACTAATGTCGATGCGAGGTCTATGAGCCTACCTTTCAGGCTTCGCCGTGTGGGCCACCGGTTTCAGGCCGCTGGCGTCTAACAAGCTTTGAATTAATTGTGTGTGCCGAGCATGCGATCGACCGATCGGCTCATTTGTTTCAAAATAAATCCTGGCGCAACGCGACTCATCATTTTGAGCTGATTCGCCTGCCCTGGACGTATTTCAAATCGATCGGCTTGCATTCCTTTGACGGCGACTTTAACCATGTCTTCCACTTTCATGATAGAAACGCCTTTCATGTCCTCAGAATTAAAGTCATCCAAGAGTTCGGTTTGTGTCGCCGGCGGTGCTAGCTCAAATACCTTCACTTTGGTGTTTTTCAGTTGCACACGAAGAGACTCGGTGAACGAATGCAGACCGGCCTTGGTGGCGCAATAAACCGGTGAAATGGGCAATGGGACAAATGCCAATCCCGAGGAAACGTTCATGATCGCGGCCTCTGATTTTGTTTTCAAATGCGGCAAGAATTGTTTCACCATGCGAATCGGCCCGCTCAAATTGATTTCAATCTCGCGAGTGATGTCTTCGAGGCTTCCAGCTTTGTCGTGAACATTGATCTTACGCATGATGCCGGCGTTGTTGATCAAAATGTTGAGCTCGGGGAATTGTTTGGTGACCTGTTCGTAAAGAGTGCCGATCGCTTTCGGATCGGAAACGTCGCTTCGAAAGGTGTGAATTTGTGGAAAGGCCGCTTTCGCCCGGTCCATCTTAGCTTGATCGCGGCCCGTGATAAGAATCGTGTTACCAAGTGCCGTGAGTTGTTTGGTGAGTTCGTAACCGATGCCGCTGCCACCGCCTGTGATCAAAATCGTATTGTTCGTGAGTTTCATAATTGAATACCCCGCATAAAAGACGCCCAACTTCCGAGCACTTCGGACACTATTGAATGGATAGCCGGATAGTCGAAATCGCCGCGTGGCCCCGACCCGCTCGACCAGGTCGGGATTGGCGATGTAGGGTCGTGGAGCGCGACCTTTCCCTGCAGCGTCTTCACGGTGAAGTGCCGATCTTCCCTGGTTGCTCGATGATTGCGTGTCACAAGGTCCCGATCCAGTGTTTAAGCCTCTTTGCCTCCATCACCACCACCTCGCGGTCGTTGGTGCCGAGCGCAACAGCCGCCATGCCCTGAAAGGCAGAGAACAAATGGACCGCGAGTTCTCGTGAATCCTTTTCATGGCCCATGTCCCGGAACTGCTCCTCAAGCCAACGCATGGGCTCATTGAACAGCGCCGCGGATCTCTTCGCGAGAGCGCCGCCCTCCTTGTGCAAGTCCGTGCACAGTCCGCCAAGAGCGCATCCTCCGCGCGCAAGTTGCTCCCGGTTCGCTTGGACGCTACCTACGAAAGCTAACAGCCGCTCCTTCGGAGAACTCAAGCGGTCCCACTCCGCCCGGTCTGCGCGAAACTCTTCGAGGCGCCGCGCCACCACGGCTTCGGCGAGTTCTTCCTTGGTTTTGAAGTAGTAGTAGACGTTGCCTACCGGCACGCGCGCCGCCTTGGCGATGTCCGCCAGACTCGTCTCTCGGAAACCGCGTCCATACGCCAGCTTCGTTGCAGTCTCAATCAGCCGCGTTCGCTTATCCGGTTGTGCCGTTTGCATATTCGCCGATTCGGAAGAGTTAGTTATTTAACTAACTCAGACCATAAACCCGATGCGCCCGTGTTGTCAACCCCCGAACTGCTTCCAGATGCCGGCAAACCGTGAACTATTCGATTCGTCCGTCGGATTAGTAACGACAAAC
>JBAWAI010000417.1:0-5854 GCA_049589215.1 Terriglobales bacterium | reverse complement strand
CTGTCGCGCATCTCCATGAATTTCGCACGTAGCCTAGTCGGCTACCACGTTGTTAGTGATTCACGATTCGAATACTGCTCGATTAGCGCGCCCGCAACTGAAGTGTCTAATTGATGCTGTACGCCTGCGACCGCTGCCCAGGCCGGTTGCGGAATCGTCGACCACGACAGCCCGCCGAGATACACGGTCTGTCCATCGACCGTCAGCGTTCCAAACCGAAGGTGACTGTTCGTGTCGGTCGAAGGGCTGAAGGTCAAGGGAATTTCCTGGTATCCGGCTGACGTCACGCGCTGGAAGAAGTACTGAGCGTGGTGCCACGTGCCGGTCGCGAAACGGCACGGTGACACAGCAGAGGTGACCCATGTCAACCGGGAACCGTTCGGCAGCCAGAAATCCCATGCATTCTTTGCGTAGTCGCATTGCGTGCCGAACATGAACTCGTGCATGCCGTCGCTCATGGGGACGGTCTGGAAGAGGTCAAACTCCATCGCCTGCACTGTGTTCGATTGCGTCGTGTTCGGAATGTAGAACCAGAACTCCCACAAATAATTGGTCGCGCTCTCGAGCGACTGAGGGTCTGTCGACTTCCAGTAGAAGAGGCTGTCATCGTACTGGCATGTCCCGTTCATGACGAAGTGCTGTCCGGCTCCGGGAGCGTTCTCAGTGTTGGGGTCCGAGCTGTTGACGTACGAGCCCAGGCTGCCTGTATTGCACTTTCCGCCCACATCAGGGTTATTGTCGAGCGTCCAAGTGTCGCCGTCGATTCCACTGGTTCGCTCCGCACCGACCGGAGGCGTGGGCGGCGCAAAGCCCGTCACATCGATCTCATAAGTGGCCGTCGCGAGATCGGTGTGGGCATCCCAGGCCTTCACGAAGAGCTTGTGCGAGCCGGCAGGAAGCATGATCCATGTGTCCACCGTAGAGCTGAAATTGCGATAGACGTTCACGCCGTCGACATAGACAACATAGCCGGTGATCGGATTGAGGTCCTCCGCAGTAGCGCTAACATGCAAGGGTGACATTACATTCATGGTAGCGCTCGTCGAAAGTCCGGGGGACTGGATAGAAATGGAAGTAACTTGTGCGCTCGCGAGCGTAGCACATACTACATAGAGGAAAGTAAGTACAAGAGACGGAAGGATCGAGTGGAGCAGAGGTTTACGGGTAGGCTTCGAATTGCCCCTGAATGGGCGACCCGCGACTAAGAGGGACACTTTCAAGTTTGTCTCCAGGGCCCTTACTGTCTTCCGCCCTTGATGGGGAGCGAATACATTGTGGGCGCTTGCATTCTTGCAACAACTTAGTGTGCAAAATACAGTAGTTACGGTATTGACGCAATTGCTCCATTGGTTCCCTACTTTCGTGTTTTAATGTGTCGCGCATCCGACCGACACGTATGCGAAGACTATTGTTGAAAAAACTTATTGGGAGAGAAGATGACCTGGGCAATAGGTTTCGAGGCGGAGATGTCCGCCGAGTCTTTCGATAGTCGATGCGGTAAGACGAGAACCCGAAAGCTATTGTTGCGGAGTGTCAGGCTGCGGCGGGTTCGGCATCGTGCTCGGACTTGCCGGTGAAGTTGTGGGCGAAGACGGAGCCGAATCTACCGTGCTGCCATCGCGGCGTTTCAGTTCGACGGGACCGCCGATGCGATGCCTCGCATCGCTGCGGACTTCAACCGCGCTTGAGACCTTACCTTCACTCGAGTCGGCGACGGATGACAACTTTTGTCCTTCCACCACTGGACGAGTGGCGATGCCAACGCGATCGTTCGATCCTCCGGCTTCGCGCGCCTGCCGATAGAAGTCTTCCGCGCTTTCGAGATCGCCATTGCGCTCTGCCATGAATCCCTGGTTATTCAAGGAGAATGCATTGTCGGGCCCAAGGCGATAGGCCTGCGAGAAATAGTCCTCAGCCGCTCGCCAATCGTTGCGATTGGCGGCTGAGACGCCGCGCAGATTGAGTAATGTGACTTGCGCCTGATCGCTCTCCAGATCCTTCATGTGCTTGCGCAGTCGATCTCCACTCGAGCGAGCCATGTCACTGACGGGTTTTCCGCGCCATGCTCCATTCATCGTGACAATCACCGGCTCTTCGACGTGCGCGTTGGCTGCGGCATTGTAGTACTTCAGCGCCTCACCGTATTCGCCCTGCGATTCGCGGGCGACTCCGAGATTGTTCAGAGTGAATGGATTCTTCGGATCGAGCGCCAGCGTTTGCTGGAGCAGCGTGTCCGCTTCACGCACGCGGCCTTGCGAGAGCAATCCGACAGCTTGGACATTCGCGCGATTTACCTGCATGGGAATGTCGTGAACCGTTCCGATGGCACTTTGTAGCGACTCACCTTTCAGTTCTTTGGTGCTCGCGCGGTCGATTCGCGCTTCGGTAGACTCCGCGGAAGCCATGGCATAGAAGGTCTGCGCGCGTTCGACCTGGCCTTCGAGTTCCGCCACGTATCCGAGATTATTGAGCGTGAACGGATCTCCGGGATCGAACAGATAGGCCTTGTAGAAGAGCTCTTTGGCCTTGTTGAAGTGGCGCTTATTGATGGCTTCCACACCCTCGCGATTGAGGCGCTGGACCGGCGTCAACTCGCTGCGCTTCGGGATCGTGATCTTGATGTCTCCTGCGTGCAGAAGCGGCGCGAACGCAGCGGCTAACGCAGCAACCGCGACCATTGTTGTGCGGGCGCCGCGCTTGCTCTTCCGAATTCCCAAAGCAATATTCCCCATAGAATCTCCGGCTTGGACCTTGGCCTTATCTGGCTCATCTTGGATGCCCTAGGAGGCCTGAATGCTGCCCATTCCCGGGGTTTTTACTGGACTACCATCTGTCGGCAGAAAGCATCCAAAGAGTGCTCGGGAAATTGATCCCAGATGGGGCTTCGTTCCCGTGGAGGGCTCTTGCTTCGGAATCTGCGCTCTACCGGCTTTGGTCTCGTCTTTGCAACGGTTGTGTCGGTGAGTTGCGGTTGGGCGCAAATTGCCGCCTCGACACCGCTTTTGGCGAGGGACGGATCGACTGGCGATATGTCGACTAGCGACGCGTCGACTCGCGATACAACGATCAGTCCGAGTCCGGTCGCGCCGAATAATGTTGCGCTGAACAACCAGCATGCGCAGGCAGTGCCCGATCTTCCGCCGCAGCCGAAAGGGAAGACGACTCTGATGGGCGGCAAGATTCGCTCCGTCGATCACGTTCGCGATCGCATTGTTCTCGACATCTTTGGCGGTGGACACATGACGGTTCTGTTCGACGATCGCACTCACGTCTTCAGCGCCGATCAACCTGCTTCGCTGGATGACCTGAAAGATGGAGAGCGAGCTTACGTCGACACTACGCTCGATGGCAAAGACATATTCGCGCGCAACATCCGCGTGCTTTCGGTTGCTACCGGTCAAGGCAATGGACAGATCGTGGACTACGATGCGAGCAGCAGGCAACTGATTCTGCGCGATACTCTTTCTCCGCGACCAGTGAAGATGCACCTGATGGCTGGAGCGACGATTGTGCGGGGTGATCAGTCCGCAACTCCAGCTGACCTTCAGCCAGGAACGCTGGTGACGATAGCGTTCGTTCCTTCGGGGGATCGTCAGGGGAATAATCGGCAGACAAATAATCAGCCGATGGTGAGCGAAGTTTCGATCCTTGCTTTGCCGGGAGCCACTTTCTATTTTTCAGGACAGGTGACATTTCTGGATCTGCATCGAGGATTGGTTGTGATCGTCGATCCCCGCGACAACAAGAGTTACGAAGTTTACGTCGATTCGAACGATCACGAACTGGCGCGGAAGATCCAGGAGGGTGCTGACATTATGGTGGAAGCTCGCTTCAACGGAACTCATTATGAAGCGCGATCCGTGACGGTGAATTCTTCGGCGAGCAAGTGATGGGAGCCCCGCCCCGGAGGGATGTGGCCTGATTTCACCAAGTCGGAGGGTACCTCCCTCTGTCTCCTTGCAAGCTACTTACAAATAAAGACTTAAATTTAACATCCAGATTCTATTGGAGTTAGTTGCTGGCCGCCTGCGTATTGGGCGGCTTTTTTGCGTTCAACGTCTGAGGCAACCGGGGAAAGTGAGGCTCGGCTGTTCGAGCGACTCGATTCCGGAAGGGTTCCGCTCTTTTAACGGATTTGTGACATTTTTGGCGTCGCGCTGGGATAGATTCGTTCGG
Source organism: Terriglobales bacterium (assembly GCA_049589215.1). GTDB lineage: Bacteria > Acidobacteriota > Terriglobia > Terriglobales > Acidobacteriaceae > Acidiflorens. The sequence goes on along the minus strand of JBAWAI010000417.1, from coordinate 1,678 downwards.
GGGACTCGGCTTCATGAAAAACAGGGGTGGGGAAAAGATCAGACTGAACATTGTTCGTTGCAGTCGTTTCGTGCTTGCCTTCGCGATGGCGATGGCGAGTGTGTTGTCGCTTGTCTCGCAGGTGTCTGCTGCGCAGGAGGTGACATTACTGCACACGTTCTCGGGCGGGAGCGATGGCTCGTATCCGGATGGGAATCTTTCGGAAGATGCTGCCGGGAATTTTTATGGCACGACACAGATCGGCGGGGCTTTTGGGGCGGGCACGGTGTTTGAACTTTCTCCGAAGGCGGGTGGCAAGTGGCATTTTTCCTTGCTCTATACGTTTACAGGGGCGGCCGATGGTGGATATCCGCTGGGCGAGGTGGTATTCGACGCGGCGGGGAATGCTTATGTGACGGCATCGGGAGGCGGCGCGGATGGACTTGGGGCGGTCGCGGAGCTGAGCCCGCCAACTCCTGCCGATTTGGGGAAGCCTTGGAATGAAAAAGTTCTGTACAGCTTTCAGGGAGGAAACGACGGCGCGCTCCCGTTCGGCGACGTGGTATTTGACGGGGCGGGAAATCTTTATGGGACCACGTCGATCGGCGGGCGGCCGCATATTGGATGTCCTCCCGCGAAGGGCTGCGGAACGATTTACGAGTTGTCGCCCGTGAGCGGCGGTGCGTGGAAGGAGCGCGTGATTCACAAACTTTCGGACGCGTTCGGCCAGGGCGCAGAGCCACGGGCCGGGCTGGTGATGGATGCGGCGGGCAATTTGTATGGCACGACCTATGAGGGCGGAGATAACCTCGCCTGCAACGGCTATGGTTGCGGCACGGTCTTCGAGTTGGTGCGCCCCTCGAAAGGAAAACATTGGGGCTATAAGACGCTGGTTGATTTCAATCAAAATAATGGAGCGCTGGTGCGCGGAGGTTTGACGTTGGATAGTGCCGGGACGCTGTGGGGGACGACGACCTATGGCGGGACAAATAATGCGGGCATAGTCTTTTCGTTTACCCAGGAGTCGGGCACCCCGGAGTCGGGTCGATGGACGTTTGACGAGGAATATAACTTCGATGGAATCGACGGGTTGCAGCCGTCGGGGAACGTGGCGTTCGATGGCTCGGGCAATTTATATGGGGCAGCTTACCAAGGGGGCGAGAGTGATTCGGGAGCGGTGTTTCAGTTGATTCCGAACGGTGGTGGGTGGACTGAGAATGTGCTCTACAACTTCGCGCTGACCGGCAAGAAGTTTGGGGAGAATCCGCTGGGTGGTGTGATGGTCGATTCCGTCGGCGACGTTTATATGACGACAAATCAAGGTGGAGATCTAAAGGATTGTGCGCCGAATCCGGGGTGTGGGACGGTGATTAAGGTTAGCGGGGTGCGTTGAGGGCGCGAGCCTCGCCCCTCAGCGGCTAAAGCTGTCGCTGACAATCCAGTTATCGCAGCGCTGAAGCGATGCGCCACCCAAAGGCAATGCGACATGAAGCAAGAGCAACTTCGAATTTTCCGCAAACTGTCGGAGACTTGCTAGTCGGGATTCATCTCGTCCTGGCGCGGCGGTAAGGCTGGAATCTCCGGGTGGTCCTTGTCGCGCCAGAAGGCCTTGAAGCACTCGCCGTTGTTTTTGGGGCGCCACTTTGTGCCATCGGCATAGTTGATGGCGGTTGGAACGAAGACCCAGCCTAATACGGAT
>JBAWAI010000416.1:0-15367 GCA_049589215.1 Terriglobales bacterium | reverse complement strand
CGCTAGCTCAGCAAACACCGCCGCCGACGCGCTGTGCGCGTGATGATGGTGGTGGTGAACAGCTCTCAACATGCGCTTACCATAGCGAACCCCCCGGCCAAAGTCAACCGCCCGGCTGCGGCTTTATTTCGCGAATACGAAAATCCCAACTCCCTGAGCGCCGCCAAGCCGCGATGTGACGACCTCTATTTCTCTATCCTCTGCAGCCGGAATAGCAGCGTACCCCACCCCAACTTGGCCCGCATCTGCACCGGGGTGTGATTTGCGTCGTCCGAGTACCACACCCAGACTTTGCCTTTCGATTGCAGCGGCCCCGACGTCGCTACGGCCGTGACCAGCACTGCCGTAAAGGTGCCTGCCGGAACCTTGATCTGCTCGCGCTTTTCGACGTCGGCGCGCACCACCGTCGTCTTGCCATCGCTGATGGGAAACTCGTACCTGGCGCCGAGCTGCAGGGGCAGCGATTGCAGGTAATAAAACCCGGTGATCACATCGGTTGCGCATCCGGGCATGTCGTTTTCAACGTGCTTGGTTTCGCCCGTCTTAAGATTTTTCTCGTCGAGCACGCTTTTCTTGCGCGAGTAATCGAAGTGGATCGAAGTCTCGCGCTTGCGCGACCCTTCTTCACTGTGCTTCAAAATGGAGACGGAGCAGAACGTTCGCGGATCGAAGTGCGCTTCAAAACGGTCGTGCACCGGGAAGATTACGTTGACCGCCCCCTGCGATTCGGCGGATGCGATCACCTTGCGCTCACCGCCAACCGTTTCCATCTTCACAAGGCCCGCGCCCGCGGTGATCATGTGCCACTCCGCCGAATAGACATAGCCTTGCCCGTCCGGGAAAGGGTAATTGGGGCGGGGAGGCGTGATCTCAGCGGTTGCAGGACCGATCGTGGCCATTTGATGGCCATATAAAACACCTGCAAGCAAAGAGAGCAGTGCGCCCAGAGTAACGGCACACAACGCGCGGTTTAAGCGGGCGAAGGTCAGCAAGATTCGGTCCGGTTGCCTATGCTGTTGGCGATGTCAGCGGCTGTGCTCTGCACCAAAATGCCAATTGCAGACTACTACACTAACTGATGGCGAGCTTCACGATAAGGATGGCCAGCACCACAACACAGCCGATGCTTGCTTCGTATTCGTGGTGCTTCCAGTAGCGTTCACGGGAGTAGGCGCCCTGCGAACCGCCATACCGCGTGAGGCGCGGAAAGAGCCGTGGCACGTGACGCGCGTAGTCGTCGTATTCCGGAAAAGCGCCGCGCAGGTAACGCTCCTCGGCGGCCACCACGGGCACATAAATAACGATGAGCGTCAGGAGCATGATGACGACAACCCACCAGCTGCGCGCCGCGATGGCGAAGCCCGCGGCCAGCAGCAGCGACCCAAGGTAAAGCGGATTGCGCGTGTAAGCGTAAGGGCCGCTGGTGGTGAGCTGCTTGTCTTTTTGCACGTGCCCGGATGCCAGCCCGCGCAAAACCAGGCCCGGAAGCATCACCAGTGCGCCCGCCAACAGAGACGTTCGAGTTGGCCGGGCCAGCCACACAAAGAATGCCGCCGACAAAAATCCCAGCGGGATGCGGATTCGCCTCGCAATGCGCGCCCACGTCAACGGCGCTGGCGTTGTCGATTGGGGAGCTTCGCTCAAGCACACTCTCGCAAAAGCTTTCGCGCGGCGGCCACGACTTCCTCCACCGTGATCTCAAGCAGGCCTTGTTCGGGTTCCGGATATCGCGAGTGGTCTGTCAGGCTGCTCGCGCTCCGCAAAACAATTGCGCGCGTCCCAAATGGCCCGTTGCGCGCCGGATTCGTCGGGCCGAAAATCGCCACCACAGGAATCTTGAGCGCCGCCGTCAGATGCAGAGGGCCGGTGTCACCGCCGATCAACAGGCTCGCGCGGCGCGACAGTGAAACCAATTCGGCAATCGAGCACGAGATCTTCTGCGCCGCGCCTCCGCTCGCCGCCTCAACCGCGCTGGCGAGTTCTTCTTCGCCGGGGCCAAAATTTATGAGCGAGCGCATTCCATCGCGCATCAGTTCCTTTGCAACTGCTCCATACCTCTCCGTCGGCCACTGCTTCGCTCCCCAACCGGCTCCCGGATTCAAAATTGCGAATCTCGCATCGGCGGTAAGGCCGACAAGTTTCTTCTCGGCATCCGAATCCAAAGGAAAGTCCACGTCCCCGGCCGCTCGCCGATGCTCGTCGCGCGCCGCACCCGCCTGCGAAAACTCACCCGATCTCGGCGCCCGCTCGATCACAGCCTGTGCCAAATCCAGCGCCTGCTCTACAACATGCTTGCCGCTGGTCTCGATGCGCCGCGTATAAAACATGCTGGCGGCATTTTCGCGCGGATGCGCATCGCCATATAAAACCGGAGCGCCCGACCAGCGCGCCAGTAACGCCGAACGCACTGCGCCCTGAAAATCGACGGCTGCGTCATATTCAACGCCCCGTAATTCGCTCAGGCCAACTGCCACCTGTTGCCAGGTATTGAACGAAAACGGCGAGCGCCGGAATTGCCCCATGTTCACGGTGTGAACGCGATCGACCAACGGACGTTCCGGCGACCGGCGTCCCGATCGCGGATAACGCAATGTGCAGAGCAGCTCCACCCAGCGTTCTTCGACGAGCCAGCCCAGCGTGACCCGCGGAAAAGCCTGGCGCAGAGCGGCCACCGCGGGCAGCGTGTGAATAATGTCGCCCATGGCGCTCAGCCGAACCACCAGCAGACTTCGAAGGCTCGAAGCGGCTGCCGGTTCCGGCGATAAGCCGCTCATCGCGCGCGCCTCGCGCGTTTTTTCGGCGCCATCCGTGAGCGGATAATTTCCGTGGCTGAGTGATTCTTCGGATCGCCGACAATCGCGACCCGGCCGCCACAGGCTGCGACTTCATCGCGTTCGGGCACGCTCTGAGCCGTGTAGTCGGTCCCCTTCGCGTGAAAATCAGGACGAATCTCTCGAATGATCGTCCGCACATCCTTCTCTGCAAAAATGACGACCGCATCCACATCCGCGAGCGCCGCAAGAATTTCGGCGCGCTCTTCCGCCGGCATCACCGGGCGGCCCGGTCCTTTCAGCGCGCGCACCGAGCCATCGCTATTCACGGCGACAACCAGTTTTCCGCCGAGTTCCCGCGCCCCGCGCAGATAACGAATGTGCCCCACATGCACCACATCGAAGCATCCATTCGCCAGCGTGATTCGCTCGCCCGCGCGGCGCCAAGCCAGCACACGCCGGCGAAGTTCCGCGCGCGAAACAATCTTCGAATGCTTTGATTTACTCAATGGCTGATTGACTCAATGATGAACAAAACCTGAAGCTCGAATGCTCTCGCTGCGTTCCGCCCACGTCAGGTTCGCAGAACTGAAAGCAGATGAGTGAGCTGAAAGCTGCCGTCAATGCTCGCGCGCCACGGGCGCCGCTTTCCCAATCGCCTCCAGCAATTCCTGCTGGCTCACGGTGGCCGTGCCGCGCTTCATCACGACGATGCCGCCGGCATAGTTCGCCAGGTACGCCGCTTCTTCGGACGTGGCGCCCGCCGCGAGCGCCGCCGCGAAGGTGGCGATTACAGTGTCACCCGCGCCCGTCACGTCGGCTACTTCGTCGCTGCCGTAAATTGGAATGTCGACCGGTTTATGACGCCGCGAGAACGCGACCATGCCATCCTTGCCGCGGGTGATAAGCAGCGACTCAAGCTTCATCTCGCCCGCAACCTGGTCACCGGCCGCCAGCAACCTGTCCCAATCATCACCGATCCGGATGCCGAGCGCTTCCTCCACCTCGGACTCGTTCGGCGTCGCCGCCGTGATCCCCGTAAACTGCAGCATGCGGTGCCGGGAGTCCAACATCACCGGAACTCTATCGACCCCGCGTTTCTCGCGGATCGCGTTCAACAGCGCCGGCGTCGCCGCTCCATATCCATAATCGGAAATCAGCAGCGCATCCGAGGCGCGCGCATATTCGCGCGCAGCCAGCACCAGCTCTCGCCGCAAATGCGAATTCGGACCCTCCGGCGGCTCGCTATCGAGCCGCACCACCTGCTGACCCGCAGTGTGCGCAAAACCAGCGAGGATGCGCGTTTTCGTAACCGTTGGATAGCTCTTATCTTTCAAGACTCCGCTCACCGGAATGCCCTTGTGCCGGAAGGCGCGCAGCAGCATCTTTCCGGCCTCGTCCGTGCCCACGATTCCGACCGGCAGAACGTCCACGCCCAGGTCGGCCAGGTTGCAGATTGCGTTCGCGCCTCCGCCCGGCACCACCTTGCGGTCGCGGTGCTTCAGAATCAGCACGGGCGCTTCGCGCGATACGCGCGAGATCTCGCCGAACACGAACTCATCGGCGACCAGGTCCGCGAGCACCGTCACCGTGACTTTCGGGAAAGATTCGACAATCTTTCGCAGCCGGTCGTTTTCTTTAGCGTGCTTTGTCATGAATTCCGTTTGAAGTTCGGGGCCGAGTTGTTGACCGGGATTCCGCAATGCAAAATAACGCAGCCCGAAGATCATCGCTGCCGGTTTCCCGCAACTGAAGATTCTCTCACGAGCCGGGCCTTCACCTCCCGATTCGCGCAAGAATGGTATCCACCGCGTCATCTGCATTATCGAGGGTGACTTTCAACACGGCAAAAGCTAACGGGTGCAATTGTTCCGCGAGCGGTCCCAGATTGATGCCATCTTTTTCGGTGGTCACAAATCCACACGCCCCTGATTTCGCCTTCGCGTCAAGCAAGCGCGCGATGTCGCTTCGCCGGTAACCTTGATGGTCGCGGAATACGACCTCGGCCGCAGGCACGATACCGAGTGCGCACACTTGCGAAAAAAACTGCCGGGGTCGCGCAATTCCGCAAAATACCACGGGCGAAGGCGGCGCCTGGGCGATAGCGATTTGCCGCTTGACTCGCCACACCGGTCTGCCGTGCAGGGACGAATGATCAGCGGCCACGTCCGCCGGCAACACGACGGCGTCGGCGCGTCTCAGAGCTGAAACCGGCTCCCGCAACCGTCCCGAGGGCAGCAGATGGTCTTTGAATTCGTCTCCGGTCAGCAGCACGATATCGAAGTCGCGAGCGAGCGCGCGATGCTGAAATCCGTCGTCCAGAATATGAATGCGCGTGTCGAATGTCGCTTCCGCGAGCCGTCCCGCTTCATATCGGCTCTCTCCCACAATCACGGGAACACCCAGTCGTCTCGAAATCAGCAGCGGTTCGTCGCCGAAATCGGCCGCGCTCCCTTCGGTCTCAACCACCAGCACGCCGCGCGTTTTTCTGCGATACCCACGCGAGAGAATGTCAAACGAAATACCGCGCGACTTCAGCAACTCGCCGAGCGCGATTACGAATGGCGTCTTGCCAGCGCCGCCAGCCGACAAATTTCCCACACTCACAACCGGTCTTGTCAGCCGATGCGAGCGCAGCAGACCGTGATCGTACAAGCCGTTTCGCACGCCGCTCGCCGCCGCGTAAATTGCCGTCAGCGGATTCATCGCGCGGCTTTCTCCGCATCACGCTTCTCGCCCGTTTCTTCCATCAGCTTCTTGAGCGCCCGAACCGTTTGTAGCGTCGCACCGCGTTGTGAATCGAGCGCAGCCAGCGCATTGCGCCCCAACTTCGCCCGCTCCTCACCGTTCGCAATCAGCTCCATGAAAACCAGCGCCAGCTCTGCCATTCCAACCACGCGCACCGCGTTCATGCTCAAAAAGAAGTTAACGATGTCGCGAAAATTCTCGTAGTGGTTGCCGGTGACAATCGGCACGCCGTACATGGCGGGCTCCAGGATGTTGTGTCCGCCTCGCGGCACCAGGCTTCCGCCCACAAACGCAACCGTCGCCAGCGAATAGAGCGCCGCCAATTCTCCAATGCTGTCCAGCACCAGCACGCCGCCCGTCAACGGCTCGCCGCTCCACAATGAACGCCGCCACACGCGAAAGCCGAGCTGATCAACCAGCGTCGCGACTTCGTCAAAACGCTCCGGGTGCCGCGGCGCAAGAATCATTACCGCCTTCGGATGCGTCGCCAGAATGTTGCGGAATGCCGAGAGCAGCAAGCCCTCCTCTTCGTCGAGCGTGCTGCCGCAAACCAGAATTGGCCCCGCGCCCCACTCATCGAACCTTGCGCGGAGGCTCGCCGCTACTGACGGCATCGGTGGCGCGGCCACGTCAAACTTTAAATTCCCTGCGACTTGGGCTCTTGCCGGAGACGCGCCAATCTCCACCAGGCGCCGGCGGTCTTCCTCGGTCTGGGCCAAAAAGAGATCGACATTTGAAAGCACTTTCGGAAGCCAGAAGCGCAGCCGCCGGTAGCCGGGAAGTGAGCGGTCTGAAATTCGGCAGTTGATGACGGCAACGCGTGCGCCGCTGCGCTTAGCCAGTCGCAGAAAGTTCGGCCAGAATTCGGTCTCCGCAATCACGCAAAGCCGCGGACGCAACGCTTCAAAATAAGGACGCATGGAGGATGCGAAGTCTAATGGGAAATAAAAAACGCTGTCGTCGCCAAACTTCTTTGCCGCCAGTCTCTGGCCCGTGCTTGTGGTCGTTGATACCAACACGCGATGCGACGGGAATTCCGCGCGTAGCGCTTCAACCACCGCGCTGGCAGCGATTACCTCACCCACGGATACGGCATGTACCCAGATAGTGCGCTCACCGCCGAGTTTTAAGAGATGCGGCGGGACCGCTCCGAGCCTCTGGCGCAAACCGGTCCGATACTTTCCGTGGCGCAACATTTGCAGCAGCCAGTAAGGCAGCGTCAAGAGTAGAAATATCGCGAGCAGCGCACTGTAGAGCGCGTACATGAATGAAGTCCCATTCTAACTGTCGGTGAGCGATCGCAGGTTCGCGGTAACGTCGGCGGTAAGTCAGTTTGGCAAGGCGATTCCCGGGGTGCGCGGCGCATCCTATAATCCACGTATGCGAAAATTGCTTCGCCCCCGCTTGACGATGGCCCGTCTGCATTCTCCTACCTTCGCGCTCGCACTGTTCTGTTTCTGCAGCTTGAGCGCGTTCGCCGCGAAGGATTTCGTTATGCCCGAGGCGCAGGCTGCACGCACCTATCCCGCCCACGACGAACACCCGATGGAAAAAGTTACCATTGCCGTCGATCCCTATGACGTCGAGTACAAAGCCTCGGTCTTCACCGTCAACTACCGCAACTACGGCCTCATGCCCGTTTTCTTCGTCGTCACCAATGACAGCAACCAGCCGATCGCCCTCACCGATATGAAGGCCGAACTCGTGACCATCAATCACAGCAAGCTGTCGCCCGAGAGTGTTGAGGATATCGTGCGCCGCCTGTCTCACCCCTCGCGCAGCGCAACCGGCGCCAAGCCGATCCCGCTTCCACTGCCCGGCAGCAAAAAAGTGAAAGGCGCAGTTAGCCAGAAGACGATGGACGAAATCGATCGCTCCCAGTTTGAAGCCCGCGCCGTTGAACCGCATTCCACCGCCCGCGGATTTTTCTTCTTTGATGTCTCTGACGTTTCGAACGCGCTGGCCGGCGCCAACTTTTATCTCACCGAGGTGCGCGACGCGAAGGGCAATGACCTGATGTATTTTGAAATTCCACTGGAAAAATATCTGAGCGCGCCGCCAAGCGCGACCCAGGAGAAAAAGTGAAATAATCTTCTTCTATGGCGGCTACTGCAGCCCTCTCTGGGGATCTCCTCGCAAAATATGAGCCGGTCATCGGGCTCGAAGTCCACGTTCAGCTGCTGACTGCGTCCAAGATTTTCTGTTCCTGCTCGACTCACTTCGGCGATCCGCCGAATACCAACGTCTGCCCCGTCTGCCTTGGATTGCCCGGCGCGTTGCCAGTGCTCAACCGCAAAGCCGTCGAATTCGCTGCATTGGCCGCGATGGCGCTGAACTGCCGCGTTAACGAAACATCGATCTTCGCGCGTAAGAATTATTTTTATCCCGACCTGCCCAAGGGATACCAGATTTCGCAATACGACCGGCCGCTCGCCGAACATGGATTCATCGAGATCGATGTCAACGGGGCGCGAAAGAAAATCGGAATCACCCGCCTGCACCTCGAAGAAGATGCCGGCAAGAGCCTGCACGAGGGCTTTCCGGACGCTGCGACTAAAACCGCAATCGACCTCAACCGCACTGGCGTGCCACTGGCGGAAATTGTGAGCGAGCCCGATCTGCGCTCGCCCGAAGAGGCTTACCAATTCTTGACGCAGCTTAAAGAAATCATTCTTTACACCGGCGTCAGCGATTGCAACATGGAAGAAGGCTCGCTGCGCTGCGACGCTAATGTCAGCGTGCGGCCGCGCGGACACCGGGAGCTCGGTACGAAGTCCGAAGTCAAGAACGTCAACTCCTTCCGCTTTATCCGGCAGGCGCTCGAGTACGAAATCGAGCGCCATATCAGCGTCATCGAATCGGGCGAGCGAATTATGCAGGAGACCCGGCTTTACAACGCGCACGAAGGCCGCACTTACAGCATGCGCTCCAAAGAGCAGGCGCATGATTACCGCTATTTTCCCGAGCCCGATCTGCTGCCGCTGGTGGTCGATGAAAAATGGCAGGCGCAAATTCGCGCGGCGCTGCCCGAGCTTCCCGAAGCGCGCCGCTTGCGCATGATCAAAGATTACGCAATCACCGCGGGAGACGCTTCGGCGCTGACTTCAAGCCGCGAGTTAGCCGATCAGTTCGAGTCCGCAGCGCGAGCGGCGAAGAATCCGAAGCGGGTGGCGAACCTGGTGCAGAGCGAGCTGATGGGGCGGTTGAAGGCGCACTCGCTTGAACTTGAGCAGTCTCCGATTTCGATGGCTGGAGTTGCAGCCTCGGCCGATCTGGTGGAAGCGGGAACGATTTCGGGAAAGATGCTGAAGGATCTCTACGATTTGAGCTTTGAACGCGGCAGAGATTTCTCGCTGGTCTATGAAGAGGAAGGACGTCCTGAGCAATCGCGAGACACCTCGGCTTTGGAGAAACTCGCGGATGAGTTGATTGCGGCGAACCCCAAGCAGGTCGAGCAGTATCGCGCCGGGAAAAAAACCATGCTCGGATTTTTCGTTGGTCAAATTATGAAGGCGTCAAAAGGTCAGGCCAATCCGCAGCTCGTCAATGAAGTGATGACGAAAAAACTGGAGAGTTCCTAAACTGCGGAGCACCCAAGGGCTGGAAAGGGTGTAATCCAAAAGCTAACCACAATAGGCTGACAGCCGCGCCGCAAGCTATTTCGTCATGCCCGCATTCTTCAATATCTCGTCCGCGTAGTAATTTGTAACTTTGGCGTCGTCGCGCAGGCTCTCGTAATACGCCGCTTTCAGCAACTGCTCTCGGCGGTCGCGCAGCTGCTGCCGGATCGCCTGCTGCACCCGCGGATCATTCAAGTCGCGCTGTCCCGCCGGCTCCTTCGCAATCATTTTCACGATCATGTAAGCGTAAGTCTGATGGCTGGCCGGATTGGTGACGGGAATGATTGGCGTGTATTGGCCCGGCTTCAATTTCATCACCGCGTCGCGCGTTGCCGGGTCGACGGTCTTCAGCGCGGATTCCGGCACCATTCCGAAATCGCCGCCATTGTTGGCGGTCTCGGGATCCTCTGAATTACTCATCGCGAGCGTGGCGAAGTCGCCGCCGCTGTCGAGGTTATTCGCAATCATCTGGATCTTCTTGCGCGCCTCGGCGTCATTCTGCGCCTTGTTCTGCATGCTGCGCACCTGGCCGCCCACCATGCCGGTCACCATGATTTTCGCGAGGTGGTACTGCGGCTCAACCAGATTGAACTCCGCCTTGTGGTCGTTGTAATACGCGGCGACGTCCTGATCGGTGATGTTGATGTGCGAGGTGATTTCCTTGTTGAATACCTTATCTTGGGTCAGCGAACGCCGCAGGTCGCGCTTGAAGTCCTCGAGCGAAATCTTCTTTTCATCGAGCCGTTTATTGAATTGCTCGGCCGTATACGGCGACTTGATCTCGTTGAGTTTGCGGCCAACTTCCTCGTCGGTCGCCAGCAAGCCCAGTTTCTCGGCGCGCCGCATCAGAATTTCAGTCTGAATCAGTTCATTCAGAATGCTCAGCCGCAGGCTCACGGCCTGTTCGCCGGTAGGCTGCTGATCCGAACCCGCGGTTTGGTTCGCGTAATACTTGTCGACTTCGCTCTTATAAATTTTGTGTCCGTTGACGGAAGCCATCACGTCTCCGCCGACACTGTCGCGGTTGCACGCCCACATTGAAATCAACAAAACTGCACTTACGACACCGAGGCCGGCCCGCCAGATTCCCGGCTGCATGCGAATTTTCAATTCTGCCTCCAAACGCCAAACCAAGTTTCCGCAATCACGACAGCAAATCCCAACCTATCTCTTCCGCACAACTCGCAGCTTACTTCGAGGGCGCAGGGGCCTTGGCATCCGCGCTTGCCGGCTTATGTTCCGGCGGCGCCACCCCGGCATCCTTCAGCGCCTGGTCGATCGTCTCCCGCACCTCGTCAATCGGCACCGCGCCATCCAGCTTATGCCCATTCACAAACAATGCCGGAGTCGCGCTCACTCCAAGATCGTCACCTTCTTTGAGCGAGGCGCGCACCGACTTGTCATCCTGCGCCTTGATGCAGGCCTGCAGCTTCTGAGCATCTACTTTGTGCACCAATCCCTGCTGCGACGCGAGCCGGTCGAGTTCCGCATTCTCGCCGTCGCGACCGTGCGATGAAACTGCGCGCTGGTTGGCGTGCAGATAATCCGCATATTCCCAATACGCGTCCACCGACTGCACAGCGAGACAATTCGCATCGATCGCCGCATGCAAAGCCCACGGATGATCCTCCAGCGGATAGTCCTTGTAAATGATCAGGACGCGATCGCCGTACTCTTTGAATATCTCCGGAAACAGCGTTGCGTGCATGCGCGAGCAGAATGGGCATTCGAAGTCGTCGTAGTTGACGAGCACTACTTTCGCGTCCTTGTTGCCGCGAGTCGGCCGGCCGCTCGTGTCGATCTTCTTCATGGTCTCGGCGTAGGGATCTTTGCCCAGATCCATTTTCGTGACGCGCAGCAGCGTCTTGTGATCGCGCGACAACATGAATTCATAAGGCTGCTTCTTATCGGCGGAGACAAAGGTGATGGTCAGCTCATCGTAATTTGGAAACTCGCTCGACCGCAGGTTACTGAGCAACAGCGATACGTCTGGCGGAAGCGAGTAATGCGCGCGCACCTGGCGCTCAATCTGCTGCGCCACGTCGGCGGACGGCGCGGTCGATCCCGCGGCAGTAGAAGCCGGCGAGGAAGACGAAGACGCAGCCGGAGCAGTCTTACTGGGCGCGGTGCCGGAGGACGGCGTTTGGGCCGAGCAGCCCATGCAAATCACCAACAGCAATACACAAGCACGACGAGCCATCATAAGAAAAAGTCACCTGAACAGACTGGAATCAGCTTGATTATCTCACGGCGCAGCGCAGCCGATGGCTCGCGGGAGAACGCCGAGGACCGGCAAGCTGTGAATCATCTGAAGATAGAAAAGCCACGGGGATGGCGTTAAATCGTAGCCCGCGCTTCAGTGACGGAAAACGCTTCCCCTAACCAGATCGTCCGCGCTCAACAGCTGGTTCATCGACCCCGACCGGAACCCCTCGAGGTCGAGCGTGACAAACTTGAATCCTAACTGTTTAAAAATGCCTGTGAACTCACGAGCCATCTCTTCGCTCAAGGCGCGTGGCATTTCATCTCGCGCGATCTCGATGCGAACAATTTCTCCATGATGGCGCACGCGGAACTGCCGGAACCCCAGCTCGCGCAGCGCATCCTCGCCGCGCTCGATCACGCGCAAAGCCTCCGGCGTAACCTCGCGTCCATATTCCATCCGAGATGAAAGGCACGCCGATGCCGGCTTCTCCCACACCCGCAGTCCAGCCGCGCGAGCCAGTTCGCGAATCTCGAGCTTTGTGAGCCGAGCTTCGAGGAGCGGCGCCAGCACATGATGTGCAAGCGCGGCCTGCTGACCTGGCCGAAAGTCTCCCTCGTCGTCGGCGTTCACGCCATAGGCGACGGCCGCAAACCCGCGCGCCGCGCGAAATGTTTCGAGCACGGTAAACAACTCATCTTTGCAGTGAAAGCAACGCATGGCATCATTGCGCGCGTATGCGGGATTCTCCAGCTCCCTCGTCTCAACCACCTCCACCGGAATTCGCTGCTCGTGCGCAAAAGCCAGTGCGTCTTCCAGATGCGTTCGCGCCAGGCTCGCCGAATCGGCGATCACCGCCTGCATGCGCTCTCCGAGGACCTCGTGCGCCGTCCAAGCCAAAAATGCCGAGTCGACGCCTCCGGAGTACGCGACAACGAGACCGGGTCGCGAAGCTATGATCTCGCGCAGGCGCGACGCTTTCTCGGCGGCGTTTGGCTCGGCAATATTTGCACTGATCTCCACTGTCTCCATTCTAGTAGAGTCTTTCCTGCCGCTTCAGGTTGCCGAAGCTCGCCACGTTCGCGAGCGTAAACGAGAAGCGGTATTCGTTCTCGTTTCTCACCGCGCCGAGCGCAAAGCGCCGATACTCCAGGCTCATGCCGCAGCAATCCCAGTTATAGCTCGTCTGCGCCGTCGCGTATTGCAGATTCCCCTCGTTCGCGTCAAAACCAAAGCTGGCCGCGGCGCTCAGCCCGGGCTTGTTGAGCTGCCCGTATCCCGCCAGCACACGGAACTGGTGGAAGCTCTGTTCACTGGTCAGAATCTTGCCTGGCGCGGTGTCGAGCACGCGCAGGAACGCATCGCCTCCACCCACCGTGAATGCCCCGTAATGATAGTTCACCAGCGCGGTGCTGCCATTGATCTGTCCAGTCTTGGGGTCGTAGTCGACGTCCCACTCGGTATTGGTGCGCAGGCTGGTCTCGACCCGCAGGCGCGAAATGATCGGCGCAAAGTGGCGCGGCTCGTTCAAAAACGCAATGCCGGTAAAATCGGCCGTGCTCGTAAATACGTTGCGCACGCCCGGAACCAGTGCCCCGCCAAAGTTTGGATCGAAGTAGTATTTCTGCGCAATCTCCCAGCTCAAAATCTCGCGGGGCCCGGTGGCGCACGGTTGCGTCTCCGGAAGACGCGGCGCCTCCCAGGGCACCGAGCCCACTTGCGGAGGTCCGCCCACATTCAGAGTGCTCATCCCTTGCGCGTTGCAGTCCACCGCATTCGGATCCAGCCGCTTCGCATAAATCCGGTTCACGACTCCGTATTCGATCGCGTTCGTATTGCTCAGCACGTCGGTGGCGTCAAAGCGTACGACGTCGGCAAAATTGTTGACGCCCGTCACGTAGTCATAACGCATTCGCGGTTCGATCACGTGCTTCCACTTTCGCCGCAGCCAGGGATGCTCAAAAACTTTCTCCACCGCCGGCGCCTGCAAGTCAAACGATGCCTCCAGCGACTTACGATTTAAAACGTCGTTCCGCGCCGTGTCGTTGAAGGTGTCCAGAGTCTGCGTATAGGCTGTATCGCGCAGCGTTACCGCCGGACGAATCGACCATCCCTGCCATTCCAGCGGCATCGCCACCGTGGGCGCCAGATCGAACCTTCCCACCAGCGCCGCTGTCCGGAATCCCAGCTGCCTCCGTTGCAGTCCCTCGGCTGCGCTTTCGAATGACCAGTACAGCGGCGTGTTGCCCAGTTGGCGCTCTTCTCCGCTGATGAACAGGCTGGGAGTGTGCAGGATCCGAATCAGCTCGGTCGAGGTGATCGCCGTGCATCCCGTGGTCGTCCCTGTCTCCGGAACGCATACGTCGAAGTTCTGGTAGCGTTCGGCGAGCGCGTCGAAGTGAAAGCCGTTGGTGGTATTCGACAGAAAAATCTGCGACTTCACCTCCGAGTCGATTGCCTGCGAATACACGTCCGTGAACGCGATGCGGTAGACGAACGAACTCAGATAATCGACGTTGGCCACTCCGCGCACCGTTCCGAACGGGTGATCGGCTTGAAAATGCGCGTCCTCGCCGCCCTGGTCCTGCACCGTTCCGTCGATCAGAATGCCGCGGTCAACGACGCCGGAGTATGAAAAATACAAGTACGAGCTCTCGCTCGGCCGCATCCGGAAGGTGCCCTGCTGCGCCCACCCGCGCTTCGAGTAATATTCCGCGCCCGCCGTCAGGTCCGTGCTTCGATTGAACACCCAGTAGAACGAGTCTCCGACAATGTAGCCCTTGGTCGATGAGTTCCCCAGGCCGGGCAGCAGCAAGCCGCTCTGCCGGGTGTCCTGTACCGGATGCGTCACATAAGGAAAATAAAAAACGGGGATTCCCATGAGGTCGAACGCGCTGTCGTGGAGCTTCGCCGTGCCGTCTACGTCCACGGTGATCTGTTGCGCATTGAACTGCCACTTCGGATGCGGCAAGTTGCAGGTCGTCACCGTTCCCTGCCTCACCAGGTAGTGGGTCGCCCCGTGTTTCTCCACAATCTTTCCCGTAAACGCGAACGGATTCGACGTCGTCAGCACATACTGCGAGCGGCGCCCCTTGAATCCCAGCGTTCCCACCACGTCATAAAAAATCCCCACCTCAGTCTGGACGTTGTAACTCCCATGGGTGGCCTCGACGTGCTCGTCATAGGGACCGCCATCCAGCACGACGTGGCCCTGCAAATCGCTGTTGCCGGTGTCGGAGTTGTAAGTAATCTCGTCGGCCCGCAGAATGTAGCTCCGGTAATCGATCTCAGCCTTGCCGCGCAAGTGATAGATGACGCCGGTTTTTTCCTGTTCGACGGCGCGGATCGTAGCCTCTTCTTCGACCTGGCTGCCGGAGGCTGAAGGCATGGGACTTCGGCCGTCCGCGAGGGGTGGCGTCTGGCTGGTAACTAGCCGAGCGGCGAGAAGCAGATGACAGAGCAGAGCGGCCGTGATAATGATTCGAGAGCGGGTGGTCATGCGCGGGCGGTCGTTGCGAACGTGGTCATACGAGCTTAGTCACGCGAAAATGACATTCGCGGCATTGATTGGCCGACGGTCGTGCGCTTCTGGCCTGCATTGTAGTCTGCAAGCGCCGGCGGCTCCGCCTGTTGTTGCGCTAACTGAGTATTAACTGGAACGAGTTGACCTTAGCACGCAAACGTCGGGCGAGGCAAAACGGCGTCCACCTCTGAATGGATGCGGCGTTCGCGCCAAATTTAGCTTTCGTGGTCTCGACAGTTTTTGGCCAGCCTGCTCTGGCTGGCATTCTCCGCGACCGTTCAACAGGCCGTTTCAGACGGCCGATTAAACCAGGCCGATTCATGATGGCCGAGCAGAAGAACGAGTAAATAAAGATCGACTAAAAAGATTGAGTGAGAAACGATGACTGGTTTGATGAACACTGCCAGCGACGGCGATCTCGACTCCCCGCCGCATCCCGGCGATCCGGAGATTGTGATCGCCGCATTGGAGAGCGGCGCCGGAGATCCGCTTGAGCTGGAAC
>JBAWAI010000415.1:0-22913 GCA_049589215.1 Terriglobales bacterium | reverse complement strand
CTTCAGCGCTGCGATCACCGGCATCTAAAGGATGCGGCTTTAGCCGCTGAGGGCGACAGCCGAAGAACACAACCAGCCATGCCCGACTTCGCAGCCCGTCTCACATTTCCGAACGGTAAGATTCTCGAACTCGCTGGCCCGGCCGACATCACCAAGGAAACCACCGAGGCCATCGTCAACGCCGCCAACTCCACCCTTCTCGACGGAGGCGGCGTCGATGGCGCCATTCACCGCGCCGGTGGCCCGTCCATCCTCGCTGACTGCAAACGCCTCGTCGCAAAAATCGGACACCTCCCCGCCGGCAAAGCCGTCCTCACCACCGCCGGCCGCCTCCCCGCAAAATACGTCATCCACGCCGTCGGCCCAATTTATCGAGGAGAGAGTCAGCGCGGAGGTAAATCGCAAGACGCCGAAACACTAGCCAGCTGTTATCGCGAATCCATCCGCCTCGCCGACGACCACGCCATCAAGTCCCTCGCCTTCCCGTCCATCTCCACCGGAGCCTACCGCTACCCGGTCGACCAAGCCGCCGAAGTCGCAGTCCGCGCCGTCGTCGAACATCTCCCCGCGACCACGCACCTTCAACACGTCCGCTTCGTTCTGTTCAGCCTCTCCGACTGCCAAACCTACGTCCGCGCCGCCGAAAAAATCTCTCGTGAGCAACCCGCAAATTCCGTTACCTTTGAAGAGACATCTTAAGAAGCAAGCGCCCTCAGAAAGGTCCTTATTCATATGCGTAAAAAACTTATCGCCGGCAATTGGAAGATGTACAAAACCCCCGCCGAGGCCCGCGACTTCTTCCATGAATTTCTGCCCCTCGTCAAAGATCATCACCGCGACGAAATCGCCGTCTGCCCCACATACCTCGCGCTCGATGTGGCTGTGCATGAGACCCGCGGCTCGAACGTCGCCGTCGGAGCGCAAAACATGAACTGGCAAAGCGAAGGCGCTTTCACCGGAGAAATCTGCGCCAGCATGCTCGTCGCCATCGGCGTCACCCACGTCATCATCGGACACTCCGAGCGCCGCCAGTATTTCGGCGAGACCGACGACACCGTCAATCTCAAACTAAAAGCCGCGCTGGAAGCCAGCCTCATCCCCATCGTCTGCGTCGGCGAGGTTCTCGAAGAGCGCGAAGCCGGACTCACCGACGACGTCCTTCGCCGCCAGTGCCTGCGCGCCTTCAACAAGGTTTCTGCCAAAAAAGCTGCTCACATGGTCGTCGCCTACGAGCCCGTCTGGGCCATCGGCACCGGCAAAACCGCCACACCCGATATCGCCGCCGACGCCCACGCCAGCATCCGCGGGGAGGTCGAGCAAGCTTTCGGCAGCGAATTCGCCAACAACCTCCGCATCCTCTACGGCGGATCGGTCAAGCCCGACAACGCCCACGCCCTCATGTCCGCCGAAGGCATCGACGGCGCTTTAGTTGGCGGCGCGTCGCTCGACCCGAATTCCTTCGCGGCCATCGTGAAGTATTAAATTCCTGAGTGTTTAAAATGGACTATTAAGGCGGAACATTAAGGTGAAGCATTAAGAATATGGCGGCGGGCGTCTCGCGCGCCGACCCGCCTATCTACGCCCGCATTCGCCTTGACGCGCCACCAGCCCAAGAGCATAATTGCCGGGACTTTCGCCAACCCCTCTGGCGTTGTTATACGCGTCGTCGTTCGAGTCGGATCCCCCCGCCTTCCAACTCGCGGCTACAGATCCAGTTCTGCTGGAGGCCTCCATGAATTCACACCGCTCCGTCTCCCGAATTTCGCGCATCGTATTTGCCCTCATTTTGGCGATGCTGGCCGCGTCCTGGTGCAGCCACACAGCCCATGCCGCTCCGCCGCTCGTCCCTCCGGATACAACGCAAGCGGCCCCGCAAGCGATGCCACCAGCAACTACCCCAGCCGGATTGCTCCAGCCTGATCCCGCGCGCAAGGCCAAACTCGTCGAGAATTACGGCCAGTTGCCCTTGAGCTTCGAGGCCAATCAGGGACAGAGCGCCGCGCCCGTGAAATTTCTCTCGCGCACCAACGCCTACACTCTTTTTCTCACCTCCACCGAAGCAGTGCTAAGCCTGCGCAGCCGGCAAGACACAGGCGACGCGCTCGCCGGCCACAATTCGCAATCTAAAGCCGCGCCGCCGAACCACGTCCTGCGCATGCATCTCAGCCAAGCCAATCCAGCGGCCAAAATCCTCGGAATGGACGAGCTCCCCGGCAAGAGCAACTATTTCGTCGGCAATAACCCGGCCCGTTGGCGCTCCGGCATTTCGACCTTCGCTCGCGTGAAGTACGAACGCATCTATCCCGGCATTGATCTCGTCTACTACGGAAATCAGCGGCAGATTGAATATGACTTCATCGTCGCTCCCGGCGCTGATCCGAGCGGCATCGCGTTCGATATCGACGGCGCTAGCCGCATTCGCCGCGATCAAAGCGGCGACCTGACATTCACCCTCGGCGGAGATGAAATTCGCTGGCACAAGCCAGTCGTCTATCAGCAGAAAAACGGTGAGCGCCAACCGATTGCGGCTGAATACCTGGTCTCCGACAACCACCGCGTGGCCTTCCAGCTAGGAGACTACGATGCAACCCGCCAGCTTTTCATCGATCCACTCATTTACTCAACCTATCTGGGAGGCTCTGGTTACGATTTCGGCGCCGCCATCGCTGTTGACAGCGCCGGCAACGCCTATGTCGCCGGCTCGACCGCCTCGAACGACTTTCCCACCGCTAACGCCTTCCAGTCTTACTGCCCCTACAACCAATTCAACGGTTGTCAAAATGCCTTCGTGACCGAGGTCAATCCCACCGGAACCGCCCTGGTCTTCTCTACCTTTCTCGGTGGCAGCGGCGAAATCGACTATAGCGGCGACGCCGGTTATGGCATCGCTCTCGACAGCGCCGGCAATATCTACGTCACCGGAGCCACCAACTCCAAGGATTTTCCCATCACCAAGCACGCTTTCCAGAAGGTTCTGAATGCTTGCGGCGAATACTGCACCAACGCGTTCGTCACCAAGTTCAATCCCTCCGGATCCGCCCTGCTTTATTCCACCTACTTCGGCGGAAGCGGCGGCGCCTCGGGAGCAGCGATCGCCGTCGACAAAGCAGGTCATGCCTACATCACCGGAAGCGCCGGCGGCGGCCTTCCCACCACTCTCAATGCCTTCGAGCCATCGAACGGCGGCTTCGGCGGAGCCTTTGTCGCCAGGTTCAATCCCAAGGGGACGTCTGTGCTCTACTCCACCTATGTCGCGGGTCTGCCCGGGGCTCTCGGCGCGGACAAAGGTCTCGCTATCGCCGTCGACAAATCGAACCACGCCTACATAACGGGCTCCACGGACTCGAACAACTTTCCGACAACCGCTGCCGCGTTTCAGCCGCTCAATCCCGGCAGCAACAACGCTTTCGTGACCAGGCTCAACGTCAAGGGCTCCGCGCTGATGTACTCCAGCTTCCTCGGCGGCAATGACGACGACTACGGCACCGCCATCGCTGTGGACAGCAAAGGCAACGCCTATGTAACCGGCGGCACTTACTCCGCTAACTTTCCCGTCACCTCCGGCGCGCTGCAAACCGTCTGCGGCGGAGGCATCGACGAGAGCAATTGCTGGGACGCATTCGTCGCCAAAGTAAATCCCAAGGGATCGGCGCTCGTCTATTCCACCTACCTTGGCGGCTACGGAAATGATTTTGGCTACGCCCTCGCCCTCGACTCATCCGACAACGTCTACGTTGCCGGCACAACCGTTTCCTCCAATTTTCCGGTCCTGCATCCTTTGCAGCCGGTCATCGTCGGCCCGATAGGTTTTTCGGCGCCGGGAGACGCCTTTGTCGCCAAGCTCAACCCCGCCGGATCGGCCCTGGTTTACTCCACGTTTCTCGGCGGCAGTAATGTCGATCAGGTCAACGGCATCGCCGTCGACGGTGCCGGCAACGCCTACGTCACCGGCTTGACCGCCTCCGTGGACTTTCCCACTGCGAGTCCACTCCAGCCAGCCCGCAACGGGGCCGACGCATTTATTGCCGCTATTACCGCCCAACCGTCGGATGTCACGCTCTTTCCTCTTCACCTCGATTTTGGCAGCGTTCAGGTGGGCACCGAGAGCAGCACGCAGGCTTCCGTGTTGACCAACGAAACGAGCGCTGCATTAGCCATCTCCTCCATCAGTATCACCGGAGCCAACAGTGGCGATTTCTCCCAAACTAATGACTGTCCCACATCGCTCCCCGCCGGATCGAACTGTTCCGTCACTGTCACCTTCACTCCCTCCGACTACAGCAACCGCAGCGCGACCGTCACCTTCGCGGGCGATTCGAGCGCCCAGGCCATTGCCCTGACCGGTGCCGGCCAGTCTGCCGCCAGGGCCGCGCGGCGGTAGTGGGTCTAGCGATCTAGCCCAATAGAGAGTTAGCCCGCTACGAATGTAGCCCACTTACCCGCCCCGATCCGCCCTTGACGCCCACCCGCCTCCAGCGCATAATTACTCAGATTTTTAGCCGTTCTCCCCCCTTGGCATTATCCGGGCATTATTCGATTTAGCGTCCCCCACTCGCATCGTGCTCAAGATTTCTGTCCTGCCGGAGGCCCTATGCAGTCACGCCGTTTCGTCTCTCAGTATGCCGTTGTCGCCTGCGCTCTGTTCATCGTCGTGCTAGCTGCCACGCCCTCGAGTTCGGCCCCGCGTGTCGCCGATGCCAGCCAGCCCTTTGCCGCTCAGCCCTCGGAAGTCCTCAGCGGTTTGCAGCCGCTAGCGCAATCCGCCCTGTTCCAGCACCCACTCCAATACACCGGCGGCGGTCTCGCCGCCATGTCGCTCGCCGTCGGAGACGTTAACGGCGACGGCATTCCCGATGTCGTCGTGGCCAGCCAGAATGGCAGCAACGACGGCACGGTTGGAGTCCTGCTCGGCAACGGCAATGGCACTTTCCAGCCGATCGCCACCTACGATTCCGGCGGTCCTCACGCATGGGCAGTCGCCATCGCCGACGTCAACTCCGATGGCAAGCCTGACATAGTCGTCATGAATGCCGAGTCCGGATCCGTCGGTGTGCTCCTCGGTCACGGCGACGGCACCTTCGCCCCCGCCGTCACCTACAATGCAGCCGGTTTCACGATCTCGGTTGCCGACGTAAACGGCGACGGCAAGCTTGACATCATCACCGGCGGCCTCGACGTGCTGCTCGGCAATGGCGACGGCACCTTCCAGCCCGCCCGCAATTACGGCCCCGGAAACTACGCCACCCTGGCCGACGTAAACGGCGACGGCAAGCTCGACATCGTTTCTCTCCTCAACACCGGTAGCATCGCCGTCCTCCTCGGCAACGGCGACGGCACCTTCCAGACTCCCGTCACCTACGCGACCGGCGGAGATCAGCCCGATTCGATCGCGGTCGGCGATCTCAACGGCGACGGCAAACTCGATATCGCCGTGGCCAACTATTGCACCTCCTCCGCCTGCGTCGGCGACGGATCGGCCGCCGTGCTTCTCGGCAATGGCGACGGCACTTTCCAGTCCGCAAACACCTATGACTCCGGCGGGAAGTTCGCCCAGGGCGTGGCCATCGCCGACATCGATGGCGACGGCAAGAACGATCTGGTAGTCGCAAGCAACTGCGCGCCCACTAAAAAAGGCGCCTGCACAGCTAAGGGCGTCGTCAATGTCCTGCTCGGCGCGGGCAACGGAAACTTCCAGGCTCCGCAAACTTTCCTCACGCCCGGGCCGGCCGCGTCCATAACCGCAGCCGACGTCAACGGCGGCCGCACCGACCTGATGCTCGCCACGACTGGAGTCTCAATCACCGCGCTCTACGGCGAGGTCGTCGCGTCGGCAACCGCTCTCGCTTCTTCGTCAAATCCAGTCGCCGTCAACCAGTCGGTCACCTTCACGGCCACCATCACTCCCTCAGTCGGCGCGGACCAGGGTGGAGAAACCGTCGACTTCTACGACGGCACAACTTTGATCGGCAGTGCTCTCACGTCTCACGGCATAGCCACCTTCACCACCACCTTCACGACCACCGGCAAACACAAAATCAAAGCCGTGTTCCCGAAGAACCTCGCCTTCAAGCAAAGCGTCGGCCTCCTCACTCAAACAGTCGATGGCAGCGCCGTAAGCGGCGACCCGCTCGCCCCGATCGTCACGCCGGATTCCGCCGGCGTCGCGCCAGCCTTCGCGGCCACCCGCGATCGCGCAAACTACAAACAGACTCTCTGCCCATCCAAGACTAAAGCCTTCCCTGACGGCGGCGGTCCCTACATCACCGAGACCTTCGTCCTCGGTGCAAGCGCCAATATGAACGAGTATTGTCACAACGTCTTTCACTACATTTGCCAGGGCCAGATGAATTTCTATCTCTTCAGCAATGGCGCGTGGAACCTGCTCGGGCCGGGCACTTGGGTGGAAGAGTGCGCGTGGGAATATGACATCTCGACGCTTCCCGCCGGCAAGAATCGCTTCAAGGCCGTCTATAACGGCGATCCAAACGGTTTCGGTCCCAGTTCCGGCCTGTCCTCCGAGTACGTCGAGAAGTGGCCAACTACCGCAACGCTCACCTCAACGCCCAATCCCTCCAGCAATGGTCAGGACGTGACCTTCACCGCAAGCGCAATCGCGGATCCCGACTCCGGCCTTATCCCGACCGGAAAGATGAGGTTCTTCAACGGAACCAAGTCGCTCGGAGCGGTAATGGTAGACAGCAACGGCAACGCCACGCTGATCACCAAGCGCCTGCCATCCGGACAGGATTCCATCACCGCCGAATATCTCGGCGACGCCGATAACGCAGGAAGCACTTCGTCGCCTTACATCCAGGTGGTGAATCAGGCAGTAGTCGAAAACGCGGAGGGAGCAAATCAGTAACTAGTTTTCGCAGCGGGCAAGCAGACGAGCGTTCACAACGCAGCGTCGAGCGTCAGAAATAACGGTAAGAGCGTCGAGGAGCCGCAGCGTCAAGAAGCCCGAGACAAGAAAAATAAAGATTTTCTCTGTGTCTCCGTGTCTCCGTGGTGAAAGCCGTTTAGCGTGTCCGGGCTACTTCGCGGCCATCGCCCCGACCAGCGACTCGAAAATCTTAAAGCCGTCCGTCCCCCCGAGCTCCGGCTCCGCCGAGCGTTCCGGATGCGGCATCATGCCCAGAACGTTGCGTCCCGGGCTGCAAATGCCGGCAATATTTTCCAGCGATCCATTCGGATTCGCCTCCGCTGTCACTTCGCCCCGCGCATTCACATACCGAAACACAATGCGCTCGTCGCGCTTCAATTCAGCCAGCGTAGCCTCGTCGCAAAAATAATTCCCTTCCATGTGCCCGATCGGAATCGTCAGCACTTCGCCCTTTTCGCACGCATTCGTAAACGGCGTCTTATTATTCTCCACCCGCACGTGCACCGGCTTGCAGACATACTTCAGCCCAACATTACGCATCAGCGCGCCCGGCAAAAGCCCCGCCTCGCAAAGAATCTGGAAACCATTGCAGATGCCAATCACCAGCCCGCCGCCATCGGCAAACTTGCGCACCGACTGCATCACCGGAGAAAACTTGGCAATCGCGCCCGTCCGCAGGTAGTCGCCAAACGCAAAACCGCCGGGCACAATAATGGCATCGCAATTCTGCAAATCCTGCGAGTCATGCCAGAGAAACGTAGCTTTCTGGTGAGCCACATGCTCAACCGTCCAAAAAGCATCGTGATCGCAATTCGAACCGGGGAAGATGATAACGCCAAATTTCATGTCAAAGTACCTGACCTAAATTTATCAGATGGCTAACCAGTTCACCCACAGAATCCCATCTCCTTACCCTTCGAAATGATGGTTCGGGTGGGATGCGATGGTTCTTGGAATCAAAACAGAGGATCTCTTCCATTTGCCAAAATATTGATTCCCCCTTCGCTCCTCAACCCCCCGAATTCATCACAATCTCAATGTGTTCCCAGTCCTAGACACCGCCGCATAATCAAGTAAAACTTATCAGGCAAAGCGACCGCCGAAAAGCGCGAAGGAGCCCTGCTCCCAGCAAAGCACATCGGCCAAGCCCAGCATAATCAATACTTTACTTATAAGTAACGAGGGCTCAATACTTTGCCGGGAAAATCCTCCCAACTCGATGAATTCAAAAGAACTCATCCAGCAGGGGGCTGGCCCAAACAACTTCATTTCAGGCATTCATAAACGCAGTAACTGAAAGCTGGCAGGTGATTGCAAGCACCATCTGAAAGCCAAATTCATAAAAGGAGTCGCACCCATGTCATCCTCTCCATCTCCATTGTCCCCAGACCATTGCCATCACATTCGCCCCAGCGGCGTTCGCTGCGGGTCACTCGCTCTCCGCGATAAACGATATTGCTACTATCACCAGCGCTCGCGTCCACTCATGGTCACCTTCTCCAGGAGGAACGGTCCACAAACACTCCTGTCTCTCCCTCTCTTCGAGGACGCTCACGCCATCCAGACTACTGTCCACAGCGTTGTCTACCATCTTCTCGATGGAACCATGGATCCGAAAACCGCCGGGCTTCTTCTCTATGCCATGCAAATCGCGTCGTCGAATCTCAAGCACATGAAGACCGAGACGCCCGACCCGGAACAAAGCGTCGTCGATCCGCCGAAACTCAGTGAAATCCCGCCTCCCGAGCCAGGCGAGGAAACGGCGCGCATGAACTCGCACACCGACCGGCGAACGCTCTTCCCTTACACGCCGACGGCCAAGGATGAGTTTTACGACGACATCATGCGCCAGGAGCGCGAACTCCACGAGCATCCCGAGGACGCCGGCAAGGAACTGTTTTCGACGGATTTGCCCAGGAATCTGTCCGCGACGATCGAGTCGCTCGATGGCAATTGGAAAGAGCTACATCAGGAAAGGCTCGAAGCCGAAGCCGCGAAAGCTCCAGTCAAAGCTCCGGACCAAGCTCCGGACCAAGTTCCGGACAATGATCTGCCGCCCGGCACGATTCAGGGCTGTGCGGCTAGGCAACGCCACGTGACCTGGCTGCGGAATCTGGTCAATACGCCCAGCGCAGAAGCGTCGTCCCAACCGTGAAACCAGCGCCCACCGCGGCCAGCAGCACGAGGTCGCCTTTTTTTAAGCGGCCTTTTTCAATGGCCGTGTGCATGGCCAACGGAATGGTCGCTCCGGTTGTGTTGCCGTAACGCTCGATGTTGATCAGCACTTTTTCGGACGGCAGTTTCAGACGGTCGGCGGTCGCCTGAATGATGCGGAGGTTGGCCTGATGCGGAATCATCAGGTCGATGTCGTCGCCCGTGATGTGATTGCGCTCGAGAATGTTGACGCACGCCTCGGACATTTTTCGCACCGCGAATTTGAAGACCGCGGCTCCGTCCTGATGCACGAAGTGCATTTTCTTGTCGACCGTTTCGTGCGACGCAGGATTAAGGCTTCCTCCCGCGGGCATAAAAAGCGAGCAGCCGCCCGCGCCGTCAACTTCGTGCATGAAGTCGATGAGGCCGATGTTGCCGTCGCCTTCGCTGACCGCCTCAAGAATCACCGCGCCCGCGCCGTCGCCGAACAGGACGCAGGTCGCGCGGTCGGTGTAGTCGATGATCGAAGACATCACGTCCGCGCCGATGACCATGACTTTTTTGTGTGCGCCCGTCTGCACGAACTGCGCGCCCACTTGCAGCGCGTATACAAATTGGGAACAACCGGCTTGCAGGTCAAAGCCCCACACGTTCTTCGCGCCGATCTTGTCCTGCACCAGGCACGCGGTCGCGGGGAACATCATGTCGGGCGTCACGGTCGCGACGATGATCGCATCCAGTTCGCTCGCCTCGATGCCGCGCTGGGCCAGCGCGCGGCGCGCCGCTTCCGCCGCGAGATCGCTCGTGCCGACGCCTTTGTCGGCAATGTGGCGCTCTTTAATGCCGACGCGCGACATGATCCAGTCGTTCGACGTCTCAACCATTTTTTCGAGATCGGCATTGGTCAAGAGGCGAGGCGGAACGTAGATGCCGAGAGCGCTGATCTTAACGCGCTGGAGCGAGGTCAATGAGTTCTCCTGTGCATGAAAGCAGGGGATGAGGTGAAACTTGCTATTTTCAACGATGGGACTGCGAATGTCTAACCTCTTGCGTCGAATGGAGCCGGAGACTCAGCGAAGCAGGAGAACCAGCGTGTAAACGCCGAGAGTTGTGCCGACGGGAAGATTCGAAACCGACAGAATCGCGGCGAGAATCGCGAGCGTTCGCGAAGAACGGCCTCCGCTCATGAGCATGAGGCCCGCAATCAGACCGACAACGCCCGCGGCCGCGGATAGAACAATCGCGCAGGTATAGAAGAAATGAAACGCCAACAACAGCGGGAAGGGATCGGCAACCCGGTTAAGAAGAGCGCCAAACATGACGGTTGCGGTGGGAGTAAAGAAGATGAGCCAGACTCCGGCCGCGAGGCGCAGGATTCCATATACGATCCAGCAGAGGCCGAGCGTTGGATGGCGCAGACCGGCAGAATACGAGGAGTCGGCGGGCGAAGCGGCAGCGGTTGAATTCGACATGGCACATTTTAGATGCAGACGAACCATCCGCGAACACGTTCGTCATCGCCAAAAATCGCGAAACTCAACCGCCTCGCTGCCGTTTATTTTTGCTTCTTATCCCAGTCCTCGCGCGACATGGCATTGATCGGCTTCTGGCTCTTGCCTTGCAGCGCGGAATTTACGGGCGTCAGCGACGTGCTGCTGATGGATTTTAGTTTCGCTCCCGCGTCATCGAGTTGCTTCTCGATCACGGTCGCGCGCTCGATCTCCGATTGCGTCGGTCGTCCCGAGTAGCCGTTGATCGCGCCGTAAAGATCGCCGAGGTGCTCGCGCAGCTTCTCTTCGCCGGTGATCATTCCGCCCTCTTTTACCGAGACCAGTGTCTCGCGGAAGTCATCGAGTTGCTTGAGCAAACCGTTGAGTTGCTCTTTCAGTTGCGCATCCGCAGCCGCTGCGGTCCGCGATTTCACCTGGTCGCGCAGATCGTTCGTGGCATCGACCACATAGGTTAACTGCGCAAGATCGCTATAGAGACGAGTCACAACTTTATGCTGCAAGGCGCGATCAGCAGGCGTGCTCTTGCTGCGCGGGTCAGGCACAAGCTTGAATGTCGAAGTGTAAGTCTCTTTGCCCTTCGTCAGCTTGACTGTGTAAGTGCCTTCCTGTGCTTGCGGACCGTAGAAAAGGAATTCGTTCTCGACAAGTCCAGCAGCCGGTGGAACCTTCGGTGGCTTCGCGCGTTCCGGCCACTCGAGCCGATTTAGTCCGCGCCGTTTGTCGCCCTGGATCGAGGTGAGCAGCGTTCCCTTGTCGTCATAGATCTCAAGTTTGAGGTCGCCGAAAATGTGCCGCTTCTTCTGGTAGTAGACGATCGATGCGCTCTCAGGCACGGTTCGTCCCATGAACTCCGAATCGCCGTCGGCTCGCTGTTCGCCGGCAGGCAACTCCAGCACCGACGGACGCGACGGAAGCATGACCAGATCTTTTGACAGCATCTCCGGCGTGAGCGCGCGCAGCGGAGTCAGGTCGTCGAGAATGTAAACGCCGCGTCCATGTGTGGCGAGAATCAAGTCTGACTCGCGCGGCTGAATGGCGATATCGCGCACGGCAACGTTCGGCAGATCGCCCTTGAACTGCGCCCAATGCGCGCCGCTGTCGATCGAGATGAAGAGTCCGAACTCGGTGCCGACAAAGAGCAGGTCTTTATTGACCAGGTCTTCGCGCACCACGTGAGCGTAACCAGTCAGTTCCGGCGTGGAGAGCGACGTCCAAGTCTTGCCGTAATCTTTGGTGCGGTAAACATGCGTCTTCATGTCGCCGGTCGCGTGGCCGTCGAACGTTGCGTATGCAACCGCCGGATCGAAATGGCTGGCCTCGATGGTTGAGACCCACGTGTTCGCCGGCAACTCCGGAACGTTCGTGACGACGTTCGTCCAGTGCTTGCCGCCGTCGCGTGTGATCTGCACATTGCCGTCGTCGGTGCCGGCCCAAATCACTTCACCGTTCTTCGGCGATTCGGCAATCGTGTAAATGGTCTCGTACTTCTCGGCGTCGGAGTTATCGATCGTCAATCCGCCGGAGCGCTCCTGATGCTGCCGCTCAGGATTGTTGGTGGTGAGGTCGGGAGAAATTCGATCCCAGGACTCGCCATGATCGCGCGAGCGGAAGAGGAACTGACCGCCGAGATATATTGTGCCCTTTACATTAGGACTCAAAGCGATCGGCGTGTTCCAGTTGAAGCGGAAGTCGGGCTCATTGGCGCGCGGCAGCGGCTTGATGTCGCGCGACTCGCCGGTGCTCTTGCGGAAGCGGGAGATTCGCCCGCCCTGATACTCGGCATAAGCATAGTCGGAATCGGAGGGATCGGAGAACGCCCAGAAACCGTCGCCGATGCCAATCACGCGCCACGCGCGGTTCGGAATGCCATCGACGCCCCGCGACGCGCCCATCCAGCTTCCGTTGTCCTGCAAGCCGCCGTAAACGTTGTAGGGATCAGCCATGTCAGCGCTTACGTGGTAGAACTGCGCGACCGGAATATTGTTGAGGAAGCGCCAGTGGTTCGCCTGGTCGAGCGACTGGTAAACGCCGCCATCGTTGCCGCACAGCATCTGGCTGGGATTATCAGGATTGATCCAAAGCGCGTGAAAGTCGCCATGCACGCCTTCGTCGGGCCCTTGCGTGTCAATCGCCGAGCTGAAGCTCTTGCCGCCATCCTCGCTGACGGTGAAGGAGAATCCCGGCTTGTAGACGCGGTCGGCGTTCTTCGGATCGACGATGACGCGCGCGAAGTAGAAGGGACGGCCGCTGACGTTCCATGAGTTGTTGACCTCGGCCCAGCTGTCGCCCGCATCGTTAGAGCGAAAAAGAGCGGTGTGATTCCGCGCTTCGACAATCGCGTACACGCGATTATGATCGCTCGGCGCAACGGCCATGCCGATGCGGCCGAGATCGCCTTCGGGCAAGCCTTTGCGCAGCTCGTGCCAGGTCGCGCCCGCGTCGGTCGACTTGAACATCCCGCTGCCCGGACCGCCGGAGCGGAAGTTCCAGGGCTCGCGCCGAACGTCCCACATGGCCGCGTAGATGATGCTCGGATCCTGCGGGTCCATCGCCATTTCGGCGCAGCCTGTGCTGTCATTGCGGTGGAGAATCTTTGCCCAGGTCTTGCCGCCGTCGCTGGTCTTGTAGACGCCGCGCTCGCTGTTGGAATTCCAGAGATGGCCAAGAGCGCACGCGTAGACGGTCTTGCCATCTTTCGGGTTAACCAGAATGCGGCTAACATGTTCGGAGTCCGGAAGGCCCATCGCATCCCAGTTGTCGCCGCCGTCGCGCGAGCGGTAGACGCCTGTTCCGACCGATACACTGTTGCGCACCCACGATTCTCCGGTGCCGACCCAAACCGTTTTCGAATCGGAGGGATCGATGGCGATCGAGCCGATCGAGAGCCCAGGCTGCTTGTCGAAGACCGGCTTGAAGGTCGTGCCGCCGTCGCGCGATCTCCACACACCGCCGCTCGCCGAGCCGATGAAGATGGTCAACTTCTCGCCGTCGCGCACCGCCGCGATATCGGCGATGCGGCCGCCCATCACCGCCGGGCCGATGGCGCGGATCGGCAGCCCGCTGATCACGTCGGAATCGAGCGTGATGTCTTGTGCGACGGCTGGAAGAGCGAGAGGTAGCGCAAATGCGGAGACGAGAACAGCAAGACAGAGCGAGCGCGAACGAACGAGCATGATCACCTCAGTAGGAATGGCACGAATAAGGCTACCGCCGAGCATTAGAGGCACGAGTCAAGACTCATACCCTCCCAAAGCCCGAAGAAATCCCGTTTACTGGTTGGGCGGATTCGCCTTCGGCGCATCCGTCTTCGCTGGGTCGGTCTTGGCCGGGTCCGTCTTGGCATCCGGCGCAGCTGCCGGTGCGGCAGGAGCGGGCGGAGGCATCTTGAAAATCCCGTCATCGGCCGGCAGGTTCAGCTCGATCTTGGAAATCGTGATCTTCTGCTTCTGGTCGGTCCCCTTGATGCCGCTCTCAACCGCAAACGGGAAGATGATTCCATCGACCTCTTTATAGTCGCCGATCGAGGACTCGAAGTCGTGCTCGGTTCCGCGCACCATGCGCGTGGTCTCTTCCTTGATCTCGAGGTAAGAATCGGCATCGATGTATTGCGTCTGCACGTCGCCGTTCTTCAGGGTAACTTTCAGCTTGTAGGCGTCCGTGCCCTCGATCTTTTCTTTGCCCAGCAATTCGACGGTGTTGCCCTTGGTTTTATAGTCGACGAGCGGCCCGTCAAGGTCGGCGGTCTCTTCCATTTCTTTCGTCTCGTCGCTCGACATCAGCTCCGGATCTTTTTTGCCCGTGAACGGCATGATCTGCCACGCCTTCGAACCGTCATAGGCCTGGACCGCGGTCAAACCCTGAATGGTGAATTCGAGGCGCGCCATCTCGGGGCGTTTTTGCACCATGATGCCGGGCGCTTCCATTCCCGGACCCATCGTCATCGTGGCCGTGGTTTTTATGCTCTTCACGCTCTTGATCTTGTCCATTCCGCCGCGAGCCTGAATGTTTTTGGCGATGATGTCGTCGGCCGTCTGGGCGAAAAGGCAAGGCACCAACACGGCCGTCGCAATGAGTGCCAGATAGAATTTTTTCAACATAATGATCTCCTTGATTTGACCCTGGGAAGATTCCCTGTTTTCGAAGAAATGCTATTGTACGCCCACCGATAGTACTTGCACGCAGTCGGGCGATTCGTCCGCACTCCCTGCTGCCTGGCAAATCCCAGAGCAAAAATGACCTCGATGAGAGTCAGACGATGTGCCCGTCAGTGTCATGCCCGTCAATATCGATTACGTATTTTGGGAACGGTTTGTTCCCTGCCTCTACCGCAACCTGCCGGCCAGATCTCCGAACCACGGCAGTTCGAAGCGCTCCCCTTGCCAGGCTTTGATCGAGAGCACGATCCAGAGAAAGAGCATGGCTAGCGTGGCCAGAATTCCGACGAACAGAAACACCATCGCGGCCGCAACGTTCGAAAGCAAAAGCGCAACGATCGTCACTACCAGAAACGTTCCCCAGACCAGCAAGCTCTGCCACGCATGGAAGCGGATAAAGCGATGGGTGCGAAACGCGGGAAGGAGTAATACGACGACGGCGGGAATAAGACTGAAGTAGGCGAGCGCGCCGAGCGCACGATCCTCCTGCGGCAGCGGCCGCATCGACCATCCGCAAGCCGGACAGAAAGCAGAGCTCGACGGCATTTCGGTTCCGCAGTGCGGACACTCGACTGAGCCTGCGGCGGGGTTTGCCGCGGCGGATGATGGATCGGCAGATCGATACGATTCGCCGCTCATAGTCATTGGGCGCGCATTACAGCAAACTCAATATTTACAGCCGGAAACTAATGATACCGGGCGGCGCTCGGTTACGCCAACCTTTGCGCACGGAACGGGTCGCGCAGGCTTGTCGTCGTTAGAGCGATTGTTATCGAGAGCAGTCATTTTGCGGCATCAAACGACTGTCAGCGAGGCGTCTACGCTACGCTACAATCGTGATCAATGTCAGTGAGTGCATCAGTGCCTGAGGTCCAAACCGGAAACGGCCACATTGGAAACGGTCGGAAAAGAAGTGCCCTGGCCCGGATTTTCGCAGCGCTCATTTTGCTGATGCTGCTGGCGTTCGCCTGTCTGGCGGCGTGCGCGTGGTGGCTAGAGCGCGCAGATTCGCCTCAAGTTGATGGCAGTGCCGTTGCGCGTGGCCTTTCGTCGAAAGTGCTCGTGGTCCGCAACGAGCAAGGCGTGCCGACCATCGAGGCGGCCACGCTGGAGGATCTGTTTTTCGCGCAAGGTTACGTCACTGCGCAGGACCGCATGTGGCAGATGGATATGATGCGACGCGCCGCGGCGGGAGAGTTATCGGAGGTCATTGGCGAGGCAACGCTCAAGATCGACCGCCAGCAGCGGATTCTCGGCCTGCGCGTGGTCGCCGAAGCTGCCGCAAAAAATGTCACCGGACGCGATCGCGCCTATCTCGACGCCTACGCGCGCGGCGTAAATGCCTTCATCGAATCGCACCGCGACCGCCTGCCGCTGGAATTCCGCGTCATGTGCGCGCAGGCAAATCCGCTTTATTTGCTGCATTGCCCGAGCGCTGAGTTGGCCCGCTATCGGCTTCGTCCCTGGACGATCACCGATTCGCTTCTGGTCGGCGCGAGCATGGTGCAGTCGTTGAATCACTACGGTTATTTGCGCGCGCTGACGCGCGAAAAGATCCTGGCGAAGCTTGGGCCAGATTTGACGGCTGACCTCTATGTGAACTCGTCGTGGCGCGATCGCCCGCCGACCGATACGCGCTCGATCGACGCGCAGCCCGCAGCATCGACCGACGACGATGACGATGATGACGACGACGTGGAACCGGGCGCCTCGCCGACAAAAATTACTTCGATCGAGCAAAGTGGGGATGCAGTGATCAGCGCTTTGACTTCGCGTGGAAATCCGCGCGGCAATCCGCAAAGCGATCCGCATGATGATGCTGACGCCGACGAATTTCGGCCGGGCTCGAACGACTGGGTGGTCGCGGGGCAGCATACTGTCACGGGCAAGCCGCTGCTCTCGAACGATATGCACCTCGACCATCAAATGCCGAACCTCTGGTTTGAGGCGCATTTGAAAAGCGGCGCCTTCGACGTGGCCGGAGTTACTTTGCCGGGTGTGCCCTTCGTGATCGTTGGCCACAACGCGCGCATCGGCTGGGGCTTCACGAATGTCGGGCCAACAGTCGAGGAGGATTACATCGAAGAGTTCAACGCGCAGGGTCAATACAAAACGCCGGCGGGTTGGGCGAATGCGCAGCATCGGCAGGAAATTATTCACGTCAAAGGAAAGCCCGATGTGACGCTCGATGTTACGACCACGCGGCATGGCCCGATCATCACCGACCTGATGCCAGGAGAGACGCGCCCGATTGCGCTGCGCTGGACGCTCTATGACGGCATTGGCCTGCCATTCTTCGACGTCAACTCGGCCAACAACTGGGACAGTTTTCGCGCCGCGTTTTCCAAGATGGATGCACCAGGACAGAATGTCGTGTACGCCGATATTGACGGGAATATCGGCTATCAGGCGACCGGACACGTGCCCATTCGCGCCTCGGGCGATGGAAGCTTGCCGGTGAGCGGCGCGGACGACGCGCATGAGTGGAAGGGATACATTCCCTATGACGACATGCCGCACGTCTACGATCCGCCGAACGGCATTATCGCGACGGCTAACGGCCGCATCGCTCCCGATGGTTATAAATATTCCATCAGCACCGACTGGGATGCGCCCTGGCGAACGGATCGAATTTATCGCGTGCTCGAATCCGGGAAGAAGTTTTCACCCGGCGATATGCTCGCCCTGCAGATGGATGTGTCGTCAACTTATGACCGTTTGATCGCCGACAAGTTCGTCTACGCGCTCGATCACGCGCCGAAGCTATCCGACCGAGCAAAACACGCCGCCGACATTCTGCGCGATTGGGATGGACGAATGTCCATCGACTCACCCGCCCCCACGATCGAAACGAAAGCTCGCACGGAACTGTTGAGGATGCTGCTCGAGCCCAAACTGGGAGCAGCGCCCGATGATGCTTCAGCCGCTTCAACGGCCGCGCCAAATGCAAAGACCGCCATCACTGACAATGGCGCGCTGACCTGGAAAAGCTATCGCTGGGGCATGTCAACGGTGTGGCTGGAGAATGTGCTCAACAAGCAACCCACGCGCTGGCTGCCATCCGGCTATTCGGATTACGGCGCGCTGCTGACGGCGGCTGTGGAAAGAGGACTGAAGCAGCCGACAGCGCCCGCCGATCTCGCGAAGTGGAGTTGGGGCGAGAATTACCCCATCGAAATCGAGCACCCCGTGCTTGGTCAGTTGCCATTGGTCGCACGTTGGACCGGGCCGGGACGGCATCCGCTGAGCGGTAACAACTACACCGTGAAAGCCGGAGGCCGCCACTTTGGCGCATCTGAGCGCGCCACCTGGAACTTCGCTAACTTTGACGAGAGCACGCTGAATCTCCCCACGGGTGAGAGCGGTGTCTTCCCCAGCCCGCATTACATGAATCAATGGCACGCCTGGTATAGAGGGTCGACGTTCACCCTGCCGTTCTCCGCAGCAGCGGTCGAGAAACATCGCGCGCACGAGATGACGCTGGAGCCGAGGTAATGAGCGTTTTCGGCTCTCAGTTCTCAGTTATGTCTTGCTCAGATGTCGGGCGAACACTGCGAGCGCGCTGACATCCAGAAACATGTGAGCCATGACTACCGGCAATATGCGGCGCGTGCGCATAAAATAAATCGAAAACAGCCAGAAGGTTGACGCGTGCACGAGCGCCGGTGCGAGACCCTGGTAAAGGTGGTAAGACGACTGGATAAGAACGCTGACAAAAATCGCCAGCGCGCGATTGTTATAAAGAGCCTCCATCTCTGTGATCAGGAACCCGCGGACGATCAGCTCCTCATGAAATGGATTCAGAAGCACGAATAGCACCGTCAATATCGTTATGTGATCCCCAAATAATGCGGAAGCATCGAAGGCCGGGTGGATCTGGTGCCCAAATGCGGCGTACACGCCCACCAGCACGAGCCCGGCCACCAAGCCCACGGGGAACACTCCCAGAAATAGGCCAAACGAATGCGCAACCTCGACGATGCGCATCGGCAACCGCACACCGATGTCCTTGAAACTCCGCTTCTGATATTTCAAAACCAGGGCAAGACAGGACAGCCCAATTACCTGGAAGATGATAGCCACGAACGTGCGCGGCTGCGTCGCGGGATGAAGTGTTCGGTGCCCGAAGAAAACGAGAAGTGACGCGAGAATCGGAAGCCCAAAGGCCACCGTCAGCACCAGGATGAGCTGGAAGATTCGAGAACTGCGACTGGTGGTTGTGACAGAGGAAGACTCGCGAGCCGTTGAGTCTGCAACCATTCGGTGTGCCCTTAGAAATCCACCGTCTTCACGTCTTCAAAGTAGCCGACAAGTCCAAAAATCTCGCCCGGATTATAGGGATCGTTGGGATTGTATTCCAGAGCGTCGATGGTCACATCGTAGATCCAGAGCGATCCGCCCTGAATCGTGTAGACGACCGTCCGCTTGGCAATCGGCTGAAGACCGGTAGCGTCGCCGTTCTCCGGCGGAATGATCACTCCCCCGGGCAGGGCGTTGCCGACCGGCGTCGTCAGAGTGTTGTAGATCGAGAGGCACCCGCGAATCTCCGCGCCCGGCGGCGGAGGCAGTGGCGGAATGATCTCCGTACAAGTGCGCGCGCCGACAAAGAGTTGCCCGTTCGCGCCCATCGCGATGCGATTGTGATAGCCATCCGTGATCACGATCGGCGTGGCGTTCACAATGCTCATGCTGTTGAGGTCGAAAATGGTAAGCAATCCGCAGGTGGTCGCGGCCGTGGTTTCGCCGGTACAGGGCTGCGACGGAACGCCATCCGTGTAAGGCGTTCCGGCCAGGTACATGGTCGAGCCCTGCACGAGTTGTACGCTTGCCGCGGGCACGGGAACGGCCACGCCCGGCGTCGGAGGATTTGTCGTCATGTCCAGCGGTTGAACGCTGGCCTGTGTGCCACCGCACTCGACGCCGCAATTCACGATGTAGGCGGTCGAGTCGTCGCTGCTGAAGTAAGCCGTCACCGGCCGGTCAAATCCAGGGACAGGAATCGCCGGACAAGGGTAGATGCCGATATCGCTGGGCGTAATGTCAAAAACGTAGGCCGGAGTCGAGTCGCAATTCTGCCCATAAAATGAAGACGGAACATCGGAAAACGCGAGCATGCGGTTGCCGCCGTTACTCATCACGAGGTAATGCGCCGAGGGAATATTGACCTGCCCGGAAGTTGCCCCTTGGATAAGGTTGATCACCTGAATGTACCCAGGGTTCTGTCCGTCCACCGGTGCGTTCGGAATGGCCACATAACCTGTAGCACTGTCAGGCGAAACCACGAAGCTCTCGGTGTAGGACGGCAAAGTAAAGTGCGCGGCATTGGATTCGGAGAGGTTATTAATAATGCTGAACTGATTATCGGATTCCTGCGTATTTGTGCTGCTGAAAACCAGCGTTTGCGCCCGATTCGGCGTGACCACCATCATCCCCGGATTGTTGCCAGCCGAAATCGGCGCCAACCCCAAAGGGTAAACATCCGTGTCGGCATTGACGATATAAATCCCTGCGCCCGTTGTGGCCGAAACGTTGTCGGAGAGGAAGGCGCGATCATGTAACCCGCTGGTATGCGTGCCGCCAGCGCTGCCGTTGCCGCCTCCGCAACCCGTAAACACCACGCCCACCGGCAGCACGCAGAACAGGCAGAACAGCATTTTTCTTAAACTGCTTTTAGTCAAAGGGAGCCTTCTTAACGCAAGATTACCCAGGCACTCCAGTGTCATCAGGGAATAATCTCTTGGATGCAAGAAAAGGGATTATAACAAAGCCAAAAGCGGCTGGGCGGCCGGGTGCGCCGCGCGTGAAACCGGAACCGCTCTAACCATTGCCTCCCTACAGGACAAGTCACGAAGACCCGCGGGCAAGCCATAACGAGCTGACTCGCATTTCTGGATAGCCCATGCCAGATTTTACGGCCTTACTGTATTCTCAAAAGGATGCCGCAGGACTTTAAACAACGGTTGCAGCGTGCCCCCGTGCTCTGTGATGGGGCCATGGGCACCCTTCTGTACGCCAAAGGCATCTTCATCAATCGTTGCTATGACGAGCTGAACATTTCCGCGCCCGAACTGATTAAGGGCATTCACCACGAGTATCTACAGGCCGGCGCCGAAATCATCGAGACCAACACGTTTGGCGGGAACAGCTTCCGCCTGGCGCGGCATAGTCTCGCGGATCGCGTGCACGATGTCAATGTGGCGGGCGCGCGCCTCGCTCACGAGGCCGCCAAGAGCTTCGACGTCTGGGTCGCGGGCTCGATCGGACCGCTCGGCATTCGCATCGAACCGCTTGGCAAAACTTCCTTTGAAGAAGCCCGCGCTTCGTTTCGCGAGCAGATTGCGGCGCTGGTCGAAGGCGGCGTCAATCTGCTGATGCTGGAAACCTTCGGCTACCTCGAAGAGATGCATCAGGCGGTGCTCGCTTGCCGCGACGTCGATCCGAACATTCCCATCATCGCGCAGGTCACGATCGATGAAGACGGCGACTGCCTCGACGGCTCCGACCCTGAAACCTTTGCCGCGCGGCTCACAGAATGGAACGTCGATGTGGCCGGCATCAACTGTAGCGTCGGCCCCGTCGCCATGCTTGACGCCATCGAACGCGTGCGCGCCGTCACTACTCTGCCGCTGGCCGCGCAGCCCAACGCCGGCATGCCGCGCTCGGTGGAAGGCCGCAACATTTATTTATGTTCGCCGGAATACATGGCCAGTTACACGCGCAAATTCGTGGCCGCCGGAGTTCAGTTGGTTGGCGGATGCTGCGGCACCACACCCGAACACATCCGCGCCATGAAGTCATCGCTGCGCGTGCAGGGAGCACGCGGCAACAAGGCGACTTCCGGAGCCGCTCATTCCGCGGCAGCGCCGTCTGAGCCCGCAAGCATTCCGATGGCGAAGCGCTCGCGCCTCGGCGCAAAGCTCGCGGCTGGCGAATTTGTCACCATGGTCGAGATTGTGCCCCCCAAAGGCATCGACATTAAAAAAGAGATCGACGGCGCGAAGTTCGTCAAATCGGTCGGCGTGGATGCCATCAACATTCCCGACAGCCCGCGCGCCTCCGCGCGCATGAGCAACCAGGCGCTCTCGCTCCTGATGCAGCAGGCGGTCGGCATCGAAGCCGTGCTGCACTACACCTGCCGCGATCGCAACGTGCTCGGCATTCAGTCAGACCTGTTGGGAGCGGCGGCCACCGGCATCAACAATCTGATCTGCATCACGGGCGATCCTCCCAAGATGGGCAACTATCCCGACGCAACCGCCGTCTTTGACGTGGATGCAATTGGCCTCGTCAACATCGTCCACAATTTGAATCGTGGCCTCGACCTCGGCGGCAATCCCATCGGCGTCGGAACCAGCTTTGTTATCGGAGTGGGCGCAAATCCCGGCTTCTCCGATCTCGATGAAGAGATCAAGCGTTTCGAATACAAGGTGCAGGCCGGCGCCGAGTATGCCGTGACCCAGCCTGTCTTCGACCTGCGACTGCTGGAGATTTTCCTGAAGCGCATCGAGCATTGCCATATCCCGGTTGTCGCCGGAATCTGGCCGCTGGTGAGTGCCCGAAACGCCGAGTTCATGAAGAACGAGCTGCGCGTCTCCGTGCCCGACGAGATCTTGACCCGCATGACTCGCGCCACTACGCCCGACGCCGCCCGTGAAGAAGGCGTGGCCATCGCGCGCGAGATGTTGCGCGCGGTCCGTGACCGCGTGCAGGGCGCGCAGATCAGCGCTCCGCTCGGCCGCTATACCTCTGCCATCGATGTGCTCGAGGCGCTCGGAACCAACCGCCCGACCTCAGTCTAGCTTAGCTTTCTCAACGCATTTATTTCGCCACAGCCATTGTTAGTTTTTTTCGACAGCGTTTGGACGAATCTATTTCTGGAACGGTCGCGTCTAAGTAATTACAAATCTCGACAAATTTCACTGGACATTTCGACCGGCAAACGGCATTACAATAGATACAGGAGCAGATGATTGGCGAAGTTTGAAGAGTGCCTCGATCGGCTGGAGAAAATCGTGCTGGAACTGGAGAAAGGCGAGGTTCCGCTGGAAAAATCTCTGACTCTGTTTGAAGAAGGCATGCAACTGTCCGCCTCCTGCCGCAAGGAGTTGGACGAAGCGGAAGGGAAAGTTGAAATTCTTTTAAAACAGAACGGAAAGCTCCAAGCTGAACCGTTCGAGCCCCCGACCGAGAAAGTGTCGCGCAAGTAGACGC
>JBAWAI010000414.1:0-8058 GCA_049589215.1 Terriglobales bacterium | reverse complement strand
GGTTAAGCTGCACTCTTATTGCAGCGGTAAAGCTGCTGCGCCACCCAAAAATCCAAAACTGCTCGGGAGACCAGACGCTACCGTATTCAGGCGCGTTGCTGGCTAACCGCCGGCGGTGGCGTTCTGGCCGCGTTGGCGATCATGTTTGCCTTCGGCGGCGGCGAGGTGATCGAGGGCGCGCTGCAGGGCGGTACGAACTTCATGGGTTGACTCTTCAAACTTCAGCGCGCCGCCGATGCCCATATCCATGCGTATGACCACACTGTGAACCGCAACCGTGGTCTGATCCACCGAAAAAGTCAGCTTGAGCTTGGAACCGGGAAGCAGCATGGCACTGGTTTCAACATAGCATCCACCCATGCTGAGATCCGTGAGAATGCCAAGCACGGCGCGCTCCTGGCCCTCGACCGCAATCTCGGTGGTAACGCGGCTGCGAACGCGCGGATACATGCGACGATTATTTCGCGAGGGCTGATTCTGCTTTTGCAGATACATGCGCTTATCGGCTTCGGAGAGAAGCTTTTCGGCGTCGAGGCCATCTTCGGGATAGACGGACTTGCCGACGCTCAACGATAAGATGTCCTCGTTGCAAACTTCGCGGCCGGTCTGCTGCGCGAGTTCGCGCATCTGTTCGGCTTTGCGCGAAGATGCCTCGGGCGTGAGGCCGGGAGCGATGACTACGAATTCATCGCCGCCCATGCGCGCGACATAGTCGTATTCGCGGCTCGTCTCCTTGAGGGAGTTGGCAAACAGCCGCAGCACGCGATTGCCTTCAAGATGGCCAAAGCGGTCATTGATCTGCTTGAAACCATC
Source organism: Terriglobales bacterium (assembly GCA_049589215.1). Classification (GTDB taxonomy): domain Bacteria; phylum Acidobacteriota; class Terriglobia; order Terriglobales; family Acidobacteriaceae; genus Acidiflorens. Next base: position 7,245 of record JBAWAI010000414.1, on the reverse strand, counting down.
CATGTCACTGACCATGACGGTCAGCGAGGTGCTGTCGCGCTTGCAGCGCGCGATTTCACGATCAAGTTGCAAGAAGAGCGAGCGGGCGTTGGGAAGCCCGGTGAGGTAGTCGGTAACCGCGGAATTTTCCGCCTGCTCGTACTTGAGCGCGTTTTCGATGGCGAGCGCCATCTTTCCGCTGACGGCGAGAAGGATGCGCAGGTGATCGGAGGTGAAGAAATCTTTTTCCGCGTGATAGAGAGCGACGACCCCGACCACGCCCTGCAAGCCTTCGAGCGGCACGGCCAGCGCGGAGGTCAGAGTGCTGTACTTCGAAGCGTCATTCAGATAGCCCGGCTCGACGGAAGGATTGCCATTGAGAATGGGCTTGAGGTTCTGCGCGACCCAGCCGGAGAGCCCTTGCCCCATGGGAATTCGCAGCGAAGCAAAGAGGCGGAAGTTATCGCCGTTAACATACTCGGGAACAAGTTCGTCGCCGTGCCGCACGTAGATTGCAATCGCGTCGTATGACATGGCGCGGCGCAGCTTCACGGAAAATACCGAAAGCGTTTCACCGAGGCTGAGAGAAGCGCCCAGGTCCTGGCTCAACTCGAAGAGGGTTTGCGCCTCCTGGCGGGCGGCTGCGATCGAGCTGAGGAAACTGCGCTCTTGCGGCTGCCGCTTGCCCTCGCCTTCGAATCCCGCGGCCGGTTGAATGGCGTGATTGGCGGCTGCTTCGTGGACGTCTTTGTTGTTGTCGTTGTCGTGGCCCGGCTCTTTGTGTTTCGCTTCGGTGGACGATTTGGATTTGGCGGGGTGGTTGGTGCGCTCATGCACCAGTTTTTCGAGTTCCAGATAGCGCCGCTGTAGAACCTTGACGACCTGCGGGTCGAAGGACTTGCCGGACTCCTTGACGAGCTGCGCCATGGCGTCGTCCATGGGGAGCGCGCGACGGTATTGGCGGTCGGAGGCGAGGGCGTCGAGAAAATCGACCGCCGCCAGGATGCGCGCGCCGATTGGAATCTGAGTGCCGCGCAAGCCCACCGGATAGCCAGTGCCATCAAACTTTTCGTGATGGGCGCGGACGATAGGCACGACCGGATACGGAAATTGCACGCGTTCGAGAATTTCCGCGCCGACCATGGGATGAATCTTCATCTTCTCGAACTCTTCCGGCGTGAGACGTCCCGGCTTAGAGACGATGTGCTCTGGAATGGCGAGCTTTCCGATGTCATGAAGCAGAGCGGCGGCTTGCAATGCCGCCATTTCCTGCTCGTCTACATTGAGTTCTTTCGCGACTTCGACGGCATAGACGCGAACCCGTTGCAGGTGGTCGTGGGTGGTCTGATCCTTGGCCTCGATCGCGAGCGCCAGCGCTTCGATGGTGCGCATGTGGAGATCGGCCATCTCTTCGACGTGGCGTTTTTCATCGGAGAGCTTGCCGAGGTAGAGGCGGTAGGAGCGATAGATGAGGTAGACGACGGGAAGAGTGAGCAGCGAAGTTTGCCAGTCGGTGAAGCTGTGGATCCAGCTCATCATGCCGACGACGCCGGCGCCGACGAGATAGTACGGGAAGCTCCAGAAGTAGCACTCGGACCAGATCTTGCGCAGAGAGCGGTGCTCGGTGAGCGAGATGATGATGGCGATGGGGAGCGTGTTCGCCAGGAAATAGACGCATGCCGCGAGGAACAAAAGCGTGGATGGATTGCCCGAGGTGCTATGCAGAAGCGTATAGCGATATAGAAAGAAGGTGCATGCGATCGCCAGAGATGTGGAGCAGACATTGAACGCAACCTGCACCGGGGCCGGCCGATCGACGCCGAGGCATTGCACGAGGACGGCGGCGCAGCCGAGGGCCATCGTTTCTGGCAGGCTCAATTCGAGGACGCCGGCCAGTACGAACAGAAAATTCACCGACATGGTTCCGGTGATGCTGGGCAGGTTTACTTTGAGCCGCGAGGCGGCGATGGCGATGGCCAGATAGCAGAAAAATTTGACCGGATTTTGACTCTTGCCATGCAGGATGGCCGCATAGATGAGGACGCTCAGGCCACACAAGACCACGGTGGCGATAAAAGCGCGTGGGGCGGCATTCATCCCTCTCCAAGATTGAGGGCGAGCAGCGGTCATTTCTTGCAGACTCCTACCCTCGAATCCTCAGGGCGATTCGTAGAGTACAGATGGGGGAATATCTCATTGATAACAGCCAAGGGTTCGGGCGGGGAAGCACTAGCGAGGATGAGGGGAAACTAATGTAATGGCGGGGAGATGACCGATAGTGCGAGACCTTCCGGATATGGCAAGGCGAGTGCGTTGGCGGCGGATGCGAGATTTATTTTCGCGCGAGGCGCGCGGGCTGTACTCGACAAAGGCTGTGTTGTCGTTCAGCTTCGAGTCGGTAGCTCGCCGTTGCGAATTCGGAGGTTCGCCCGGGATTGCGACGTTGTGGCCGGGGACAGGCTGGCGGTTACTGCGCCGGTCATTACTTTTTTCAGGGCGGATTGGAATTGATCCATCTCGGGCGCGGTGCCTACGGTGATGCGGACGTGCGTTGGCCAGACTGGCCAGATGCGTCCGACGTAGACGTTTTGCTTGGCGAGGGCGGTGATTACTTCTTTGCCGGGGCGCTTGGTGTCAAGCATGAAGCAGTTGGATTCGGAGGGGATGTAGGAGTAGCCGTTGCGGTCGAGCCAGGCGAAGACGCCGGCGCGAACTTCGCGGTTGATGCGCTTGCGCTCGGGGACGACCTGGGGATCTTTGAGACTGGCGGAGGCCGCGGCGAGGGCGGTGATGGGACTGAAATTCCATCCGCTGTAGTGATCGAGTTGTTCGAGCAGGCTGGGCTTGCCGATGGCGACGCCGCAACGCAGGCCGGCCAGGCCATAAATTTTGGAGAAGGTGCGGAGAATGAGGACATTCTTGTCGGCTTTGACGAGATCGAGCGCGGACTCGGTGTCGGAGAAATGAATGTAGGCTTCGTCAATCAGCACGATAGAATCTTTGGGCTGATTAGAGACCAGATACTCGATGTCAGATTGACTGGTGACGGTGCCGGTTGGGTTGTTGGGATTGGCGATGTAGAAGATGCCGGCGTCAGGCGCGGCGGCGAGCATGGCGCGAACGTCGTGGGCGTAGTTTTTGTCCTTGGCGAGCGGGACTTTTATTACGCGGGCGTGGACGGCCTCGGCCGCGAACATGCCGGCTTCGTAGCCGGGATCGGCAGTGACGTAGCTGCGCTGCGGCGAAGAGAAGATTGCGGCGGCATAGTGGAGCGGGCCGCTGGAGCCGGGAAAGAAGCGGACCTGCTCGGGCTTGAGGCCCTCGTGCTCGGCGTACTGATTCACGATCTCATCGGTGAGCCAGGGGCAGTAACGGCCTCCCTGAGCGGCCATGCTGGCGACGGCTTCGCGAGCGGATGCGCAGGGGCCGAGAGGATTCTCATTGGCATTGATCATGACGCCATCGTGTGACGTGCCGAGGACCGAGGCGGCATTGGCCAGCATGGGCTCGGTCACGATGCGGAGCGCAAGGGCTGCAGATGCGGCCGCGGATAGACCTAAAAAAGATCGGCGGGACGGGGAGATGAATGGAGCGCTCGGCATGGCAGACCTCATGCGGGCCATCTTACCGCAAGCAGCAGGGTGCGGGCATGGAAACCGGCAGGAGCGGCGTCCGGAGCGGGAATGCGGGCGCCTGGGCCGGAAATGCGGCTTGCGGGGAACGGGTTTTGTGGTACGCTTCGTGGTCGAATGGCCGGCGAGAAATGCAGGGCCGGAGCATCGATGTCCCGTTCACATCCCAGGAGGCTCTTGATGAAGTGGTCATTCATTGCATTGCTCGCGCTTATCGCATTTGGTATCGCCGTCATTTTTCCAGCGTGGAAACCGGTAGAAGCCGGAAGCGGCGCGCATGCCGGCGGAAGCAAAATTACAGCCGAGGAATATTGCGTGAAGAAGGGCGGCGAAGTCGACGCCCGCGAGCCTTACTACAACACCAACGGCGACCAGCAGAGCTGGCTGCGGCTGTCGGGCGTGCGGCAGTTCTGCAAGTTCACGTCGAAGAAAGACGGATCGCGGATTCATGTCGAGCTGTCGACGCTCTTCACCGAACAGCCGTCGCTGGCGGCGCTGGCTTATTATGCGGCGGTTCCGATCGGAAGCTGCAACGGGAATCCGGCATCGTGCTATTGCACACAGCTTGGCGGGAGTGACTCGTTTGGCGGCATCAACGCGGCCGGCGGCGGCTGGGTGCAGAAATCGGATCCAGTCGATACGGTGCTGGAGGCTTGCATTTTTCCCGATATGTCGACGATTGATTCGTGGGGGCTGGCGTATCACGCGTATGGGACCATCCGCGGGAAGGATTTGAGCAAAGTGCTGCGCTACCCGAATCCTTATGGAACAGAGTAGGCGCAGATTCGGTTTCTTTCAGCGGCGGGATTAGCCGATACCAACTTCCACATTGGCTGGCCCGCCGCTGATCGTGTCTTTGTCGTGCTCGTCGTTGTTGGTTTTTTTTGTTCTGCCTTTTCCTCGCCCCTATTTGTCTGCGACACAATCCTCGAATGCCGTTCGGCGCGGCCGTCTACTCAACACACGCTTGTCTTTTGTCGGTCGTCTGCTAATCGCTATTGTGTAAGCAGGCGCTGGACGCTGGCTTCGTCGTCGGGCAGATTCGTGGATGCAGATGTCGCTTGAGCCCTGGCGACCTTGGCGGGCTCCGGCTGGTCGGATCGGTCGTAGGCCTGCGCCAAGAGGAGCAAGTCGACCGGGTCGGGCTGGAGGGCTGCGGCTTGCTGATAGCAGCGGATGGCAAAGGGCAGATTCCCGCTTCTTTGTTCGGCGAGGCCGAGGCCCCGATAGACGGCGGGGTTGGTGGGTTGGGCCTGCAGTGCGGCGGCGAAATCCTGAATCGCGTTTTCGTATTGTTTCAGCGACATGTAGGCGTAGCCGCTGTTGATGTAGGCCTGCTCGATGAATGCGGGATTGCGCGTGTAGTGCACGACCTTTCCGTAGCCGGCGATGGCGGAGGCGTAGTTGCCCTGCATTTGATCGTAGGTCGCGAGATTGAGCATGGCCATGGCGTCGTTGGGATAGTAGACGAGGGCCTGGCGAAGATGCGGAATGGCGTTTTCGATTTTGCCTTCGGCAAAGAGCGCGCTCGCCAGCATGTCTTCGGCGGTGTAGTTCTTTTGGGTGATTGCGACGGTGTGAGCCCAGAGACGCTCGTTACTGCGCCAGAGGTTGACTTGAAAGACGAGCGGAATCGCGAGAGCGGCGAACGCAGCGGCTGCGGCGGCTATGGACACGGTTTTTGGGACGCGCCAACGCTCGGCCAATCCGGCCGCTCCCCAACTGAGGATGGTGAAGAGGCCAAGGAACGGAATGTAGGCGAAGCGATCGGCCATGGAGTGGATGCTGATCTGGACGACGCCGATCATGGGGACAAGCGTGCCGACGAACCAGAACCATCCAACAAAGTAGGGACGATGACGATGGAGGATGAGTACAGCGATGGAGATCGCGACGATTACGAGCGCGGAGACGATGGCGGCAGATTTGTTAACGGAGAGCCCAGGATGCGGATAGAGCGGAGCTAAATGGATGGGCCAGACTGCTTTCTCCAGATACCTGGCGTAAGCGATCGCGGCGTTTGCGAGTCGAACCCAGAGCGGATATTTCGACTGCATCGCTTCGGACTCGACCCGGATGGTGATAAGCGCGCTAGCGGCGGAGAGCGCGAACCAGGGAATTTTTTCAGCGATGAGGCTGGCGAAAGATTTTTGCGGCTGGGCGGAGTGGCCGGTGGAGAATCCGAAGCGGCGAAGGGGCCAGTAGTCGAGCAGGAGCAGCGCGAAGGGGAAGGTGATGACCTGCGCCTTGCTCATGAGAGCGGCGGCATACGCGAGGGTGACGAGAAGATAGTTCACGATGCCGGGACGGCGAACGTAGGCTCCGTAGGCCGCGAGCGCGAGCAAAAAGAAAAACATGCTGAGGACGTCTTTGCGCTCGGAGATCCAGGCGACGGATTCTACATTGATGGGATGAAGAGCGAAGAGCGCAGCGACGGCGAGGCTGCGCCAGAGAAATCCGGTGGCGGATGCGAGGAGCAGAAAGAGCAGGACGGCGTTGGCGGCGTGCAACAGGAGATTGACAGCGTGCGGGCCGGCTGGACTCAGGCCGAAGAGCTGACAATCGAGGGCGTGGGAAAGCCAGGTGACGGGATGCCAGTCAGAGGTTTCGTTGGTGCGGAAGGCCCATTTGACGGTGTCCCACGTGAGGCCGGCGCGGGTGTGCGGGTTGTCGGTGACGTGGAGCGAATCGTCATAGTTGAGAAAAGGCGCGGTGAGGATTGGGCTGTAGACGACGATGGTGATTGCGGCCAGCAGTGCGGCGAGGACCAGCTTTTGGCGGTTTGGGCCGGATATTTTGAACTCGGCCGGGATACTGGATTCGTGGGTGGCATTCGATTCGAGAGGCTGACTCGGATTCGCAGGCGAGTCCATTTCGGATGGGCCGGCTAGCTGGCGGCGGTGTGCTCGGCCGGTTCGGGAGAGTGCGGCTTATGATCTTTATCTTTATCTTTGTTGGCATCTTTTTCTTTGCCGCTTTTGGCGTGATCGCGCTGCGCGGCGCGGAGATCTACGTGAAGAAGATCGAGCGCACTGCTGGGAATTTCCGATCCCCACTCTTCCATTTCCGACTCTTCGAAGTGGCCGTTGAGGCGGATGGCCGATTCGGTGAGATCTTCGGGAAAGGCCTGGCGGTAAGTGCCCTCGCGGTTGAGGGCATCTCCGATCTGGCGGCCGGAGTGCATGTCGTAAACGCTACGCGAAGCCGTGCCGCTGTGATTACTGAGAACCAGTAGCACCTCGCCGTGGTCGCCGTAATCGGGACGATAGTACCAGGCTTGCGGCGAGTCAGCCTTGGGCCGCGCACGACGCCGGGCGTGGGCCGCTTCTGCGATCTGTTCCGCCTTGGGTTCGTTGGCGGGAATGTAGTAAAGGACGCGCTGGCAGGAGTCGCAGTAGACGATCTGCTGGCCGTTGAAAACTTCGTTAAAGTGCTGAGGGCGGAGGCGGACCTGGCAGCCCATGCACTTCTGCTCGATGACCTCGGCAAGGCCGGTGCGGCGGAACTTCATGACGCGCTCGTAGTGGCGAAGCAGGTCATCGGCAATCCCAGAGCGCAGGCCATCGCGCCTGGCATTCAATTCGGTGAGTTTCTTTTGATCTTCAGCGGTGACGCGGTGGGCGTCTTCTTTCTC
>JBAWAI010000413.1:0-6357 GCA_049589215.1 Terriglobales bacterium | reverse complement strand
GTGTATATCATCGCGAAGGGGTTCCTGCAGGCGACGTTTTTTTTCACGATTATTTCGGCGATTCACTATGCCTTGCTGGTGCAGCAACGACTGCACAAGCAGGGGTTCGCGAAGAGCGCCTAGCTTTACTGAAAATTCCAGCCGGACTTAGCAACCTGGAGTTCGCGCTTGAATCTATTCATCCATGGCAACAAAAGTTGAGCGCCGAACCGTCGACTTGTCGGGGTATCCGAATCTCGTGGTCGTCTATCTTGGGATGCGCGTGAATCGGATAACCGGCATCAAGACTCTGCTCGGCTTTGGGCCGAAAATTTCGAATTCCGTGACGGCGCAGCCCGAGGGATTGCTGTCGCACGAAAACATGATTTTTTCGATGTTCCCGCCGCACGTGGGCATGCGGCAGTACTGGCGCGATCTGGATGCTCTGATGGCTTGGACGCGCTCGGCGCCGCACCGGGATTGGTGGCAGTCGTTTTTGAAGAATTCCGGGGGCACCGGCTTCTGGCACGAGACTTATATGATGAGGGGCGGGATGGAAGCGATTTACGACGATGTACTGCAGCCCATCGGACTTATGCGTTTTGCGCCCGTGACCGCGGCGCGGGGCCCAATGTTTTCGGCTGCGCATCGGGCGAACACGGGACAGGCTGCCGAGCCCGTGATTTCGGAATCCGATTTGTATCGGACTTAGTGCGAGACTGGCGACCCCGGAGGGACTTGAACCCCCAACCCTCAGTTCCGAAGACTGATGCTCTATCCAATTGAGCTACGGGGCCGCAACCAAAACTTTATCACCAACCGGGCGGATGATCGCGCGGGCGGCAGAACAAACTCATCGACCAGTCACCCGATTGGTGAAGCGCCGTAGCCAAAAGATAATCCCCGGCCAGCTTTACGCTGCGGCCGTGTCTTCCTGAATTGCATTTGCGGCGGCGCGGATTACGTCGATCACTACGTCGGGGTGCGAGAGCATGACGACGTGGCTGCTGGCGACCTCGGTTATGGTGGCGCCCATGCGCTTGGCTACGAAGCGCTCCATGTCAGGGGGAACAGTGCGGTCGTTCCTGGCGACGATGTACCAGCTGGGCTTCGACTTCCAGGCAGTGCCTCCGACTTTGGCGTTGAAGAGGTCGGGGACCGGCACGCACTGCGTCGCCCAAACGAGTTTCTTTTCCTGCTCCGTCAAGTCGCCCGCGAAACTGTCAACGCCTTCCGGCCGCAGCCAGATACGGCCGTCGGCGACCTCGATGTGGGAGAAGACGTCGGTGGTGGGGAACTTCGACAGCTGCGTCTGAGAGGTTTCGTCGGCATCGGGGGCGAGCGCGGCGATGTAGACGAGGCCCGCGACGCGGTCGTCGGTTCCGGCGCCGGTGATGACGCTTCCGCCGTAGGAGTGGCCGACGAGGATAGCCGGACTGCTGACTCGCCCGAGCGCGGCTTTGACGGTGACGATGTCGTCGGCGACGGAGTTGAGCGCGTACTGGGCGGCGATTACCTGGTGACCTTCGGCCTGGAGGGTGGGGATCACTTTGCTGAAGCAAGAGCCGTCGGCCCAGAGGCCGTGGCAGAAGACGATGCTGGGTTTGGTTTGCGTTGACTTCATGTTGTTCTCCTTTCGTACAGCCGTGATTGCGATTATACAAAGCAGAGATTGAAGACGTCGCCTGACACTATGGGCTGAGGCTGGCCGGTCTCTGGCAGGGTCTTTTCTGATTTCGGTGCTTAGGGCCTGAAGGCGAGCCACGCTTTCCAAGCGGGAGGCATGACTGTCTCAAAACGTCTGTAGACCGTTGGTCTCGACCAGCGGTGGAAGCAAGCCTCGTATAATGCGGTGCACTTATGCACTCTTCCGCTACGGTTGTGCTGCTGGCGCTTCAGTGTTTCACTGTGCTGTTCGTTGCTCTCCACAATTGGATTCCTCTTGGAACACTCAACAACGTGAAGGGCGTCAGGGTGCCGTTTCCCGCCGGCAAGCTTCTCGTGACTACGCTCATCAATTTCACTCCGGTTGCGGTGGGGCTCGCGGCGACCGCCTTTTATTTTGGCAGAGGATATCCGGGTTGGGTCTTCTGGTGGCTGTGGATCACCTACGGCTTGGCCTGTTACGGCTCGTTCAAGGCCTGGTGGATGCCGTATCTGATTCGACCTGATCCGCAGCTGGCCGCCCGCTATCGAACGATGTATGCGGGCACGCATTCTTTTCTGCCCGAGCGCAACGGAATCCGTCCGAATACTTTGCATATGCTCTTTGACATTGCGACCATCGCCATACTGATTGACTTGGCGGTGCTGACGGCGTAGATGAGTTGATTTGAACTCGAGTGAGGATGAATCGCGCCCACCAGCTCGATCCACTCTCCCCGATCATCTCGGAGAGTCTGGGATTAGTTCAAATCGCGGCGCGAATGTACGACGACGCACTCGCCACCTGCCAAAAATTGGTCACTGAGAATCCGGCATTCGCCCAGGCACACAGTTGTTTTGTTTTCGCCTACTGGGGCAAGGGGATGTACCCGAAGGCGGTGGAAGAATTCAAGATTCTCGGTGATCTGGATGGGAATCCGAAGGACGCCGAGTTTGCTTCCGCCGTCGAACAGGGCTTCCATTCCGGAGGCTGGAAAGGCGCTCTGGCCAAGGGAATCGAAGTTCGGCTGGCGCAGCGGAAGGCCGGATACTGGTCTGCCTACGACATTGCGACGCTGTACGCCGGGCTGGGTGAAAAAGACTCTCGGACGTCGCTTCCTGCTCGCGGCCGCCGATCCAGCCAAGGTCCTGCCCGTACCAGAGAATCTTGGCATGCTCCTGGGCGGCCACAAAAATGTTGGCGGGCTTGATGTCGCGGTGGATCACTCCCTTGGAGTGCGCGGCCGTCAGCGCGTCGGCCATTTCGATGGCCAGCGCAAGCACCGTCTCGCTGTCCATCGGCTTGGCGCCGATGCGGTGCTTGAGCGTCTCGCCGTCGAGGAACTCCATGACGATGAACAACTGCTCGCTGCTTTTCGCGGCCTCATCAGGCTTGCCGGTTTCATTCTGGCCGATCTCCTGCTTGCCGATCTCATAGATGGTGCAGATGTTGGGATGGTTCAGGGCTGAGGCGGCGCGCGCCTCGCGACGAAAGCGTTCGAGAGCCTGCGGGTCGCGCGACATTTCATCGGGCAGGAATTTGAGGGCGACGAAGCGGCCCAGTTCGGTGTCCTCGGCTTTATAAACCACGCCCATGCCGCCGCCACCAAGCTTTTCAACAATGCGGTAATGAGAGATGGTTTGGCCGATCACCGGGAGACCCCGGATCCCAAGGGTCGATTCATCTTACGGAGGGGGCAAGAACGAGTCAACGAATGGGGGGATAGTAATCGAGCACAAGTAAAATCAAGCCACCTCCCGCGAATGGCTACCGTTTACCAGGGAAACGGCGGTCAATGAGTGTAGTCGCTGATTTCGTCAACTGACAAACTGGTCATCTTCGGGTACGCTTTCACCCACATGACGTACCGGCGCATTCTTTTAGTAATTCTGTGTCTAACTGCGATTGGCCTGCTCTTACTGTTCCTTCCCATCCATTTCAATGTCCATCGCGGATATGTTATGCGCGATCGGAACGAGACTATAAGGCTAATCGAAGAGTTTCATGTCCGACTCAATCGGGGGCAGTTCGATCAAATTTACGAAAGTGCCAGCTCTGCGCTCCAGCTCTCGGACGGATACCAAGGCTTAACGGGGACAATGCGGCAAGTCAATCAGAACTATGGAGCCTTTCAACGCGCCGAATCATCGAAAGTCGAAGTGGGAATGACCGCGCCGGTTGAGGTTCGGGCTGTTTATGATTCAGTTTTTGAGAAGGGCCGTGCCACGGAGTGGTTCGTTTTCGTGATTGAGGGCAACGATATCCGGCTACGGACCTACTTCGTTTCGCCTTTAAAAGGCAGTTCGCCCCCATCGACTAGCTAAAGAACTCCTCAGCCAAAAGAACCCCTTTTTTTCACTCCTTTGCCTTCTCAGAGTCCTTCAATGTCCGCAGCACTGCGAGTATTGTGCTCCAACTGCGGGTGGTCACTGGCACGCCAAAGACACTGTCGATCTTGCCGAGGTAGCCGATGGCCTTCATGTGGCGGCGGTAGACTCCGAATGCGAGGCGTTTTCGCGCGCCGATGATTCTTACGAACCACTCTTCATCTGACGGAAATGCGATCGGGAGGGAAGATTTGCTCCGACCGGGCTTCGAGAGGATGGTTACGAAGTGAATGACATTCTTGTCGAGCGGTTCAGCTGCGAAGGGATTCTCTTTTTCTAGCTGAATGAGGTCGCGGGCATCGCAGATCGAAACTGCGGTTTCAAAGGGCAGCCTTCGGCGCAGTTCGGCGAGGAACCTGGTGCGCGAGCCGGGCTTTTTGACGATGAGCGTTCCGGCGGCGCCGACGTTGACGACGCCATAGGCGGCCAGTTCTTTGGCGAGCATGCTGGGGCGAAAAGTGCGGTGCCCCCCAACGTTAACGCCTCGGAGGAAAACGATAAGTGCCATGCTGCCTCCGTATTCTCGGACAACTCGTGAATCGAGAGAATGCGTATGCGTACGTGCGGCCGATCTCGTGTAGCGCGGCGCGCCGTTCTGAATTGACAACCGCCGCTACGGTCGCGGATACTGCGATCTGCGCATGTAGGATGCAACGGCACGTCATGCAGCAGAATGCCGAAGGGCAATGCCCACCTACGATCTCATCGTGGAGTCTACATGCCCAATCTGGAAAATCTCAAAAAGCAGGCCAAGCTCGTATTGCGGCGGCATCGCGAAGGCCACTATCCTGTCGCCGCGCAAATTCGCGGACAGTTGCCGAGGTTTCTGAATATGTCAGACGCCGAGATCCTGGCGTCCAGTTTTAAGCTTAGCGACGCGCAAGAGGTGGTGGCAAGGGAGCACGGCTTCGATAGCTGGCAGGCGCTGAAGGCCGGAGTTGCAACAGCGACGCCCGGGGTGAAGGCATCGTCGTCCAAGGCGTCGTCGTCGAAGGCTTCGTCGTCCAGAGCTTCGTCGTCCAGAGATGCGTCGTCCAGAGCTTCGTCGTCCAGAGATGCGCCATTGAAGGCGTGGCCAATGACGGCCTTGCCATTTAAATCAAAGCCGTCGCAATCAACCGCATTGCAGCCATTGCCGGCGAAAGCAACGATTACCGGGGCGGAGCCGCAACTTCTTGTCACAGACTCAAGAGGGCGTGCGAATTTCTTTGTGGGAAGCTCGGCTTTTCGCTGGTATTCAGTTATGGCAAGCCTCCTTATTATGCGCAGGTGCGGCGCGACGCGGCGCGGCTCAATCTGCGGCTTGCCGAGCGACCTGTTCTCAAATCGGCCGTGCGCGAGCGGGAGGAGCTGTTGTCGGTTTCCATGACCGTCGCTACGGCAGAGGAGATCAAGCTGCTGTTTCTTGAGTTTCAGTCGGCAGGCGTTGACTTTCAGCAGACGCTGAAAAAGCAGCCCTGGGGCGCGAGGAATTTCGTAGTCAGGGATCCGGACAGGAATCTGCTGCTGTTTGCCGGGCCTGCGAGCTGAGATGCGGCTCTCTGCGCCTTGGGGCGCTCGCTGTTTGCGCCGAGCCGGTCCGGCAACCTTTGCGCGATACAATAAAACGACTCTCTTGAAGCGCTGATCTTTATTGTCATCTATATCTATGGCCATTCGTCTATACAACACTCTCACCACCAAAATTGAGGAGCTCCAGCCGATTGATGACAAGCGGATCCGCATGTATGCGTGCGGCCCGACCGTCTACGACTACGGCCATATCGGCAATTTCCGGACATTCATCGCCGTCGATCTTCTGTACCGTTTTCTGCTGCAGTCGGGCTACGAAGTGAAATACGTGATGAATATTACGGACGTGGACGACAAGATTATTCGTAATGCGGCCCGCGACGGCGTGAGCGTGCAGCAGTACACGGCGAAATATACGCAGGCATTTCTCGAGGATTCGGCGTTACTGAACATCGTGCAGCCCGTGCTGGTGAGGGCGACCGAGCACATTCCGGAGATGGCGGAGTTTATCGCCGAGCTGGCGAAGAAAGGATTTGCGTATCGCACCGACGATGGGTCCTATTATTTCCGTATCGCCAAATTTCCCGAGTACGGCAAGCTTTCGAAGAAAGATTTTGCCGGCATGACCGACGGCGCGCGCGTGGATGTTGACGAATATGAGAAAGACAGCGCTCGCGACTTCGCGCTCTGGAAGGCGCCGAAACCGGGCGAGGCGTCGTGGGAGACGACGATTGGGCCGGGGCGGCCGGGCTGGCATATTGAGTGTTCGGCGATGGCGACTTCGTTGCTTGGGGAGGGCTTCGATCTTCATGCGGGCGGCGAAGATTTGATGTT
>JBAWAI010000412.1:0-6390 GCA_049589215.1 Terriglobales bacterium | reverse complement strand
GCGTTGGCGTGCGCCACTGGCTTCGGCAGGCCCGTTCCGGCCGTGGCCGCTGATCCGCCGGCGCTCGTCGCCGCGGTTACAAACTTCATGGAGGCAGCAGCCTTGGCAGCCGCATCGACTCTGACGGCGGCAGCTTTCTTCGCCTCCGGAGACGGCTTGTGATCGGTTTCCTTGCATTTTTCGAGATCGTCGACCAGTTCGCGCGCCGTGGCATAACGCTGGTCCGGGTCCTTGGCGATCGCCTTCATGATCAGCGCGTTCACGCCCGGATGAACCTTCCCGTTCAGCGAAACGGGATCAGGTGGCACTTGATTTTCGATCTGATCGACCAGAGCAACCGGATCCTCGGCATCAAAAGCCCGCCGCCCGGCAACCATTTCATAAAGAATCGCGCCCACCGTGAACAGATTCGAGCGCTGATCCATCGCCTCGCCGCGAATCTGCTCGGGCGAGCAATACGGCATCAGCCGTCCCAGCCCATTGCCCGCCTCGGCGTTGATGAGGCTCATGCTCGAAATTCCGTATCCGAGCACTTTCACCAACCCATCCCATTGCACGACGATCTTGTCTGGCTCGAGTGACGAGTGCACGATGCCCAGCTTGGCGGCGGTTTCGAGCGCGGCGCAAACCTGGCGCGCGATATCGAGCAGATCCCAAATCGAGAACCCCTCTTTGCGGGCCAGCATGGTCGTAATGCTGTTGCCCTGGATGTACTCCATGGCCGCGCAGAACTGTCCCTCGATCTCTCCGGCGCCATAGAGCTGCGCGATGTTCTGTCCAGCCAGCGGCTGCGCGACTTCGCCCTCGGCCACGAGCGTTTCCACGAAAGCTGCGGAACGGTCACCGAGCGGCGCAAGCCGTTGCGTCTTGAGCGCCACCATCTGGTTGCTTTCTGAGTCGAGCGCCTTATAGATCAAGGCGGTTTCCGATTTCGAAATCTCGTTCTGGACGTCAAATCGCCCAAACATCGTTGCCATTGCAGTCGCCTCGCGGTTCTGGCGGCAGTGACGATCAAACCGACTCGCGGCACTGCCAGTCGCACTTCACCCCAATTGATGGGTTGGCTGAGATCTTCAGGGAGGAGCCGCATCTAGGATAGCGTCAGCCACCCTACGGTGGGGAGTTACGAAAGTGAGTGGCAAAACGCCATGTTTCACCGTGTTTTAAGCCGCCGAAACCCCTTGATGCCAAGGGGTTTGGAGGCCGCGAAACAGTCGTCCCACACCGCTGGGCGGGAGTGTGATCGCAAATTGTCGCTATAGCTGCCGCCTGCGGAGCAGGGACTGCGCGTCGGGCCAGCGAGCAAGCCCTGCGAGCGCAAAATATTTGCGGTTTTCATCGTTGCCTGCCAAAAACGACTCCTGCGGTTGTCACGGCCTATCCGCTGTTCTATGCTCAAAGAACACCGTGATTTGCGTCCCGATACCGTCGGGGTATCGCCGGCGTGGGGCTCCCGGAGTTCGATCTGGCATGACATTGACCCGTTTTGTGACGAAGAGCGCTTTCCGCAACAAACGGCGCAGCACTCTGACCGTGCTCAGTATCACGTTTTCGCTCCTGTTGCTCACCATCATGATGACCGTCTGGCGGGCCTTTTACATCGATAAGGCGAGCGCCGAATCCGCTCAGCGCCTGGTCACCCGGCATCGGGTTTCGCTGACCGAGTCCATGCCCGCGTTCTATCGCGAGCGCATCCGCGCCGTGCCCGGAGTCGTCGCCGTCGCGCCCAATAACTGGTTCGGCGGAATCTATAAAGATCAGAAGCCGGAGAACATGTTTGCTCAGTTCGGCACCGATCCGAACGAGTTCCTCAAGATCTTCACCGACTTCAAAATTCCTCCCGATCAGGTCGAGGCGTGGCAGCGCGACCGCGCCGGTGCAATCGTCGATGTTAATCTCGCAAACAAGCACGGCTGGAAAATCGGCGATAAGGTCACGCTGCAAGGCACGATTTATCCGATGAATCTCGATCTGACGATTCGCGGGATCTACACCGGGCCCGTCGACACCGAATCGCTTTACTACAACCAGACCTATGTTGAGGAGGCGATACCCTTTGCCAAAGGGAAAGCGGGCATGTTTGCCATTCTTGCCGATTCGCCCGATGACGTTTCCAGGATTGCCTCCACCGTCGACACCATGTTCCACGAGGCTCCCGAGCCGACGAAGACCGAAAGTGAGAAGGCGTTTCAGCTGGGCTTCATCAACAGCATCGGCAACGTGAAGGCGTTTATCCTGAGCATCTGCTTTGCCGTGGTCTTCGCGACCCTGCTCGTTTCGGCCAACACCATGGCGATGTCGATTCGCGAGCGCACACGCGAGGTCGCGGTTCTCAAGACGCTGGGCTTCACGCGTCAATCCATACTGCGCCTCTATCTTGGCGAGGCCGTTACGGTCTCTTTGATCGGCGGGGTCGCGGGATGCCTGCTCGCTCTCGTCGTACTAACAGGCATGGCACAGGCGCCCGGCATGAGTTTCTTCCTCTCGGGACTGAAAATTACTCCGGGGACGTTTCTTCTCTCGCTGTTCGTCGCGGGCGTGGTCGGATTGCTAAGCGCTGCTTTCCCCGCGTATCACGCGGCCAAACTCGATATCGTGGAGGGCCTGCGCCACATCGGCTAACCAAGCGTTGTTCCGGTTAACCAAAAAAAGACTGGCGAAATATCCCATGGCGATCCCCATCAGTTACAACATCCGCAACCTCAAACTGCGCAAGGGTCTCACCATTATGACCGCGCTCGGCATCGCGCTGACCGTGACCACCGCGGTCTTCCTGATGGCGCTCCTCGCGGGACTCGACAAGGCTTTCATGACCAGCGGCGACGCCCTCAATGTCCTGGTCATGCGCAAAGGATCCACCGCCGAACTTTCGGGCGGGTTCGACCAGAATCTTTTCCCCACGCTCAAGACGCTGCCAGGCATCGCGGCCGATTCCAAGGGCCAACCGCTCGCCTCAGGCGAGTGGGTGGTCGTCGTTGTTCTGCCCCGCAAAGATGGAACCGGCGATGTGAATGTCTCTGTGCGCGGCCTCATGCCGGCTGGAGTCGAAATGCGCGAAATGGAAAAAGATCGCCACGGTCAGCCGATTTTAAAGCTGATCGAAGGCCGCTGGTTCAACACCGGCCAGCGCGAAGTCGTCGTCGGCAAGTCGATCCATGACCGCTTTGCCGGGGCCAATGTCGGCGACACCATGGATTTCGCCAAGGGCAAGTGGACGGTGGTCGGCATCTTTGACGACGGCGGCACCGCTTACGATTCCGAAATCTGGGGTGACGTGAATCAAATCGCCGTCGACTTCGACCGTCAGGGCGGCTACGCGTCGGCCTATCTGCGCGCGACCGATCCCATTGCCGCCGACGCGCTCGTGCATCGCGTCTCCGACGATCAGCGGATCAAGCTCGAAGGCACGCTCGAAACCCAATACTACGAAAAGCAGACAAGTTCCGGCGGCGCGATCAAATTTATCGGACTGGTCGTCGCCGTCATCATGGCTATCGGATCAAGCTTCGCCGCCATGAACACGATGTATGCGGCCGTCGCTTACCGCTCGCGCGAAATTGCCACGCTGCGCATCATCGGCTTTTCGAAAGCAAGCATTCTGACCTCGTTCGTCCTCGAAGCACTGCTACTGTCGCTGCTTGGAGCCATCGTCGGCATACTTCTGGTTCTGCCTTTCAACGGGCACACCACCGGAATCGGCAACTCGCTCACCTTCAGCGAAACGGTTTTCAGTCTGCAACTGACCTGGCAAGTGATGGTTACATCGATAGTATTTGCTCTTGTGATGGGCCTGGCTGGAGGCTTCGCGCCCGCGTGGCAGGCCGCGAGGCAGGACATATTGACCTCGTTGCGTGCATAGATGGGAGATCGCGCGAATTGGCGACTGCTCGCACGCGCGACGGCGCGAGTTGGCGACCGCAGAATTTGTATCTCAATAAAATTGGAAACATCGGATAACTGAATGCCGCTCGACGTTACGCAAGACGACACAAAACACGATGACCTGCAGAGCCTGCGCATCGATCACACGCTGCGCGGCGCAAGCGGAGGGCCATCCCCGTGGTCGCGGCGTATCATCATCGGCGGCGTCGCGGTCGTCGTTCTCCTTGGCCTGGTCTCTCTCGCCTATCGTGCCCTCGCCTCACCCACGGCCGAGGTCGAGGTTGTGCGCGCGACCGCCGAATCGAGCGACGCCGCCGGCAGTACCGTGCTCTCCGCCAGCGGCTACATCGTCGCGCACCACAAAATCAGCGTGAATTCAAAAGTCACAGGACGCGTCGCCTGGATCGGCGTCGAAAAAGGCGACAAGGTAACCGAAGGGCAGGTTCTGGTCCGCCTCGAAGATGACGAGTTCCGCGCGGTGTACGAGCAGGCCCGGGGTGGATGGGAAAGCGCCAGAGCCCGCCTTGCCGAGGCCGAGCACGGTTCGCGGCCCGAGGAGATTCAGCAGGCCGATCATAATTTAGCCGAGGCTCGGGCGACCGCGGCCAACGACAAGGTCACGCTTGACCGCACGCACGATCTTTTTGCGCAGGGCGTCGTGTCGAAACAGAATCTAGACGACGCGCAGGCCAAATACGACGCCGATCAGCAGCGGGCCAATTCACTTGAGCAGTCGCTTAGCCTCTCCAAGCTCGGCCCGCGAGTGGAAGAGGTCGATCGCGCTCGCGCCGACGTCGAGACCGCCAAGGGCCAGATGGATTACGCGAAGTCTCAACTCGACGCGACGGTGATTCGCGCCCCCGTAACCGGCACCATCCTCGAGCGCACGGCGGAAAAAGGAGAACTGGTGACCGCGCAGTTCGCGAGCGGCGCCGAAGGCGGCCCGCGCGGATCGGTGGTTGCGCTCGCCGACCTCAACGATATTCAGGTCGAGCTCGACATCGCGCAAGACGATTTCGCCAAACTCTCACCGCACCAGGAGGGCATCGTCACCCTCGACGCCTTCAAAGACCGCTCCTATAAAGGCGAGATCGCGGAAATGTCACCCGAAGCGAATCGCCAGAAGGCGACGGTGCAGGTTAAAGTGCAGATCCTGCAACCCGATTCTTACTTGCGTCCGGAGATGAACGCGACCGTGCAGTTCAAAGCGCCCGCCAGCAAAGACGATAAGAACGCCGGGAAGCAAACGTACGTCTTTGTTCCGACTGCGGCCGTTCGTGACAAAGACGGAGCCAAGTATGTGCTGATCGCATTCAACGGCAAAGCGCTGCGCCGCGACGTTCACGTCAAAGGCGAGCGCTCGGGCGGCTATCTGGTCGACTCGCTGATCGGCGGAGAAAGCGTGATTACGACTGCGCCCGCAAATCTGGAAGACGGCCAAAACATTCATATCATCGTCAAGGGGCAATCATGAGCGTAGCTTCACAAACTCCCGTGCAACCCGCCGTGGGCAGCAAGGTCGTGCAGGCGCGAGGCGTCAGCAAAATTTTTAAGCGCGACGCCTTCCAGGTCACCGCGCTCGACAATGTCTCTCTCGACATTGCGGCCGGCGAATTTCTGGCGCTCATGGGTCCGTCGGGCTCGGGCAAAACAACGCTGCTCAATATGATCGCCGCCATCGACCGCCCAACCTCCGGCGACCTGCTTGTCATGGGCGACAACATTTTCAAACTCAATGACACTCAGTCCGCACACTGGCGCAACATGCACGTCGGCTATGTTTTTCAGACCTTCAATCTGATTCCGGTGCTCACCGCATTTGAAAATGTTGAGCTGCCGCTGCTCTTGACGAAGATGACGCCGCAGCAGCGCCGCGATCATGTTATGACCGCGCTCAAACTCGTCGGCCTCGAAGAGCGCGTCAACCACCTCCCCAAACAGCTCTCTGGAGGCCAGGAGCAACGCGTGGCCATCGCCCGCGCCATCGTCAGCGACCCAACGCTGATTCTCGCCGACGAGCCAACCGGCGACCTCGACAGTCACTCGGCAACGGAAATTTTAGAGATTTTGAAGAAGTTGAACGAAGGCTTTCACAAGACCATCATTATGGTCACGCACGATCCGCACGCCGCCGAGTACGCGCATGTGACCCGGCATCTGGAGAAGGGCCAGCTGCTGCCGGGATAGGAATGGCAAGCCTGTCGTCCCAAATCTGTCATCCTGAGCGAGTGATAAAACTTTTATATCTGATTGTTTTAATTGCAGATAGAGTGGCGAATTGTGGCTGTGTAGGAACTGTGCAGGAAAACTGTACAAATTTCAGCCAATTGTCGCTGCCACAAATCCCTTGGGCGCGAGGAACTGGCCCGGCCGAGCTTCGAGTTCGTCCGCGCCGAATTCTCTAGACCTTTTGCCGGCCATCTGAACGGAGAACACCGACTGCTCCCACATTGCGCACGCGCGTTCGCCGGATTCGTCCAAAACGAACATGAGGTAGAAACTTAAACC
>JBAWAI010000411.1:0-3382 GCA_049589215.1 Terriglobales bacterium | reverse complement strand
CTGGCTGAACTGAAAATTCCGCGCAGCCAAAGCAAGAAAAAATAAGCGCGAAAGAAGTAACCTCGTCATGGCTAGCCCGTTTCGAGTCCTCACGACACCCGCGTTCGAGCGGGAATTTCGAGCGATTTCGCGGAAAGACGCCGCGCTGGTCCGAGCCCTTGACGAACTGGTTGGGATTCTCAGCGACGATCCCCACAAGCGCAGTGGACGGCACAAGATCAAAAAACTCGCCGGCCTGAAACCGGGCGCAGGGCAATGGCGCATGCGCTGGAAACACTATCGGCTGCGCTAGGATACGTTCGGAAACGACGTTGTGCTGCATTCGTTTCGTCACAGGAAAGATGAGTATTGAAGCGTGCGAGCATACGACCCGAATGACGCGGCCAGTCCTACTTCCCCGTCAATTCCTTCTTCACCGCCTCGCTGACCACCTTGCCGTCCACGCGCATGCCGGCTGCGGCGAAGCTTGCCATGGCTGCCTTCATCACCGAACCCATATCTTTCATCGCCGGAGGCGGCGTCATCTCGGCGATCGCTGCGCGCACGCCTGCCACAATTTCTTCTTCACCCGCCGACTTCGGCAGATAAGCCTCGATCATCTTGATCTCGGCCGCTTCCTTGTCGGCCATCTCCTGGCGTCCGCCTTTGGTGAACTGTTCGACCGAATCTTTCCGCTGCTTGATCAGCGTCGAGAGCACCTGTTGCGACTCTTTGTCGTCGAGCGGCGCCATCTTGTCGACCTCACGCAGCTTGAGAGCGGACTTCACCATGCGCAGCGTGGAGAGGCGCTGCTCCTCGCGCGCCTTCATGGCGGTGACGATGTCTTTCTGAATCTGATCAATTAGAGGCATGACGGGATTATAGAGCCGGAGAATCGAAGTCAGAAGTTAGAAGTCAGATTAAAGCAGTCAACCCTTTTTTGAAGGTCAAGCTTGAGAGGATCGAAGGTTTTTACTTCTGCATTCTGACTTCCAACTTCTGACTTTGTTCTGACCCGCCTTCCCGAAGCCCGCACAATCGAATATCCTGTTCATTCGAAGACGAAAAGACTGATGCTCAAAAAGAATCGCCTCTTCACGCCCGGCCCCACGCCGCTTCTGCCATCCGCTCAGATAGCGATGGCGTCCTATGGAATGCATCATCGTACCGCTGACTTCCGCGCCCTTTTCACGCGCGTTCTCGCCGACCTGAAAGAATTCATCGGCACGAAGAACGATGTGCTGGTGCTCACCTCGTCGGGCACCGGCTTCATGGAGGCTTCGGTCACCAACCTCACCTCGCCCGGCGATAAAGTTCTTGTTCTGACTGCGGGCAAGTTTGGCGAGCGCTGGATCTCGATCGCCAAAGCCTTCGGCTGCGGGGTCGAAACTGTGACCGTCCCCTATGGTCAGACGTTCGCGCTCGACGCCATCCGCGCCAAGCTGACGCCCGATATGCGGTGCGTCTACGTGCAGGCCACGGAGAGCTCGACCGGCGTGCGGCATGACATCGAAGCCATTGCCAAACTCGTGCGGTCTTCCGCGCCGGATGCTCTGCTCATCGTCGATGCCATCACCGGCCTTGGCACCACGCATCTCGATGTTGATGCGTGGGGCATTGATGTCATCATCGGCGGATCGCAAAAAGCGTTGATGATTCCTCCCGGCCTCGCGTATGGCGCAATCAGCGAGCGCGCCTGGCAGCGCATGGAGACGGCGAAAACTCCGCGCTATTATTTCGACCTGCGCAAGGAAAGAAAAGCCGCGGCCAAGGCGGAGACCTCATACACGCCGGCAACCGCGCTCTTTGCCGGACTGGCGGCCGCGCTCGATTACGTGCGGCAAATGGGCGACGGAAGTCTTGCGGCGGGACGTGATGCCCTGATCGCGAACGCCGAACTGTGCGCCGCGATGACGCGCGCCGGAGTGCAGGCGCTGGGACTGAAGCTGTTTGCCGCAGGCTCTCCGGCTGCCGCGCTCACTGCAGTCGAGGCACCCGAGGGCGCGGACTCAAACGCCATCTGCAAGCGCTTTCGCGATCAGTTTGGCGCCGTTGTGGCCAATGGACAGGCTGAAATGAAGGGTCAGCTATTCCGCATCGCCCACATCGGCTATTACGATTATTTAGATACGGTGGGAGTGCTGGCTGCGCTCGAGAACGTAATCGCGGAGCTAACCGGGAAAAAAGTGGAATTCGGATCTGCGGTTCGCGCCGCGCAGGAAGTCTATGCGGCGTGGCCCAGGACACGTGGTTAAAAGCAGCTGAGAGACTTTTCTATCTACGCTTCGGCCTGCCGTTTGTCTGTCCGCCGTTCGAAGTAAAAAGCAACCGCCAGCGCCAGGATCAAGGCGGCCGTGCCGAACAGTTCCCAGCTTGAGGCAGACGCAGGCTCCGCAATGATGGCCTTGCGAGCCATGGCGATGAGCGCGACCTCCAAAACAACGCGCACGTGGATGACATCCTGCTTGAGGTAGGCTCGGAGAGTCTCCAGCAGTTCCGCTCCGATCAGGACGAGAAGGAAATATCCGAAGACATCGAGCAGACCCTGCACGGGAATGAGAAAGCGGGGCGACTTCCAGATTTCTTCCCCGATCAAAACGCCCAGGTGCGCCGTCGAGAGCAGCACGACAATGACAAGCATTCCGGCTAGCACCACGATCGTGAACCGCTGAATCTTCGCGAGCAGTATTTCCAACACATTCGCACCCGTGCCGATCGCCTCGGCCCTTTGCCGGGAAGTATATCCCGAAAGTTTCTGCGCGGTGAGGGCGGGAATCTGATCTGGAAATCAGTGTGAATAGAGACGGCTCAAAGCCAGCCAGGCGCGCCAATCGAGAAATGGAGTCGGGAAGCTGACGGCGGACGAACGCCCGCCACGGGGAAGCGGCTGCCTATGAATCCAGCGCCGCGCGCCGCAGTTTCCTGCTCTCCGCGAGCAGCGCCATCGAGTGCATCAGGTTCTGCACAGTCACAATGCCGATGAGATGCTGCTCATCGACCACGGGAATGATGCTCAAATTGCGGGCGGAGAGCTTGCGAAACGCCGAGGCCAGAGATTCCTGCTTGGCGGCCACTTCAAAAATCTTGTTCATCACCGCCTGCACGTATCCGTTGCCTTCCGCGCGCAATGCGTCCAGAATTTTCTGCCGCGAAATGACGCCCACCATGTCGCTGCCGCGCACAACCGGGAAGTCGTCCTGCAAAGTGTGTACAGCTTTCTCAAGCGCATCTTCCAGAGTATCCGCCGGCGAAAGCGTGGCAAAATCTGTCAGCATCACTTCCTCGAGACGCACGCTCAGCAGCACCGAGTGGAACATCGCCGAGCGCTCTTCCAGTTGCGCGCCCATGAAGAGAAACAGCCCCACCATAACGAGCCAGTAATTGCTGATCAACGCCCCGACCA
>JBAWAI010000410.1:0-9103 GCA_049589215.1 Terriglobales bacterium | reverse complement strand
GCATCAAGCCAGCCACAATTTACGGCCTGCTCGGCCCCAACGGCGCCGGCAAAACCAGTACGCTGCGGATGATCATCGGCATCATCGTCCCCGATTCGGGCCAGGTTCTGATGTTGGGAGAACCGCTGAGCCGCAGCCAGACTCGCCACTTCGGCTATCTCCCCGAAGAGCGCGGACTCTACAAAAAGATGAAGGTGCTGACTCACCTCGTCTTTCTCGCGCAGCTCAAAGGCCTGACCAGCAGCGAGGCGCAAAAGCGCGCGCAGTATTGGTGCGAGCGTCTGGAACTGGCCGACAAGATTGACAAGAAAGTGGAAGAGCTTTCGAAAGGCATGCAGCAGAAAGTGCAGTTCATCGGCGCGATCCTGCACGATCCGGAATTGATCGTCATGGACGAGCCTTTCTCCGGGCTCGATCCCGCCAGCGCAATGTCATTGAAAGACGCGCTGCTTGAGTTGGCCAAAAACGGCAAGACCATCCTGCTATCGACGCATCGCATGGATCAGGCGGAGCGTTTGTGCCGTCGATCTGCCTCATCAATCGCGGACGCGCCGTGCTGCAAGGCAATCTGGATGAGATCAAAGCCAACTACGGCCATTGCAGTGTCCAGATCAAATACGACGGCGACGCCAGTTTCCTGCGCGAGCCGAGGCTGGTGCAATCTTTCAACGACTACGGCAACTATGTGGAGGTGCGGCTCGCGCCCGGCGCAGATACCCAGGAACTTCTGCGGCTCGCGTCCTCGAGGGCGCGGCTCGACCGCTTTGAAGTGATGCAACCATCGCTGGAAGAAATTTTTATCGAGGCCGTGAAGAAGCCCAATGCGTAACACCTGGCTGATCATCAAACGCGAATATCTCGAGCGCGTGCGCACCAAGTCGTTCCTCGTGCTCACATTGCTCGCGCCCGCCATCATGACCGCGCTGATGGTGCTGCCGGCAAAGCTCGCCACCATGGGAGACAAGATTCAGCACATCGTGGTCGTGACCTCTACTCCGCAATTCGGCGAGATGGTTCGCCGTGAGTTGTTATCGCCCAGTCTTGCCGACAAAGATGACGACGAGAACAATCCGCAATCGAACGCCGCAAAACCGGCAGTCGAAAATCAATACCTCATTGACGTGGACTCGAATCCCACGGAGGCGGAGCGCGCGTCCCTTCGCGACAAAGTAACCTCGAAGGCCATCGACGGCTATCTCTGGCTGAGCGATGGCGCGCTCGCGGCGGGAAAGGTCACATTCGCCAGTCGCAGCGTCGCCAACTCCAGCGAAAGATCGCGGCTCAGCGATGAACTGAGCCGGATCATGGAGCGCGAGCGCCTTTCGAAGAATGGCATCTCTGGCGAGCAGGCGGATCTCCTGCTCAAGCCGATCAAGGTCGAAGGCATTCGCGTTGAACAGGGGCGCGAGACCAAAGGCGGCAGCGGCAAGAAATTTCTCGAAGTCGTGATCATGGTCATGCTGATTTATGTGGCCGTGCTGTTTTACGGCATCTCCGTGATGCGATCTGTGCTGGAAGAAAAAAATTCGCGCGTCATGGAAGTGTTGCTCTCTTCCGCAACCTCAACCGAACTGATGATCGGCAAAATTTTTGGCGTAGGCGCGGTTGGCCTGACCCAGATCGCGGTTTGGGTGTTGATGGCGGGCGCGTTCGCTCTGCCATCCCTGGCCATGAACATGGACCTCAGCGAGCTCGCTGTTCCTCCGGCTGTGCTGGTGGCGTTCGCGGCCTTTTTCCTGCTGGGATTTCTGCTTTACAGCACGCTCTATGCCGCGATCGGGGCGATTACGACGACCGAACAGGAAGGCCAGCAACTCCAGTTCATCATCGTGATCCCGCTGGTGCTCTCGGTGTTCATGCTGAGTTCGGTTGTAAGGACGCCGGATGCTCCCCTGGTCGCGTGGTTGTCGATGTTCCCGTTTTTCGCGCCGGTTCTGATGTACGCGCGAATCGTTCTGCAAACGCCGCCGGCGTGGCAAATCGCTCTGTCGTTGATCCTGTTGATCGCGACCATCGCCGGACTTCTGGTGCTCTGCGCGCGTATCTACCGCGTCGGTGTGCTCATCTACGGCAAGCGCCCCAACCTGCCGGAAATTCTGAAGTGGCTGAAATACGCGAAGTCGTAGCCGTCAAACTGGACGCGAAGACGTTCGGTGCGCCAGCAGCGCCACGGCCGACACCGCCGCAATGCCCGCCGACAAATAGAACGGCATCGCCGCGCCGTAGATCTTCCACAGCGCTCCCGTGATCACGCTGGCGAGCAGCGTGGTGATACTTATGACGAAGAAATAAATTCCCAGAGCGCGGCCGCGAACGTCGCTGCTCACGCTCTCAACCACCAGTGCCTTCAGCACTGGATTGGTAAGCGCGTAGAACAGGCCATAGAAAGCCATGCTCAGCCATATCGCGCGCCGCGACGGCGCAAGCGCAAACATAAAATAGACGACTGCGAAGATGCCATAGCCCGCAGCCGCGATCGTCGAACGCGAGAAGCGGTCGCTGAATTTTCCCGCCGGCCAGGATGCGAGCGTAAACGTCACGTTGAAGACGAGTCCAAGCAGCGGTGCATGAGAGGCGGGAATTCCGACGTTGCCCGCGCGCAGAACAAGAAACATGTCGCTCGAATTGCCAAGAGAAAACAAGGTGACCACTGCCAGCACGTAATAAAACCCACCTGGCAACGCGATGCCAGAGTACGAAGCAGCTGGTTCCTTTTTAAGTTCAGGTTGGCTTTCCTGAGACCTGACACCTGCCACCTGAGACCTCAACTGAGAGCCGGCAGCATGTAACTCTGCGCCGCCTCTCCGCACCTCGCGAATGCCGACCCACGCCACCAAAACACACAGCGCTCCAGGCACCGCTGCCCAGACGAACACGCCCCGCACTCCAAAGTGCCCTATCAATGCCAGCGCGAGCAGCGGCCCGGCAATCGCGCCCGCCGAATCCATCGCCTGAATCAGCCCATACGCCGACCCGATCGTCCCCTTCTCGACCGAATCGGCGACCATCACATCGCGCGCCGTCCCGCGCACGCCCTTCGAAAAGCGATCCGCAAACCGAATCGCCAAAATCTGCGTCCACGACGAAACCAGCGCCAGCAGCGGCTTGACTGCATTGGCGACAAAGTATCCGCCCACCACAATCGGTTTCCGCCGCGCCACCCGGTCGGCTAAATAGCCCGAGAACAGCTGCGCGAACGATGCCACGCTCTCGGCAACGCCTTCGATGATGCCAAGCTGCGCCGGCCCCGCGCCGAGCGACGCGATGAACGCCGGCAGAATCCAGTACGCCATCTCGGTCGCCGTGTCGTTCAGAAACGAAGTGGCGCCGAAGACGTAAACGTTGCGCGGAGTGGGTTGAGCCGCGGCAGAATCGTTGCTCACATGGGCAACATAGCAGGCGGAGGTCGGAGGTGTCAGGTCGCAGGTGTCAGGTCTCAGGTGTCAGGAAGAACGTGGCGGCGGGTCTTGGGTCTGAGTTGTCTGGCCTCAGGTCAGACGCTTATCCCGCGTTTGAAAACGATGGATCAATCCGTTCAGGATCCCGCCCACTTCCGCGGCATCGGACTCGATCTTCCGGAACGTCAGCGAATCGATGTAGGCTAGCTCGTGCGCGATAAGGATCTGTGTTTCAAGCTCAAGCAATGATCCGCGAGCATGGAGTAGAAACTGTACGAATTCTCGAGATGAGTAACGGCCTTTCCCCTCTGCGATGTTGCTTGGGACCGAAACCGCAGCACGTCGCATCTGAGAGGCCAATCCATATACTTCGCTCTTAGGAAATTCGCGCGTGCAGGCATAGATTGCAAGAGCAAGATCTTTTCCTTTTTGCCATGCAATCAAATCCCGATAATTGTCCACCGAGTTCCCTCAAGCTCCACCCTAGAATCCGGGAGGCAAGGCGCGCGGTGACCAGAATCACCAAGAATATGTTCGATTTGTCTTTCCTGAGACCTAAGACCTAAGACCTGAGACCTGACACCTGACACCTGAGACCTAATACCCGATACCCTCCCGTCCCATTTCAGCTAAACTATAGAGAATGTCAGACCGCACCTTCACTCTCGACGAAGCGCAAAATCTGCTGCCTATTCTGGAATCGCTGCTCCGGCAATCGATCGATGGTAAAAAGTTGATCGAAGACGTTGACGCCGAATTGCAGGAGACGGCACACCGCGTTTTCCTGAACGGCGGCACCCGGCTCGACGTAGTGCATCTCGCCCGCCGCAAGGCAGAGCGCGAAAAGACCATTCGCCGCGTCAAGGATGCGCTCGCCGAAATCGACGCCATCGGCGTGCAGGTGAAAGACCTCGACATCGGCCTGCTCGATTTCCCGTGCAAAGTCGAGGGCGAAATTATCCTGCTCTGCTGGAAGTCCGGCGAGTCCGGCATCACTCACTGGCACAGTACCAGCGAAGGCTTCGCTGGCCGCAAGCCGATCGATGACCGCATCGCCCGGGCCGGCAAGAAGAAGGCGCAGTAGCTGACCGTCGTCAGTCGCTGGTCGTCGGGCTTCGGCCTCCCGTCCCCGACGAGAATCGAAAGGTCCAACGACGAACGCCCAACGCCCAGCGACCGGCGCCCAACGACCGACGGCTAACGATCGACGACGGGCTCTTTCGAATTTCCCGCAAGTTCCGCCCGCTGCCACGTTCCTACCCTGAACGCGCCGGCTTGCGTCTTTTTGTGCCGGCGTTCGGGGCCGACCCGACTCCAATCATGCACTACCGGAGTGCGGGCCGAGCCGGGCGTTCTGCTAAAATCACCGTATTCGAGGCGATATATTTATGGCGACTGAGCGCAAGTCTGCTGGGGCGAAACTGCCGCTGATCATTGCTTTGACCGTGCTGCTCGTAGCGGCCTTCGGCGCCGGTTGCAACGGATTTTTTGTCCCCCCGACCCTTACCTCACTCACCATTAACGGCAATACAACCGTCGAAGTTGGTTCTACTACTACCTTGACGGCCTTTGGCCTCTATGGTTCCACCGGAAACGGCAATAATTTGACCAGCGGCGTGTCATGGTCGACCAGCGACCCCACCATCGCGGAGATCACCGGAGCCTGCGCCGCGGGCGAGTGTGGTAGCGCCACCATACAAGGAGTGGCCTCCGGAACAGCCACCATCACCGCGACCTCGCAAAGCGTGACCAACACCGCGACGCTCACGGTATTTCTCGGCAGCGTAACGAATTATCAGGTTTGCATGGGCACGTTCGGCGACACCACGACTTGTTCGAGCGGTAGTGGCGCTCTCGCCTGGAACGTGAATGCGCAGAGCGAGGTAGACCAGAACTTCATCGTGCAAGGCACCAGTAATGGCACCGTGTACGATCTCACCACGTCTTCGACCTGGACAGTCGTGGGTTCGCCTGCGGACATTGAGTGCGATAACACGTCATCTCCCGCAATTTGCACCGTAGACTCGGGCACCCCAGCAGGTCCCTACGTGATTACTATCACCTACCCTGCCGGCAGTGGCAGCCCAACGAACAGCGCCACCATCAACTTGACGGTTACAAATTGACGGCGTGACGGGCACGGAGACGGGTGCGGGGTGACGAGCGGTTGCGTTACTCTGACGCACCCCTCCGTTCGTCCTGACCCTGCACACCGCCGTCACAATTTCTGATGTCCGGCATTCCGCATAAGTATCTCCACCGGCGAAGACGATGCCTTGGGATTGACGTCATCGTTATGTAATTGGGTAGGAAAATCGTCAGCCGTGACTGGACTCTTCCATCGCTAAATTCCAAACTTACAAACTCTCTCAATTCCTCCGCCCCTCGCGTGATAACGGTCCGCGCCTTCGCCCGCGCTACTATTGAAGAGTTGACCGTGTGATGACCCTCCCTCCCGCCAAAATTCGATCGATCGCCACCGTTCTCTTTCTCACGCTGATGCTCCCTGCCTGCAAACATAGCGGCGGGCGCGTGCTCGAAATCGCCTATGTCTCCGGAGTAGAAGTCAATCTCCGCGATCGCGTGGCTGCCGTCTTCGAAAAAGCCGGACTCGTAAAAAATGGCGACCGCGTTGAAGTGCTCGACCACGACCGCCATTTTGTGAAGGTGCGGACCGCGAGCGGCCAGATGGGATGGATGGAACAGCGCTATCTCGTCAGCCAGCAGGTCTTCGATCAGTTGCAAAAGCTGACCGCCGACAACGCCAATGACCCCGTGCAGGCCCAGGGCATCACGCGCAACGGCACCAATCTGCATGTCGAACCGGGGCGCGAGACCGAACATCTTTATCAGATACTGGCGGGAGAGAAGCTGGTGCTTCTCAAACGAGGCGTCGCCGACAAGAATGCCCCGACGCCAGTTCGCGCGGCGGCCCCACTCCCTAAACCGGCCGAGAAACCGGTGGCAAAAAATGAAGCCGCTCCGATGCCTCCACCTCTGGCCGACTCCCCGCCGAAGCCGCCCGCATTCGCATACGAAAAAACCGAACCGAATCCCGAGTCGACGAGCGGGACGCCTTCCGCAAAAACTCCGTCTGTCTCCGCGCACATTAAGCCCACGGGACCAACTTCGGTGATTGAGGACTGGTGGCTGGTGCGCGACAGCCACAGCCGCGTCGGCTGGGTGCTGGCCCGCATGGTCGACGTCGATGTTCCGCTCGACGTGGCCCAATATGCCGAAGGGCAACGCATCGTCGCGCTCTTCACCCTCGATGAAGTTCAGGATGGCGACAAGAAAGTCCCGCAATACCTGATGGTGCTCACCGAGCCGAAAGACGGAATGCCATTCGACTTCAATCAATTTCGCGTCTTCACCTGGAACGCGAGACGGCATCGCTATGAGACGGCTTATCGCGAACGCATCGAGGGCATGTTGCCGGTCACGGCCGCGCGCGAAGATTTCGGCAAGGAAGGTGTGCTGCCAGTATTTGTGATTCGCGCCCTCGACGAAGGCGGGAAGACGAGCGAGCGCAAATACAAGTTGAATACTCCAATCGTGCGGCGGGTGCTGTCACCGGGAGAAGCGCCCGGCAAACCGCTCCGCAAAGAGCCGCGTAAATCGCCCGCGAAGAAGCACCGCCGCCAACGGTGACGGCACCGTCATTTTGTTGAGGGTCCGTGATCCTACGAATAGAACTCGGCAATCGCCTCCACTACGCGCCGAACCTCGCCCTCAGTCAACTCTGCGAACATGGGCAGCGCCAGCACGTCCTTGGCAGCCTCTTCGGCAACCGGCAGATCGCCTTCCTTTAATCCCAGATAAGCGAACGCCGGCTGAAGATGCAGCGGCAGCGGATAGTAAACTTCCGAGCCAATCTTGCGCTCGGCCAGGAATGCCCGCAGTTCGTCGCGCCGCTCCACGCGAATAACGTACTGATGGAATACGTGTGTGGCCCCGGCGGTTCGGGCAAGCAAACGCACCGTTGAATTGCCCGCTGACGTCAATCCCGCTTCCGCAAACAGGCGGTCATAGGTTGCAGCGTGCCGCTGGCGGCTGAGGTTCCATCCGGCAAGTCGCGGCAGCTTCACGCGCAGCACCGCCGCTTGAATCGCATCCAGGCGTCCGTTCCAACCGAATTCGTCGTGGTAGTAGCGCCGCGGACTTCCGTGATTGCGCAAACGCCGCATGTGCTCCGCCATGTCAGCGTCGATCGTAGTCACGATACCTGCGTCTCCGTAGGCGCTCAAGTTCTTGGTCGGATAAAAGCTGAACGCGGCGGTCGCACCCAGCGAGCCAGCGCCGCGGCCTCGCCACTCGGCGCCGATAGCCTGCGCCGCATCTTCAACGATGACCAGCTTGAACTCCTGCGCGATCTGGTCGAACGCGTCCATGTCAGCGCACTGGCCATAAAGATGGACCGGAAGAATGGCGCGCAGGTTCTCCGGCCGCTGCGCCACGATACGCTTGCGAACCAGCGCGGCATCGAGGTTGAGCGTTCCCGGGTCGACATCGATAAACACCGGCGTCGCACCCGCCCGCACGATCGCGCTCGCCGACGCGAAGAAGCTGAATGCAGTGGTGATGACCGAATCGCCGGGTTTAACGCCCGCCGCGACCAGCGCCAGCCACAAAGCCTCAGTGCCCGATGCGCAGCCCACCGCGGCGGCCGCTCCGGTAAGAGCGGCAATCTCACGCTCGAGCGCCTCGACCTCGGGCCCAAGAATGAATCCCTGCGAATCGCACACCCGGGCGATGGCAGCGAGCACTTCCTCCCTGATTGTCTGGTATTGGTGATGCAGGTCGAGCAGCGGGATCGGTGCCATCGCAGCGGTCAGGGTAGCCGTCGTTGAGTGTGGATCTTTCAAATGTGAATCTTTCACGCGTCAAGATTTTATCAGGGCGCGAATCTCCAGCGAGCGAATCTCCGCGATCCTCGGAGCGAGATTACGGACGCATTCAGGTAGCGCGTGTCCGCGGAGTGATCGCGGGAGCGGCAGGCCGCGGACCCTCTCCTGCGAGATGTCGCTGCCAAGGCACAAGCGCGGCCCGCAGGGCATCCAGATCAAGCTGAGGAAACGAATCCTCCGCCCCGGCCAAGTTGCGGAGGGCACGATCCAGCACCGAGCGCGCGCCGACCAGGTTACTGCGCGACTCGTGATGAAAGGCAACCGCCAGCTGGACCAGCCCCTGAAGATGCCGGCGCCGCGCCTTGCCATGAACCGACTCGCGCCAGACGTCTTCGAGCACCTCGTGGGCGTCGAAAAAATGAGCGCGATTGAAGAGATCAAGGCCGCGAGCCAGGCCACTACCGTCGGTCGTCGACATACTCACTCTCGGCGGTCCTTCAGGCGAATTTCTGAAAACATACCAATTCTCATATCACACCCTCTGTCTATGCTCCCATAAAACATAGACTTGTGTCGTTTGCCAACCTAAACCACTGATTAACAAGAGCTTTATTTTGTTTTTGTTTTGGAACAGTGATTGCATTTCGCATTATGTCATTTTCCAGTTCTTTTAATGCCGGTGTTGTGCCCCCTCGCGACACCAACGCTGGTTTTGATTTTCAAGTCTCAGGTTCAACTGAAGAGTTTAGGTGAAAGCTTTTGATCTTCCCAAGAATTACCAAGGAGAAATCAATGCAATCTGCATTTAGTTGCATGTGGACTCGCGTTCTGTTGGCAGTAGTGGTTCTGGCCCTTTGC
>JBAWAI010000409.1:0-8112 GCA_049589215.1 Terriglobales bacterium | reverse complement strand
TACGAAAGAAGCCGCCGTTGCCCGCGACAAGATGGAAACCGGAGGTTTCTGGTGTTTCGACAATACCCTCCAGGCGAACCCGAGCAACAGAACGAGCACCAGAGGCGTAATCGAATATCTAAGATGCTCCCAGTAGCAGATCGCCAACCTCCGGGGAGAGGCTTGGCTATATTCCGAGAAGAGCAGACCGGACTGAATGCGGATCAGCGGAAGATAGCTGAGGGTTGCAATAAGTGGAACAGTCAGAGCTCCCCACAATCGCCAAGCTGGCTTTCGTCGGATCAAGAAGCGAATGAGCTCAGCAGCAAGGAATGCCGCATAGGCCAAGGCGCCCAGGACATGTGAAAGCAGAAGAGCAAGTCCGCCGAGTATAAAAGCCGCATATCTCCAACGACTCACGGGCCGATCTTCGACCGTGACGATGTGGTACCAATTGACGAGCAACAAAGAGGTGAAGCACAAGACCAGAGCGTAGGGGCGCGCTTCGATCGCCAGACGGGCGTAGGAGCTACTCCACAGCATCAGGAGGACAATAAGGCCGTATATGGGCGAGACAATGCGGCAAACCAGAAAATAAAGAAGGCCGCCTGTGGCCAGGAATGCGAGAACAAACGGGAGGCGGCAGGACCAGGAACTAACTCCAAACATCGCAAAGGACAATCTCACCAGAAGATAAGAAAGCGGAGGATGAAGGTCGATTGTGCGAGTCAGCGCCAGCAACTGGCCGACAGATGATGAGTGCGCAATGTAACACGTAAACAATTCGTCGTGATCGAGATGCCGCGAGACCAGAGGACTGAGATGGCCCCATGCGCAGGCGGCGGATAGGAGCGCGAAGGCCGTCCATGGGTGATCGTCGACAAATTGCAGTATTGCCCTAAACAGGCGAACGGTGAGAAACGGACTCGGTTCCGAGTAGGACTCAGACGGGGCGCGCAACGTTGGAGTTGTTACGAAGAAACTCATTCAATCCCGTAAAGTCGGCTGCTCTGTTTGCCGGAGCGCTTCGCGAATGCCTTGCAGGGCGCACCGTTGAGGGCCTCGTGGCCAGACGGCAATCAGCGAAGGCATACTCCCGTGGTTGCATTACTTTCCAGCGGCTGCACCCGCAGCGAGTGAGACGCGGGCGAGCGGCTCGCCGGGTTCATGGTCAAAGTTCAATCTTTGGCGTTCGACGACCAATGGCCGGTTATGCACCTGCGTGTGTATGTTGCCGACGTATTCGCCGATGATGCCCATAAACAGCAACTGGAGCGAGCCGAGCAAGAACATTCCGATCGCGATGGGAGCAATGCCCAGGGTGAACTGGCGCCAGAACAATAACTTGTATGCAAAATAGGCCATGCCACCGAGCATGGAAAGCAACGATCCGGCGAATCCTGAAAACGTGACCAGACGCAACGGGACCTTAGACAGCTTGGTGATGCCGAGCATGGCGAGGTCATAAAGCGTGTAGAAGTTATTCTTTGACTTACCGCTCTTGCGGCGCTGCTGCTCGTATTGAATTTCGGTGTGGGGCAAGCCGATTTCGGCAATCATGCCCCGGAAGTATGGGTAAGGATCGCCAAACTGGCGCACTAAGTCGATAACTTGCCGATCGTAGAGCCCGAAGCCAGTGAAGTTCTCGTAAGTTTCAATATCGTCGGAGAGCCGGTTGACGAGCCGATAAAACATCTTCCGGACGAGAAACATCGGTGCGGATTCGCGGCTCTCGTGCTTGACCGCAATGACGATCGGCACCCCCTTCTCCCACTGTTCCAGCAGTTGCGCCAAAACTTCAGGGGGGTCCTGTAGATCCGACATGAGCACGATGACAGCATCGCCGCGAGCTTGGAGGATTGCGTGCATCGGGGACCGCACGTGTCCGAAGTTGCGCGCATTGCGGATGACCTTCACATTCGGATCGCTAACGGCGATTTCGGTGAGCACCGCGAAGGTAGTGTCGCGGGATGCATTGTCGATGAAGATATGCTCGTAGCGATACTTACCGAGACTGACCATCAGGCTTCGTACACGCTCGTAGACCTCGCGAACGTTGCCTTCTTCGTTAAAGCAAGGCGTCACCACGCTAATCGTTTTCATGTCGAGGTTCCTCAAACAGCCCCGCCAGAGCCAGCTTTGGCGGCACGGGCCACAGAGGGTTTCGTGGGCAATCCCCGGTTGTAGATCAGGTCCGTAAGCGATGGAATGTTGGCGTAAGGGCTGTCAATGGCATCGATCGTAATGGCTTGATCTTTGAGCACTCTGTTCCGGATCACTTCACCGCGCATCAGTTCACGGCAGGAAATCTGTCCCTGCTGGAGTGGAATCGCGAGGTAGACGTCGGCATCCTGAAGAACGTGGCCGGCGGGAAGATCGCGCTTTGCATACACCCCGCGGACAAGAGAGTCGAGATAGCTGATTTCTTTTTGTGGCGGCAGACGCTTCTGTGTGCCCGGGGCCCCGCACATTCTCTTCGCGCGATGAAAAGCTTTGAACCAGCCGTCAACCTGCTCCGGCACGGAACAGTAGGGCGAAACCGTCATACCGTCGGTCTGGATGTCGACGTGACGCTCGAACGTACGGGCGCCCTTGGCATAAGCCATCAGCATCGACGAGCTCCAGTCACGATACTCGTGTGTGGAAAATCCGATGGTGTGGTTGGGGTAGCGATTACGGAGGAAATCGATCTGGTTGAGTTCGATGTCAGAGTCTTCCGAGGGATAGATTGAGACGCAGTGGTTAATGGCCAACGGAATGCGGCGGTTATCGAAAAATGCGACTAGATCGTCGATATCTTTGAGAGAAGAGCCTCCCGTTGAAACAATGACCGGCTTCTTCGTCTTCGCGATCTTCTCAATGAGAATCCAGTCATTACAGTCCGAGCTGGCGATCTTGAGAATGGGAATACCGAGCTCGCTGCAGAAATCTACGGAGCTTTCGTCAAAGGGCGTGGCCATCGGGATGCAACTGGCTTCGCGAATGGCCTGCACCATGGTGGCGAAGTCCTCAGTCTTCAGCCGCGTATCGAGCGTCTTCTTGATGTAACGGATATCGTCACGTTGGCGGAAGTCTTTGTGAATAAAATTGTCGATATCGCGCAATTGCAGCTTAATGGCCGCGCGCACGTTATTGAAACGCGCGACTTGCGCGTAGTTGCTGATGATCTTCAGGCCCCGTTGCAAATCGCCAAGGTGGTTATTGGCTATCTCAAGAACGAATAACTCGTCAAATATGTCATTACCGGTCATGGTATTAATTGCCTGTCCAGTTGGTTATGTGGCGTTGCTACCTGTGTTGCAGTTATTAGTATGGTAATGTCCTTATTCCTTGATCACATTGTCCATTAGTTCACTCTCGTCCAGGAATGGGTACATGTCCTCTAGGTTTGGCGAAACAATCCGGCCATCCGGTAACTGCCGGGCCCGTGAACGTGGTTCGAACTCCTGGCTTGGATCAACGACCACGTCGATGAGTGACGGGCCGGCGGCGGCAAGCGCGCGATCCACCTGCTCCAGTTGCGCCTGGCGGTCAATGCGAACTGACGGAATCCCGTAGGCGCAGGCTACTTTGACCACGTCAGGGAGCGAGGCGCCGCTGGAAGCGCTTTCTCCAGTCAGACGCCCAAAAAATCCGGATTGCGTCATGCGCATGGAAAGGTACCCGGAGTTATTCAACACAAAGATCTTTACCGGCAAGTGGTGGTGAACAATAGTTTGTAACTCCTGGATGTTCATTTGAATGCTGCCATCCCCCGCAATACAGATGACACGCTTGCCGGGACGGGCGAAGGCCGCTCCAATGGCGGCCGGTAGGTCGTAGCCCATGGAAGCGGATCCGGAGTTGGAGATAAGCCGTTGGTTCTTTTGCAGACGCATGGTCTGAAAAGGCACGATGCAGGAGCTCGCATTGCCGCAGATGATGACATCGTTGTCAGCGAGCCTGGCTGACAGTTGCTCTATGAAGTAGTACGGGTTCAAAGGCGGCCCCGGCTGCCGCTGACGATCCTGCACGACCGGATAACGCCGAACGCGCTCACGGCACCAGGCCAGCCATGAGGCGTGAGTGTGCGTGTCCGGTTCATGTTTGGCGAAATCGCACTCGCGGAGTAGCTCCGCTAGAAAGTGCTTCAGGTCGCAGTGGATAGACAGATTCGGCTCGACTGTCGGTTTGTGGAATTCGTGGGTGTCGATATCCACCTGAATCTTGAACGCGCGCGGCGCAAACGATTGCCAGTTGTAACTCGTTTGGCGAATGGCAAGGCGCGAACCGAGGATCAACAGGACATCCGCGTTTTGGACAGTAAAGTTGCCCGCCCGGTCGCCAATCGTGCCCTGGCGGCCGCAGAAGAGTGGATCGTCGGAAGCTATGAGGTCGTTGGACCAGGCGGTGGTCACTGGAATTCCCAGCCGGTGGCAAAGCTGATCAAATTCGGGTACTGCATGGGCAGCGCGGATGCCGGTTCCAGCTAGGATCACCGGGCATTTTGCGCCGCGTATCCGTTGTAGGACTTCGCGGCAATAGGATGTGAGACGGATCGAATCATCGCCCGCAGTCTTGCCCCGGGCCGGTTCGTCCTGCGCGGGATCATAGCCGCGAAGACTCGCAGGCTCAATCGATGCGGCCTGAACGTCGACGGGTATGTCGAGCCAGCAAGGACCAGGTCGGCCACTCTGCGCGAGGTGCCAGGCACGTTCAAGGTGATAGCGGATGGAGAGAGGATCGTTGACCATTACCGCGTACTTGGTGATCTTCTCAACCATGGCGACAATGTCGACTTCCTGATCTCCGAGCTGGCGCAGGCCGGTGATGCCTTGAGCGCGCATGCAGGTTTCGCGCTTGACCTGGCCGGAGATGATGAGCATGGGGACAGAATCGGTCCATGCCCCAAAAACTCCGTTCAGGGCGTTAATGCCACCGGGCCCGGTGGTGACATTGACCACCCCAGGCCGGCCGGTGATACGGGCGTAGCCTTCAGCGGCCATTGCGGAGGCTTGTTCATGGTGGTTGCAGACATACTGAACGCGCGGCTCTTTGCCGATGGAGTCATTCAGGTGCATGGCCCCGCCGCCCGTGACCAGGAAAATGTGACGGACGCCCCAATCCGCAAGTTGGCCGACGATGTAATCGGAGAGCTTCATGAAGGGCGGCCCTCGACGGGAGCGTTGGATTTGCCTTTGTAGGCAGCGTCTGGCAGTAACGAGAGGACGGGGTTGTGCAGCCCGAGACGCCTGATCTGCGCGCTGATCTCGTCGGCGTGCAGCAGCGTCGCTATGATGATGGGATCGCTGGTGCCGGCAATTTCGTTGGGACTTACCACGGGCGCGCCTGCAAAAGCTTTGCCCCGCAGAACCGGATTGCTATCCACCAGAGCGTGAACTTGAGTTTTCTCAAAGCAGGGAAGAGACAGCAGCTTCATCGCGAGCTGGCCCGCACCCCAAACGATGACTCGTTCGACATTCGCGACTTGGGAGGTGAGGTGACGGCTGATCTTTTCCATCAGCTCACCGGAATGACGAACATAAGCGGCGATCCTGGAGGGCAACTCTTGATCGCAAACTACCCGCTCATCGGACGGCTGGCCGCTGTCACGGAAAAGACCGAAGACAGCCGGATAGATGGTGTCTGCGGCCGTCTGGAGCAGTTTCTGCTCCACGACCACTGGCTGAAAGCCGAAGCGCCGAGCCGCATTTTCCAGTGCACGCGCCGAGAAATGGTTGATGTGCTCTGTATTAAATTCCTGGAAAGGCGCGTAGAGATACTCGTCGTAGCGAGTGGCGTCGGGCGTTTCGAGATACAGGTAGCCGCCGGGCGAAAGCAGCCCACGCGCGGCCATGAAGAAAGCCGGAATATCGTAAACGTGCTCGAGCACGTGACTGAAGACAACGCAGTCAAACTTCGGCATGTTCTGGGGAGCGGAGGCGATCGACCCGATATAAGCCTCAAACCCGCGCGCGTGGCAGGCGGATGCGCAGCGCGGTGAAGGATCAAGTCCGGTGACCGACGCAAATCCGGCGTCGCGAAGAGCCGTAAGTAAGCCTCCCGTGGCGCAACCGGCGTCGAGAATGCTGGCGGCCCGTGAAGGCAGTGCGCGGGCGATGTCAGAGGCAGTGGCGGCAAGGCGAGCCGCGTCGTATGGTGAAAGGCCGCTGCCGGTTGCAGTTTCTGAGTCGTCATACTTTGACCAATCGCAATAGAAGCGGTCATAGTCGGACTGGCTGGCCGCCGGATCGGCATAGACAAATCCGCAGCGCTGGCAGACCACGACGTCGTACTCCTTCGGCAAAGGATATCCGTCGGGAACAATGAAGCGCTGGTGATGACAGATTGTGCTCCTGTTAGCACCGCAGACGCCGCAGGCGCGATGCGGCCGAGGGCTGAGCGTGGCGGCGCTATGCATGGGCACTCCGCGTGGCAACTGAGGTTCGGGCAGTGATATTTGAGGAAGAGGTGTCTTGTGAAAACCAGCGGTGAGTGCGGCGGATGGCTTCGCGCAAGGGCACTTCGCCGAGCAAGCCAAGTTCTTCTCGCGCTCGCACTGTGCTGGGCACGTAGCGGTGTAGAGGAGCGTCGGCAAGTGATGTGGAAGAGATCCTGACTCCAGGTTCGGGCGGCAGCGCTGCAGCAACTTCGCGCGCTAATGCGGCAATGTTTACCGCTTCTTCGGAGCCGACGTTGTAAGCGCGGCCAGGCCGTCCTTTGAACAGAGTCGTCCAGAGCCAGACCATCAAGTCCGAGGCGTAAAGATAAGACCGCACAGCGGAGCCGTCGCCGCGGACTTGAATCGGGCGATCGTGCAACCGATCGGAGATGAAGTTGCCGATGGCAAAGTGTGCATCGAGTTGCATGTAGGGTCCGACAAAAGCGAAGCAGCGCGCGATAATTGGCTCGAAGCTTGGCGACTGGGCGAGAACACACAGCAGCTCCGCGGCGCGTTTGCCTTCGGCGTAAGCACTGGCGGGATCGAGAGGATTTGGCCCGCCGTCGAAGGATTCGACGATGTGCGTCAAGCTGGGCGGCTGTGTTCCATACACCGCGCCGGAGCTGACGAAAAGAAATCGGCGAGCTGAACCGTTGCGCGAAAATTCGAGTGCGCCGCGTGTGCCTTCGACGATGGTGTCAAACATGACGAGCGGAGCTTCCGCGTTGAGTTTTGCGCTGGCCTCGGCGGCGGCATGAATGACGTGCGAGAACTGGCCCGAGGGAAATGTTCCATGCCGAATGTCGGCCGCGTGGAGTGTAATCGCGGCATCGTCAGCCAGGTGAGGCGCTTTGGCGAAGAGTGCGTTCGGATGCCGGGAGAGCGCGACGGCATGGGCGTTCAGATTCAAGCGTCGATTCGCCCAGGCAAAGCTTTCCAGCAGCCAGCATCCGAAAAAGCCTGTCGCGCCGGTGATCAGAATGCGACCGCCGCGCAGGTCGCTCCACAGCGGTTCAGTGCGGGCCAGAATGCAATCGAGATCGGTGGACAGGCGGTTCGTCATATTCGAGCGATTCCTTGTGCCTATGCTCCGTGAGCAGACGCCTTTCGTATTTGGTGGAACGAATCCGCCATGTAGTCGATCATCGGTGCGGTGAGGCCGGGGTAGAGCCCAACCCAGAAAACGTTGTTCATTACGAAATCAGTATTTGGCAACTCGCCGATTACGCGGCGGCGAATTTCGCGATATGCGGGCTGGCGCAGTAAGTTTCCGCCGAACAAAAGCCTCGTCGCGATTTTGTGCGCCTCGAGAAACTGCACAATCTGATTGCGTGAGACAGGCGCTTCCTTGCGCACCGCGAGCGGAAAACCGAACCAGCTGGGGTTCGATTGCGGAGTCGCCTCAGGCAGAAGGAAAAGGTCGTCCAGGTCTTTGAGAGCCGTGTGGAGCTTGGTGAAGTTTTCGCGGCGCGCTGCCATGAAGGCCGGCAACTTCTTAAGCTGGGCGACGCCGATGGCAGCTTGCATATCGGTCGCCTTCAGGTTGTATCCGATGTGGCTGTAGATATATTTGTGGTCGTAGCCGGCCGGCAGGTCGCCGAGTTTCCATTCAAAGCGGCAACCGCAGGTATTCGATTTTCCCGGATCGCACCAGCAGTCACGACCCCAATCGCGAAAAGACTCAGCTAGCTTTTTGAGGGCGGGCGATTGAG
>JBAWAI010000408.1:0-19710 GCA_049589215.1 Terriglobales bacterium | reverse complement strand
ATATGGGCCAAGGGACCACCTTTGAATTCCCGAAGTGGTTTGGCATTGGTCTTGGAGGACACACGGAGTTGGAACAAATCGACCGGCTCACGACGGCTGTGGCGGAGGGAAAGTTTGAAGAGGATCTTTTTTATTGTGGCGACGAACTGGTTGCGGGAAAGGGTGTAGTTCATCTTTCTGATATCGACGTACCGATGAGGTGGAGACGACTTAAACTCGGCCTATTCAGAAGGAAGAGCAAACGTCACATTGCATATGAGCCCTACTCATGAGAAACGGAGCCCCGACCGCGCAAAGGGGGCAAATTGCTGCGAGGGAACGTCTATTAGTGCCGTTTTCATTGTTTTGTTTTTACCCCTGTTTCTATGGGGTGCAGCATTGGCACAGAATGCCCCATCTGCACGGCCCTCCGCAGTTATCTACTCGAATGCAATTCTCGGTTTTCGGTACAAGCCCCCAGGGAAATGCACAACAAAACCCAGCGCTTCCGAGCGGAGATTCGGGAAAGAGCGGAAGCAGCGAACACAAAAGATACGCTAGACCCTCTGCTTGCAATGTCGTCCGGCCCAGACGATGCAACGACGGATTGGCACTCATTAACCATCGCGACCTACCCGCGCAAAGCGGTTGCAGACCTTGATGATGCTAGCGCCGAGGCACAGATGAGCGCGTGGTTAGCTCATAGCAAGAATGCGAGTGCCTTGCCTCGATCTGTCACCCTTTCGGGCCAAAGCTTTGCCGTCTCTATTTTTGGACTCCAGGAGGGGACGACGAAAAAGGGTGCCGTAGTCTGGACTACCGTTCGCAAGGACAAGCTCTTGTCGTTCGCTTTTGTCGCGAATTCTCCCGAGCAACTGGAAAGGCTAGCCGAGAGCATGAGGAGCGTTCAATTCTTCTGACCTGTCTAGATCGGCAACAGCGGGAATCCGTACCTGTCCTTGGCCGGCGGGCAATGTGGCGTGGCAACGGTGGCATTCTTCGCCAAAAAACAACAGCGGCTCTGGTAGATCGGGTGGACTGCCTGTCGGTCGTGCACAAAACACTGGACTCTGGTTTCTTTATGCGAAGAGTTTGGCGGGAGCGTGCTGGAAAGAAATTTCACGCTTACGTCAGGCGCGGCGCTTGCTTTGGCGTCTTTATGCGCCAGTTTTGAACCCACGATTCCAACCCACGATTCGCATGTCTCTCACGTCTTCTCAGGTACTTAGGCGGCCACCTGAAGTCTCTTAAGTCGTTGAGAGTACAGCTTAACGCAGCCCTGAAAAGGCTGGCGTCGGCGGTTCAACTCCGTCCCTGGCCACCATATCTTTCAGTGCCTTAGCAGCCCAGCCCGAACTTTCACACCTGTGATTCCAGACCTGTGGTCTCTCACAGCACTAACTTCGACGATCGAGGAACTGACCCGCCTCGCTCTACCCTAGCGCGTTTCCCCGGACTAATGTTGAGTTCGGTAAACATTGGTCGCTGAGCGCATTGGCCTGAAGGCAACAGTTGAGCCAAGGGTCACTTAGCCGGAAATGGCACTATTCGGCCGAGCGGCGAGAAGCCTGTTCTGAGCAAGCCTTCGCCGCCAGCCTCCGTTGCATGTCGCGCATCACGGATCGTCAAAACGTCAACGTCCTATTTCGCCTGCGCTAGCCCCGCAATAACCGCAGCAACTTTATCGAGTATCTGGTTCCAGCCCTCCATTTGACCGCTATTTTTCGCGCTCTCCATGGGCTCATTTCCAATGAAGGTGAGCTTCGTCTGGCCGTTCCCGAGATCCTCAAAGATGGTCACGTCGTACGCACCGTCTATGGCCTCATGTTCTATGCCTAATTCTGCAGGCTCAACCTTGTTTCCCTTCGAGTCAGAAAAGTACATGGAGGAAACGATCTTTTCCTGGGGAACAATCTCGTGGTATTCAACCGCATTCCAGAACTCCTGCCCATCCGGCGTTCTCATGCAGAGGAGGGATTTTCCGCCCACGCGAAAATCCATCTGGCAAACCGGCGCAGTAAAACCCTTCGGCCCCCACCACTGCATCACATATTTCGGGTCGGTCCACGCCTTCCAAACCAGTTCGCGTGGGGCATCAAAAACTCTTGTAACAACCATCCGCTCGATCTCGTTAATCGTGTTTTTTGTCATCTCTGACCTCCTCTTTCTTCATTTGCTTTACAACTACATCCAGTTTGTCGAATCTCTCTTCCCAGAACCGGCGATAGCTGATCGCCCAATCGCTGACCGTCTTGATCGCCGCTGGCCTAAGCGTGCACACTCTCTCTCGTCCATGCTTTGTCTTGATCACAATCCGCGCCCGCACCAGGTAGGCGATATGTTTTGAAATCATCTGCTGCGAAAGCGCAAAGGGTTCCGTCAATCCACGCACAGAGGCAGGCCCATGTGAGAGTCGTTCGATCATTGCCCGCCGGGTTGGATCAGACAAAGCGGCAAACGTTGTACCTAATCTATCCACAACCATATGGTAGTGGATTATCGGTCAGTGTCAAGTGTGAATTTTGCGATGCCTGATTTCTGTTCACTGATCCCAGTTGGCTCGCTACGACAATCACGACGAGTGCGAAATCGCCGAGTCACTCATCGACCCTGATTGGTAAGGGGAAGTCGGCTTATGAGAAGTGATGGGGCACGGTAGGATTTCAAGCAGGTGTTGAACGACCCGAAAGGTGTGTATGAGTGCCATTGTTGGAAAAAGGATCGCCCATTGTCAGCGGGGGGCCAGGCGGACTCACGCTGGCCCGGCTACTGCAGCAAAGTGGTACCTTAAGCGCGCGGGGCGATCCGTGCGCAAGCGGGTGGCGGCGTGACCGGAGCGGTCTCGGCTTCTGGGAAATGGGCTGGCGGATGATGCACTGATTCGAGGGAGCGCGCTGGGTTGGAAGAGAAAAATGACGTGGGCGCCTCGCTTAGCGCCATTCTTGCTTAGCGCCATTCTTGCTTAGCTGCTCGTTCGTGCTTGGGCTAGCGTTCCTCTTTCTTAGCGGCTTTTACGATTCGGGCGGTCATTTGGCGCGTTTCCTCGTGGCAATCATGCTGGTCGAAGTCAGCCCGCATTCTCAGCAAAACATCGTCAGTCCGTTCGCCGGGGTTGGGTTCCGCAGTGAACAGCCTGCTACAGGCGCTGCATGTTCCCCTTATTGGTTTGTCTTGCTCGATCGTTTCAAAGAACTGAAAAGTTCGGTTCGCATCACCCATGGGACTAGTCTCCCACACCGAGGTCCGCGGCGAGTGTTCTTTATTGACGAATGCCGACATGAGAGCAGTCTCCCATGCGCAGTCTCCCGCGGGATGTTCAAGATTGACCACTTTTGACAAACCGCCGTGGCCTAATTCCTGGGCATTTCGGCCAGCCGGGCGGCAGACTGCAAGTAATCACTAGTTTGATTACCTTCCTAATGAGCGTGCGTTGCAGCTTCTTCGATCAATGCGGCGACTTCTTTCGGATGCGAGACGTAGACCGAGTGGCTGGCTCCGGCGACTTCGACTTTGTGGCTGTTGGCCCGAGTGGCATACCAGCGTTCGAGATCGGGATTGATGGTTCGGTCGCTTCCGGCGACCAGCATCCAGCTCGGTTTACTTTTCCACGCGGGTGTGGTGATGACGCGTTTAAAGTTCTCGGCTTTGTTCATGACCTGCGATCTCGCCATGAAGGCGGCCTGCTCGGCCGAAAGATCGGCTGCGAAGTATTCATGAAATTGCGCGGGATCGAGATAGGTGAATCCATCGGCCGTCTTCTTGATCGCGTTCGACTTAGTGAGGTCGCTGGGAAAGCGTTTGCCGTCGTCAGACTCGTTCTCTCCGGCGTCCGGCATGTGGGCTGCGA
This sequence comes from Terriglobales bacterium, assembly GCA_049589215.1. Taxonomy (GTDB): domain Bacteria; phylum Acidobacteriota; class Terriglobia; order Terriglobales; family Acidobacteriaceae; genus Acidiflorens. The sequence continues at coordinate 15,884 of JBAWAI010000408.1, read as the reverse complement.
CACCGTGTGACTTGTCGCGTTGATGGCGTGCGAAGTGGGGTCATGTAGACCAAACCGACGACGGATGGGTCCGTACCGGCTTCAGTAATCACGGCTCCGCCGTAGCTGTGAGCGACCAGAATGCACGGTCCGCTTTGCAGGGCAAGGACGCGCCTGGTCGCAGCGACGTCCTCCGGGAAGGATGTTTCAGGCTCCTGTACCATGGTGACGTTGTAGCCGTCTTTGACGAGTATGTCGTAGACGCCTCTCCAGCCGGAGGCGTCTGCCCATGCGCCATGAACCAGCACAATGTTTTTCACAGGACTGGTCTGCGCGTGAATGGTGGTTAGAGCCATGCCGAGCAAAGCTGCGTAAAGAAAGCCGATTTTGAGTGTGCCTTGAAACATAAACTCTCCTTTCACGAAGGTCGCCGGATAAAACGTCAAACCTAAAGAACACTTGGCGAGGGTGATTATTATTGTCGATCACGACCCGCACGTCCAGCGGGGGCGGAGCCGCGGGTTCAGAGGTATGGTTTGAATGTAAAATGAACTCGCATGATTTGGTGACGCTCCAAACCCACCCCTCGCTAACCGTAGAGAAGCCAGACCACAAGGAGATTACCTATGCCCACAATCACCACAAAAGACGGAAGCGAGATTTATTACAAGGACTGGGGCGCGGGTCAGCCCATTGTGTTCAGCCATGGCTGGCCGCTGTCCGCCGATGACTGGGACACGCAGATGATGTTCTTCCTCAACCAGGGCTATCGCGTCATCGCGCACGACCGGCGCGGGCATGGCCGTTCCTCGCAAACGGCAGACGGTCACGATATGGATCATTACGCCGACGACCTGGCCGAGTTGACGGCGCACCTCAATCTCAAGAACGCGATCCATGTCGGCCACTCTACCGGCGGCGGCGAGGTAGTGCGCTACCTGGCTCGACACGGCGAAAGCCGCGTGGCACAGGCGGCGATTATCAGCGCCGTGCCGCCGTTAATGCTAAAAACGGCCGCCAATCCACTTGGACAGCCGAAACAGGTGTTTGATGATTTGCAGACGCAACTAGCGGCCAGCCGGTCCCAGTTTTATTACGATTTGGCGGCTGGACCGTTCTATGGCTTCAACCGGCCGGGTGCGAAATCCTCTGAGGCAGTCATTTTGAACTGGTGGCGCCAGGGGATGATGGGAGGCGCGAAGGCGCACTACGACGGCATCGTCGCCTTCTCCCAGACTGACTTCACCGAAGATTTGAAGAAGATCACTGTGCCCACGCTCGTGATGCATAGCGAGGACGATCAAATTGTTCCTTACGTTGCAGCCGGACCGCTATCGGCAAAGTTGCTGAGGAACAGCACGTTCAAATCTTACAAAAACTTTCCGCACGGTATGCCGACGACCGAGGCCCCAACGATCAACGCCGACCTGCTGGCATTTCTCAAGAGGAGCCAGGAAGTGGCCGCGTAGTTTGGAATCCGGGCTTCACTGTGTGGTGAAGGCCGGATTTTTTGAGACGCGAACTGTTCTTTGGCTGAATTTCTTCGGGAACGTCTGGTTACGTCCCTAACAGGTTGATCTGCAGCTTTTCATACCCGTGTTCGCGCGCCCAAAGGTCTAAAGGGATTGTCGCCAACTCGTCCACAACGGCGATTGCAAGTCCCATCTTCGTTAGGTCAATACTCTTGAGATAGGTATGGCATGTGTCGCAGACGTCGACGCGGACGTGCGCGATCTCAGGCGCTGAATAGTAGGCCATCTGCGGCTCGCGCTCTTCTCCGCAGGATGGACAATAGATTCTGCGGAAAGCCCATTCATGGGCGCAGAGCATGCAGATCAGCGATTTTTTCGCGCCGTCACCTTCCGGCCGCAAGACGCCGACGGAAGGCTTTCCGCCGCACAGCGGGCACGTCGATGGGGTTCCGTCGACGGTCGTGCCTTTGCGCTGATCCGCGAGATATTCAGCATAGGGCTGGAGAAAACTCCAGGCGAGCACTCGATCGGGATAGGTTGCGGGACGCTGCGTGTTGGGTTGCGGTTCGAGTTGGAGTTCGGCGTCATCCGGATCGGCCGACAACTCCGGATCCCGGTACCAGAAATCTTCGATCGCGTGTTGCCATGCCGCTGATCCTTTCATTGCCAAGTTGGCGGCGGCCTGCGCGAGCGGCGCCGGGGCAATCTTCTGAATCAGCGATAGAAAACCTGGAAACTTCGGGAGAAGCAGAAAAAAATCTAATTCATCGCGCAGAGGGCGATCAGGGGAAATCCTGGGCGAATCGGCGAGAGCGTTCTCGATTTCGCGATAAATACTCTTTTGAAATGTTGCGACCCTGGCATAGTAACGGAGTCCTTCCGCGGAGAACGGATAGGTTGAAGCGAGTTCGTTGGCGCGTTGAATGCGGCGATCCCACTTCGCATCGGTCATCGCCTGGGTAACGATTGTTGGGGGCGCGCTTTGCCGATGATGTCGTAGTACCAGGTCCGGTGGAATGTCCATGCCCAAGCTCGCGTCACATAGCCGGTAATCATCGATCCGAAGCTGCCTTCTTCGAGGAAAGCGCTCATGTACACGTGAATGAGGAACAATCCGATGGTGATGAGAGCGACGCTCGCATGGATCAGAATCGCGGCATAGCGCAAGAACCGCAGACTCCACGGGAGAGTTTCTGTGTACCATAACGTGACGCCGGAGAGAAGCAAGAGAATCACGCCGTAGAAAATTCCCCAGAAGAAGAGCTTCTGTCCAAAGTTGAACCGGCCGACGGGAGGCAGTTTCTCGTCCTCGTTCTTGATGTAGTCCGGAATCGCCTTTCCCCAGGCGCGATCGGCGTCATTGATTTCCATGTCGCCGTGCCATTCCACGAATGTCCAGAACAGCGACGCGGTGAAAATCAGTCCGAACCATGGATGCCAGAGCCTGGCAGCGGGACCGCCCCCTACAATTGCGGCCAGCCAGTACAGATAGGGCGACCAGAAGGCGAGGCCGGTTATCAGCAAATAGGTATAGGAGATCGCACCGATCCAGTGATTTATGCGTTCGCCAAAGCTGTAGCGAACAATCTTCTCCTCATTTTGGTTGGGGGCGCTTGAGCGCGAAACGGCATCGGTCGTCATACGCGCCTCTCATTTTGGCTGGCTTGGTTACTGGGATCGTCTGGCGGAATTGGCTCTTCTTTCTTCGGTCCAAATCGCATGTAATGCAACGCCATACCGATGATGCCGCCAGCCATTGCCAAATTTCCAATCCACTTCAGCGGCCCTTTCCACAGCCGCACCGATAACGGGATGTGCGGATCTTTCGGCAACCCACCATAGAGTTCGGGATTCTTGGCATCGTGCAGCACGTAGATGACGTGCGTTCCGCCGACACCGGACGGATCGTAAACTCCCGCATCCTGGAATCCGGAATATTCGCGAAGCTGTGTTGCACGGGTCTCCGCCAATTCCTTCATTTCCGATTTGGTCCCAAAATGCAGGCAGCCCGTGGGGCAGGCTTTGATGCAGGCCGGCTCGAGTCCCACGGACACGCGGTCGTTGCAAAGGGTGCACTTGAAGACTTTGCGCGACGGAGGATCAAATTTTGGGATGTTGAACGGGCAGCCGGTCATGCAGTAGCCACAACCGATGCAATTTGCTTCCTGGAAATCGACGATGCCGTTGGCGTACTGGACGATGGCAGCATCAGCCGGGCAAGCGGCAAGGCAGCCGGGGTCGGCGCAGTGCATGCACTGGTCTTTGCGCATGAGGAGCATCATGCTGCCGTCGGCTCGCTCGTGCTCGTTGAACTTGATCAGGTTCCAGTAGTTCCAGGCCGTCTCCGGCATGGTCTGGTAAGTGTTATCAAAAGTGGTTTCGGTGAAGGTGTAACCGTTCCATTCGAGGCAGGCGACTTCGCAGGCTTTGCAGCCGATGCAGGTGGTGGTGTCAACCAATTTGCAGACTTCGAATTCACGGTTAAGACTTGCGCCCGGAACGACGCCGGGATGACCGGAAATTCGGATTAGCTCTGTTGCCGCCTGGCTCATGGTCGCTCCCTACGCCTTCTCAACTTTCACCAAGAAACCCTTGGATTCAGGGGTGTGCGCATTCGGATCAGTGACAGCGGGCGTCAGCAAATTTGCCGGCGTCCGTGCATCTCTTCCCGCATCTTCCTCGATACCGCGGAAGCCCTGATGGATCGGCAACCCGATCTGATAGACCTTTTTGCCGTCGATGATCATCGGCTTCAGCCGGCGAGTGACAAAGGCTTTCGCGATGTAGGTTCCGCGCGCGCTGATGACTTTGATCTTGTCGGTTCCGCGAATTCCCTTTTCGTCGGCCAGTTCCACGGGAATTTCAACGAATGGCTCAGGGATGAGTTGGACGTTCATCGGATTATTTTTCGTCCAGTAGTGATAGTGCTCGGTCAGCCGGTAAGTAGTGCAGACGATGCTGTACTCCTCAGGCGATCCAAACTTGTCGAAAGGCGTCTTGAATTTCTTCACGAGCGGATTATTCGACTGTTCGGGATGGAACGGGTTCTTGATCGGGCTTTCAATCGGCTCGTAGTGTTCGGGGAACGGACCGTCGGCGAGCACACCGATTGGAGCGAACAATCGTCCAACGCCTTCCGGATTCATGATGAACGGCCCCATGTGATCTTTGGGATGGGAGTCGGGCTTGAAGTCCGGCACGTCGTTGCCCACCCACTTGCCCGCTGCCTCATTCCACCAGACTTGCTTGCGAGACGGATCCCAGGGCTTACCATCCGCATTGCAGGAAGCGCGATTGTAAAGCACGCGGCGGTTGGCCGGCCATGACCACGCCCAGTTGGGAAAAACGCCCATTCCGGAGGGGTCTTCTGTATTTCGTTTCTGGATCTGGGCTCCGGCCTCGGTCCATGAACCGGAATAAATCCAGTTGCCGCACATGGTGGTGCCGTCGTCTTTCAACCAGGCGAATCCGGGCAGTTGCTGGCCAGCTTTGATTACCTGCCCGGTTGCGTCGTCTTTGAGCTCTGCGAGCGCTTTCCCGTTAATTTCCATGGCTACTTGGGAAAGTGGTGGATGAGCGGCGTCCGCATAGGCCCAACTTAAATTCAGAATGGGATCGGGGAATTTTCCGCCATCTTTCTTGTAGAGATCGCGGACGCGCAGGAAAATCTGCGCGATGATGTCCTGGTCCAGGCGCGCCTGGCCCGGAGGTGGAACGGCGGCATATTTCCATGTAACCCAGCGCGCGGAATTGGTCATGCTGCCATCTTTTTCGGCAAAACCAGCGCAGGGTAACCGGTAGACCGTGGTGTTGATGGTTTTCTGTTCTTCGCTGGTAATTCCCGGCGCTCGCCAGAACTCGCTGGTTTCGTCAGGATAAATCTCTCCCACCACGAGCCAGTCTGCTTTCTTCAGCGCATTGATATTCTTGTTCGTGTCCGGGCCGATCATTACACCGTTCATCCCGAAGGCCAACATGCCCTTGACTTTGTCGTTGTACATGTCGTCCCAGATGTGAGTCCAGGAACAATCCTGACCGGCCTTGGGCAAGTAGTCGAAACCGAATCCGTTTTCTTTTGTGGCGGCGTCTCCGTAGAACGACTTGAGCAATGACACCATGAATTTCGGCGTGTTCGCGTAGTAGTTCATCGAATCCCACGGCGTGGGTTTGGACGATTTCGGGGTGGTGCGCTTCAGAAATGTGTCCAAATCTTTGTCGTCTGGAACAGGCGCTTTCAGGTATCCGGGAAGCGAGTCGTAGAGGCCTGCCATATCGGTCGCACCCTGAATATTCGAGTGGCCGCGAAGCGCGTTGACGCCACCACCCGCTCTCCCGACGTTGCCGAGGAGAAGCTGAATCATGGCGGCGGTACGGATAATTTGCGTTCCGAAGGTGTGCTGGGTCCATCCGACCGCATAAATAATGGTCGCGACCTTCTTCATGTCGCCATCTTTGCGGACCGACGTAAACATGTCGATGGCTTTCAGATACTGATCCTTGGGAATGCCCGTGATGCGCTCGACAACTTCCGGGGTGTATCGGGAATACTGCTGCTTCATCAATTGGAACACGCAACGCGGATGCTCGAGCGTGAGGTCGTAGGCAGTATCGGGAGGCAACGCAGGCGGAGGTGCAGGCGAGGTTGTTTGAGGATTCGCATTGCCAGGAGTCGCAGAAGGCGCAGGGTTGTGAGCTGCATGCGCCGAAGTGTCAGCGGTGTCCGTTTTGCCGCTGAAGTCTCCGCCCTCTTCGTAATTCCACGTAGTTTTATCGTAACTGCTCGACGCCGCGTTAAACCCTGAGTACAGGCCGTCCTCGGGAAGTTTGAAACCCTCCTTAACGATGAAGGCTGCGTTTGTGTAGTTGACGAGATACTCTTTGGCGATCCGGTTGTTCTCGATGGCATAGCGGATGAGGCCGCCAAGGAATGCGATGTCAGTGCCGGCGCGAATTTGTAAGAACAAGTCGGCGGTAGCGGATGTGCGCGTGAATCGCGGATCGACGGAAATCAGCTTGGCGTTGCGATTGCGCTTCGCCTCCATCGCCCACTTGAAACCGCAGGGATGGTTCTCGGCGGGATTGCCGCCCATGATCAACATCATGTCAGTGTTCTTGATGTCAATCCAGCCATTGGTCATGGCTCCGCGTCCAAATGTTGGTCCCAAACTTGAGACCGTGGGGCCGTGTCAAACACGGGCTTGGTTTTCTAAATAAACCAGGCCCAACCCCCTCATGGCCTTGACGGCCAGAAAATTGAACTCATTTGTATCCGTGCAGCCGCCGATGAAAGATATACCTTCGCATCGATTCACGGTGCGGCCCTGCGCATCCTTTTCGACGAAGGAATTGTCGCGCGTTTTCTTGGTCCACACGGCAATCTCACTCAGCGCGTCGTCCCAGGAGATGTCCTGCCAAGCGGTTGCGCCCGGACGCCGAACCTGCGGCTTGGTGAGCCGGCGCGGGTTCAGCATGTCCTGCTCAAGAGAAGAACCCTTGGGACAGAGCGTTCCGCGGTTGGTGGGATGATCGGGATCGCCTTCCACGTGCACGACCTGCGCGGTAACGTTCTTCGCCCCGTCGCCAATCGTATAAATAAGGACGCCGCAACCGACAGCGCAATACGGGCAAGTAGAGCGCGTTTCTTTGGCGCGAGCAATCTTTAACTCTTTGAGCTGAGCGTAGGCGGGTTGTAGGTCGAACCCAAAGACGGTAGCGCCCACTACGCCAACCGTTGCTGCCTTGAAGAAATCTCTACGGGACTGTGGCATCGAAAGGATCTCCGCGTTTGTCCGAGAGCCGAAGGACTCCTAAGTTTTCTAGTCTTCGGTCATTGGGTTTGTCAAGGGCTTGGCCAACCAGGGATTGTTGTTGCGAGAAAGTAAGGGCCTCAAAGGCGTTGATGACATTGGAGGCACTTGTCCAGTGCCCGGCACCGGCACCTGCTTCTTGAAATGCGGCTAGCCCAATGGGCTGCCAGGCGGAAAGCGAACCCACGATTGTCACCTCCACGGCAGTTGCAGCCCTGCTTAGGCACGATCCCCCCAATCATGGTCAACAACAGCGATGCAAAAATCGACAGATCAACAAAAGAGGCTCTACCAGTAAGTGAGTCCGCGAAGTGACTCACCGGGCTGGGGCGTGGACATCCCCTCGCGCTCACTGGGCTGACGGCTTTTGGGTCGCCGCTTTGACTGCTCGAGGAGGTCACAGAGAACTCATGTGGGCCTTGCTCCGGAGATATTGCGACAGGGCCATATCTACCACGTATAAGCAGCTTCCATCTTTGGTGTGCCGGGATGGCCGTCGATGATCTCGGTGCTCAGAACAAATTCCACATTCGTTGAGTTACTGAAGCCGCGGGTATTCTTTAAAGCTTGCGCAAGATGGGAGGGATCGGTCAGAAATTCTCCGGCGGCGATGGTACCGCCGCGTCCGATGCCAGCCGCGACGATGGAGATTTTTCCGGTGTTACGGTCAGTGAAGCGGGCGACGATGGCGTAATCGCGATAATTGTTTGTCGCCTGTTGTTTGGCACGATCGATTAGCCAATCCTCACGCTTCGGATCATTGCTATCGGTGATCCAGAAGCGGGTCATGTTGGGATCGTTTGCAAAATGGTAGCGGAGCGAATTGGTGAGTCGCAGCGTCCAGGCATTGTCGAAGGCGCCCACGAAGACCGACGGACCGTTACGTAGATCTGTGAGGTTGGTCGATGCCTCTCCCCGCAAGCTGTAGCGCGTGGCGTGCGACTGCAAGACGCCGGCGATCTTGACAACCGTATCTAAATCATCGATCACTACCGCGCTCAGGTTGTCCTTGAGGATGGTCTGGCGGGACGGGTCCGACGCGTCGCGCAGTGCGATGGCGGTGTATTGATTCTGGTCGGCGATACAGAAGAGGACAGGGTCACTAGAACTGACGATCGGTTGCCAGAAAACATCGAAGGCCGAGCGTTGAAGAGAACGCCACCAGAAAAAGCCGGCCGCCGCGCAGAGCAACACAATCACAACAGCGAACTTTGCGAAGGGTCGAGTCGGATGAGGGATAGCTTTGACCGTGATCGTCGCGGGCAGCGCGATGGAGGCAGCCGAAAGATCACTGGGCGGGTCGGTTGAGACAACAGTCAAAGCTTCCGAACTCTGGGGAGCATGTGGGAACTGAAAGTGAGGAACATAAGAACCGGCTGGCAGTGAGAGACGAATTTCATTCTCGTGGCCGGGATCCTGGTAGTACTGCGCGATACGCTTGCGAATCTCGGCTGCGGTGACGCGGACGATCGGGTCAGAGGCGGTGTCGTAGTCGGCGTCACGCCCGAAAATTTCGATTCCGAGGGTTCGTTCCTTGACTAGGTCGGAATGGCCGGTGAGGGCGTGCTGGACGACAAAACGGAGGAAAGTTGGAAAGCGACGGCTGTGGCTAAAGTGGGGATTTTGGAGGAGGCGCTGGACTTGCTCCTCGATGGCCGCCTTCTCGATCGCAGAAAGATCGGCCGGATTCGGCGCGGATGTGTCAACCTGCATAAGCAGACCCGTAAAATCGCGAAATGAGTATACAACGTCTAAACACTTCTGAAACTTCAATTTGGCGCGATTCTTAACATGATAAGAATGGTTCGCTAACCGCAAGGACCTTACCTGGGTTTCAATTCTTCTCTATAACCCTCGACGGCACATAGACGCGCCAGCCGGAGATGTCCAAGGGCACATTGCAATCCATTTAGCGGCGGGCGCGCAGGCATCGAGACCAGGGGCGGAGGCTCAAAGTGAAACTAATGACACGGAAATCCGGGGTGGAGGCGCGAGAGATGGGCAGCAAATTACGCGCGGTGCTTGGGCATCACCTTGTTTATGTGTTGATTACGGTTCTGCTCGGCGCGGGAATTGCAGCCGCGCAGGTCGGCAGCGCCAGCCTGAGCGGCAGCGTGCAAGACGCTTCGGGCGCGACGGTCGCGGATGCAACTGTCACCCTGGAAAACGTGCAGAATGGCGAGCTACGAACGGTGAAATCCAATGGCACGGGAGGGTTTTCATTCGCGGCGGTGCCAAGCGGTGATTACAACCTGAAAGTTGATCGCGAAGGATTCACGACTTATCTGCAAAAAGGCATTCACCTGGATCCGGGGGATAGCCGGACGCTGACGGACGTGAAGCTGGCGGTCGGGTCGGAGTCGCAGACGGTGACGGTCGAGGCGGCGGTATCGGGAATTCAACTCGATAGCGGCCAGTTGAGCGCGACGGTTACTGCGCAGGACCTCGATCAACTGTCGATCGTGGGCCGCGACGCGACGGAATTGCAACGCACGCTGCCTGGGTTTGCGTTCCGCAACCTTGGCCCGCAGAACCAGGCACCGGACTTCTCGGACGTGCAGATCGGACAGCAGACGCCCTATGCTTCAAACGGCGCGCCCATCGCCGGCGTGACGCTCAAGCTCGACGGAGCAAACCTGACCGACGCAGGCAACTTCGGCGCGAATCTCCAGAACATTAATGACGCGATGGTTTCAGAAGTGCACGTGCAGACTTCAAACTTTGGCGCCGATCAATCGAACGGTCCAGTGATCATTTCGGGCGTAACAAAGTCGGGGACTTCGCAGTATCACGGATCTCTCTACACGTTTGCGAGAGCGCCGGCGCTCAATTCCAACGACTGGCTCGCGAACTACAACGGCATTCCCCGGTCCGATGATCGATACATTTATCCGGGCATAACCTTTGGCGGGCCGGTGCCGCACTTCAAGAAATTCACCTTCTTCACGGCCGAGGAATATGACGCGCAGCGCGACGTTTACGCCTATGGCAACGCGGGCAGCGCGATCATTCATGCGCTGGTGCCAACGCAAAATATGCGCAACGGCAATTTCAGCCAGTCCGAGCTAATGAATTATCTCGGGCCGAACTATCAGGGCGGAGCCTATGGCAACCTGACGAATTCGCCGACGTTCTTGTCCGATGGGACGCCGATCACAAATGGCATGATTCCCATGAATTATCTCGATTCCGGCGCAATGGCGCTTATCAATAACGTTCTGCCCCTGCCAAACAAGGCGACAGGCACTGATGGCTACAACTGGACCACGGAAAATCTGGTCAACAACAATATTTTCCAGGCGACCGAGCGCGTCGACTATGCGATTAACCAGAACAACCACATTTTTGGCCGCTATACATTTGAAAAAGAGAATCAGGGGCAACCACAGGTTCCTTATTACTCTCCGGGAGCCGTGATGGGGTCGGTGAACACGCCGGGCGGCGGCGTGCTCAACGACATCAAAGCCCATACTGCATCAGCCAATTACGCGATCGTGATTTCGCCGACGCTGACGAATGAAGTCTTCGCGACGCTCGTGTATTTCAAGCAGGCATTTGACGCGAAGAGCCCACCGGCGTTGACTAAAGCGGCCATCAGCTATCCATACAACGGAACTTATGACAACGGGAGCGTGGATTTTCCGATGCTGATGGATTACGGATTCGATGGCCTGCCACTGGCCATTCAGCCGGACTTCACATACGGCGCGCCCTCGTTGAAGAAATTTCAGCCGAGCGTGGGCGACAACATCACCAAGGTTTGGGGACAGCACACAGTGAAAGGCGGATTCTTCGGGCAGAAGGTGGTCAACAACCAGGTGATCACTAACGGCACAACGAATGGCAACATTCGCGATTACTATTTCCCATCCGCCGGAACCACCTTCTATACCTATGCAGGCACGAATCCGGATGGCTCTCCCGCTTTTGGGCCGCCGTTTGTGACGAGCGGAAATTACCTGGCAAATTTCATGGAAGGCGAGATTCAGAGCTTCGACGAGCAGAATATTCTGCCACGAACGAATCTGTATTTCTGGAATTTTGGGTTCTACGGAGAGGATAGCTGGCGAGTGCGGAAGAATCTGGTAGCGACCTTCGGCTTGCGCCTGGAGCACCTTGCACCCTGGCAGGATGCTTACAATCTAGGTGCCGCGGTGTGGGACCCGGCGACCATCGCCGATCCGGTTTCGGCAACCAATCCGTTGCCTGGTTTCACCTGGCACGCGCTCGATCCTTCGGTGCCTGATTCGGGCTCAGGTTCGCGAGCGCTTTTTTATGAGCCCCGCTTTGGCGTTGCGTGGGACATACGCGGCAATGGTGCGCTCGTGTTGCGCGGCGGCTATGGCGCTTATCGCATGCACGACTCGGTGGTGGATGTCACGAATGCGTTCGCGAACTCCGAGGGACTACGCGAACCGAATCTGTTTGGGTTTGGTGGCGTGACTTTGGGCGGCATCGACTCACTGCACTTTCCCATCACGAACGGTCCGCTCAGCACGAGCGCTTTCGGTCTCTATCGCGGAGATACCAAGGAACCGGTGACGAACAACTACAGCGTGAGTCTTGCGCAGCGAATGCCGAAAAACTCGGTGCTGCAAATTACTTATGCCGGCAACAACAGCAACTCGCTCATGAATAACGGTTCGACGCAGGCCGTCGTGCTCAACAACCTGAATGCACTGCCGCTCAACTCGCTCTATGAGGCGCCGCCGAGGGCCCTGCCGCCGGGCGTTTGCGCGAGCACGATCTGCACTCCTTATGAGGTGCAGAACCTGACCGCGGCGCAGATCCAGCAATACTGGCGGACTTATCCTGAGTACCAATCGATCACCGTCCCGCGGCATAACACCTATGCTAACTACAACGCTATGCAAGTCGTGTGGCAGAAGCAGAGCGGCCACCTCAACTACGGGTTCAACTACACCTGGTCGAAGGCGCTGGGAATTCTCGGATCGGCTGCGAACTTCAACTGGACGGGCGCGATTGATCCGTTCAACATCCGCAGCAACTATGGGCCGATGAACTTCGACCACACGCATATCTTCAATGCCACTTACTCCTACACGCTCGGCAAGTATGTTCATGACGGAGTTCTCGGAGGGTTCGTGAACAACTGGCTGATCTCAGGAATCACCAGCATTCAGAGTGGCGGCGATATGCAGACCGGCCTCAGCGCCAGCCCAGACTTCGCCCTCAATGGGTTCATCACCCCACCCGGACAGCCTTCATTGACAGTCAACAGCCAGGTATTCCTCGGCACACCGGACGTGAGCTTGCAGCCGGTTCTGAAATGCGATCCTCGTACTGGCCTCGGCTCGCACCAATACATCAATGGAGCCTGCTTCGGACTGCCGAATATCGGAACGAACGGGCAATATATTTTCCCGTACGCGCAGGGGCCCACTTATTTCAACACCGACCTAACCGCCGAGAAGGGATTTAATTTGAGCAGCGATGGCGTGCGCAATCTGCATTTCCGGATCGCGGCGTTCAACTTCCTGAACCATGGATTAAACAGCTTTGGAACCGGCTATGCTTCGCAGACGACGCTGTCGCTGAACGGACCGAGCGTAGCGGCGGCGGCCTACTCCCCCTCGTCCGGCTTTGGGTTTGCACCATACAAGCTGGGACGCCGACTGCTTGAAGTATCAGCGAAATTCTCGTTCTGACGCTGTAAGGGGCGGGGACTCTCCCCGAATCTCCGCCCCGTAACATGCCAATAGAATCCCTTCAACCTATGCGCGACTGCCTCATTCGAACCATTCGCCATTCGTGTCATCGGCGGTGGACTTTAAAGTGGATCCCCGTGGGCGGGAAATGATGAAGACCCGTTTGATTACTGGAATTATCGGAGCGAGGGCAGGCCAATCTCTGGAGATTGTCGTTCGGCGAATGACTACACGGCATGGGCGGATGGCCGCGATGTTCGCACTCTCTTTTTTATTCGTGATGAATCGTCCGATGGTCTTTGCCGAGACAGCGGGCGAGACATCCGCTGAGGCATCGGCAAAAGAAAGCAGCTTTCGCTTCGATCGTGTCACTTCCTTCTCGCATCTGCCAGATGGAATCGATGTGTGGGACGGCGACGCGCACATGCAAGTGACGGCGCTCCGCGAGGACGTCCTGCGTATTCGCGTCTCTCGTTCGGGAAAGTTTGGCGAGGACGCTTCTTGGGCAGTTCTGCCGGAATCGCGCCAGAGCCGTGCATCTGCAGTCGCCGACGGCGCGGAGGGCAAGGTCGGTTTCGCTACCAAGGCGCTGCGGTTTTCTATTGATCGCGTGACGGGAGCTTCGACGATCTCTGATGCAGACGGAAATGTTCTTCAGAAGGATGCGCGGCCGATTGAATTCTTTGGCAACGCTTTCCGAGTTTTTAAAACCATGCCTCTCGACGAGCACTATTTCGGGCTGGGCGATAAGCCGGGGCCGCTCGACCGACGCGAGCAAGCATTCACGATGTGGAATACCGATGCCTACAGCTTTCAGGAGTCAACTGACCCAATCTACAAAAGCATTCCGTACTTTATGACGTTCCGTGCGGGGCGCGCGCTCGGCGTTTTTCTCGACAACACGTGGCGCAGCAGCTTCGATTTCGGCAAGGAGACTCCGAACGTCGTTTCGTTTGGAGCGGTCGACGGGCCGCTTGATTACTATGTTTTTTATGGGCCTGCACCGAAGCGAGTGGTTGAAACCTACACCTGGCTGACCGGCCGAACCGCTCTTCCGCCGATCTGGGCTCTCGGCTATCAGCAGTCGCGCTACAGCTACGTGCCGCAATCACGCGTGATGGAAATTGCCGACCGGCTTCGCGCTGACCACATTCCGGCCGACGCCATTTATCTCGATATCGAATTTCAGCAGCATAACCGGCCCTTCACCATCGATCGCGACAAGTTTCCGGATTTTCCTGGAATGATCGCGCAACTGGCAGCGAAGAATTTTCATACAGTCGCAATTACCGACTTACACATCGCGAAGGCATCCGATGGCAGTTATATGCCGTATACGAGCGGACTGGCGGGAGACCGCTTCGTGAAGAATGCCGACGGCAGCGTCTACTATGGCTCGGTTTGGCCCGGCCTTTGCGCATTCCCGGACTTCACTCAGTCTGGAACTCGCGAGTGGTGGGGTAATCTCTATCGTGATTTCTCTGCGATGGGCGTCGCCGGATTCTGGAATGATATGAATGAGCCGTCAATCTTCAATACGCTCACGCACACCATGCCGGAGGATGTGGTTCACCGCATCGATGAACCGGGATTCGTGAAGCGCACGGCACGCCACGCTGAGATTCACAACATCTACGGGATGGAGAATTCGCGCGCCACCTTCGAAGGCTTAAAGAAACTTGACCCGGTGCACCGTCCGTTTGTCCTCACTCGCGCCAGTTTCGCTGGCGGACAGCGCTACGCCGCCACCTGGACGGGCGACAACAGCAGCACTTGGAATCACCTTCGGCTGACAACGCCGATGCTCGAAAACCTCGGCCTCAGCGGCTTTGCGCTGAGCGGCGCCGATGTGGGCGGCTTCGCTGGAACTCCGCAAAATGATCTGCTGACGAAATGGTTTGAGATTGGCGCGTTTCAGCCCATCGACCGCGATCACACGGAAAAGTGGACGGGCGATCAAGAGCCTTGGGTCGGAGGACCGGAGGCCGAGGCGATTCGACGGCGCTTCATTGAAGAGCGCTATCGGCTCATGCCGTACCTCTACACGATTGCGGAAGAAGCGTCGCGTACTGGCGTTCCGATCGAGCGACCTTTATTTTTGGAGTTTCCGGAGGCCGCGCACGATCTTCATCCGATCGATGTGGACCTCACGGCGGCGGGTGAATTCTTGCTGGGGCCCGACTTGCTCATCGCGCCTGCGCCGTTTCCGGAGAAGCTCGACAATTACGTCGTCGAATTCCCGACGGCGGAATGGTACGACTACTGGACAGGACAACGCGTTCCGAAGCCCGCGCCCGCCGACCCGGAGCCGAACGCGCCGGTCTCGCCGCTCGATTTGATTCCGCTGTCGGCATGGGTTCATCCTGCGCTATCGACGTTGCCGGTCTATGTGCGCGGCGGCGCAATCTTGCCGATCGCACCGCTCGTGCAGAGCACCAATGAGACGCCGACAGGGCCGCTAACGTTGCGCGTGTATACCCCACGTTTTGCAGGGAATAATGGCGCCAACGATTGCAGAGGAAGCCTGTATTTCGACGATGGAAAGAGCTATGCGTACTTGAAGGGCGAAAGCCTGCGCATGGATTTTAGTTGCGAGGTTACCCCGGACGCGTTGCGAGTCAAAATTGGAATGCACGACGGCTCGTACGCGCCGTGGTGGAAAGAAATTCGCATCGAAATCTTTGGATGGTCGACGAAGAAGGGGAAGGCTTCTATCGATGGCACGCCCCTCGCTGCGCCGGCAACCACCGATCGATCCCTCTTTGTAACGGTGCCGGACACTGGCCGGGGCGCGGTCGTGGAAGTCGAGTGATGATGCTTCTTCTAGAATGACGCGCGTCTATCTCCGACGCGCTTTGCCGAGTGGCGCGTCTTCCGGTCGTCGCACCCATTTATTTTTCTGCTCCTATGACGTTTGGCGAACGAAAGCTAACGCGGAGCGATATACTGCCTAGGGT
>JBAWAI010000407.1:0-8385 GCA_049589215.1 Terriglobales bacterium | reverse complement strand
ATGTTCGCGTAGCCATGTTTCCATCAATCCGATGGCTTTAGCACTTGAACCACAGCGCCCGACCGGGCCACCCCCGGATCCGAATCGTCCGCCGGAACCGATCCCCGGCGGCCTGATTCTGGCTCCCGCGCTGGGACGCTTCTGGCGCCTGTTCCGGTTGTCGGTCTGGCGCGCCTTTGAGCACGACGCTTTCGCCACCGCCAAGGGCGGGGCTTATTCTTCCATTCTTACTTTCTTTCCGTTCCTACTTGTGCTCGGGTCGGTGATGGCAACCGTGCGCCGTGGCGAAGTTTACCTACGGGAGATCTCCGATGCGCTGGGAAGGATTCTTCCCGCCGGCAGTGCGGCTGCTCTTGCCTATCTGCGCGGGAGCAGTGACCGGCCCGTTGGTCTGCTGATCACGACGTCTCTCCTGACGATGTGGACCGCGTCGGGCGTGATCATTTCATGGATGGATGGATTTCGCCGCGCATACCAGCTTCCGAAGACGTGGGGATTGTTGCAGGAGCGCCTGATCGCGATGTCTTTGGTGCTGATGGCGGGGCTGCC
Source organism: Terriglobales bacterium (assembly GCA_049589215.1). Lineage (GTDB taxonomy): Bacteria > Acidobacteriota > Terriglobia > Terriglobales > Acidobacteriaceae > Acidiflorens. The sequence continues at coordinate 7,836 of JBAWAI010000407.1, read as the reverse complement.
GCTGGTCTTTTCCACGATTCTTGTCGCGTTCGGCAGCCGGATTGAAACACGAATCCTGTTTCAACTCGGGCACGAATTCGGGCCGGTGATCCTGCTTTTATGGGGACTGATCCGCTGGATCATCGCGGTCCTGACGAGCATCGCGGTGATGCAGTTGATCTATCACAATGCCGTGCCGCGCACACAGCCCTGGCATAGCGTGCTGCCGGGCGCGGTTCTGGCTACTGGAATGTGGCTGCTCTCGACCGCATTTTTTGGATGGTACCTGCAGCGCTACGCCGATTACAGCGTGATTTACGGATCGCTCGGCGTGGGCATCGCGCTGCTGACGTGGATGTACCTGATCTCGCTGGTCGTGCTGATTGGCGCGGAATTCAATGCCATGCTCTTTCCGCGCGGGCTCGCGAAAGCCCCGCGGCGTGTAAGCGACCAGGATCACTGACCATGGAATCGAAGGCACCATTGCCCGCCACTTGCGGCCGTCGCGCAAAAATCGTCTGCACGATCGGTCCGGCTTGCGATTCCGCGGAATGCATCAGCGAACTGATGCGTCTCGGCATGGACGTTGCCCGCCTCAATTTTTCACACGGAACGCATGCGGAGCATGCGAGCCGCATCCTGCGGCTACGGGAAGCCGCGCGCAAGTTGAAGCGCACGATCTGTATTTTGCAGGACCTGCAAGGCCCGAAGATCCGGACCGGGCGATTGAAAGATGGCGCCGCTGTTGAACTTAAAAAGGGCGGCATGCTGACGATCACACCGCGCACGGTGCCTGGGAGCGCGACACTCATCTCGACTGATTTTCCGGGACTGGCACGCGAGGTCGAGCCGGGTGCAAGCGTGCTTTTATCGGACGGCCGCATTGAGCTTAGGGTTCGAGCTGTTCACGGCAAAGATGTGGAGTGCGAAGTCCGAAACGGAGGCATGCTCGGCGAGCATCAGGGCATCAACCTGCCGGGGGCGGCGGTGGCGATTCCCGCCTTGACCGACAAAGACAAGATTGATCTCCGGTTTGGGCTGGATCACGGAGTGGATATGGTCGCGCTTTCTTTTGTGCGGTCGGCCGACGATATCCACATGGCGAAGGGATTGATGGAGGAGTTTGGGAGATCGGTTCCACTAGTTGCCAAACTCGAAAAGCCTCAGGCCATCGAGCACCTGGAGAAGATTCTCGAGGCGACGGATGGAGTCATGATTGCGCGCGGCGATCTGGGCGTGGAATTGCCGCCCGAGAAAGTTCCCATCATTCAAAAACAGGTGATCCAGCGCGCGAGCGTGTGGCGCAAACCGGTCATCACAGCGACGCAAATGCTCGAATCGATGACTGAAAACCCGCGCCCCACACGGGCTGAGGCGAGCGACGTAGCCAACGCCATATTTGATGGCACCGACGCTGTGATGCTCTCGGGCGAGACTGCCAGTGGACGCTACCCGCGCGAGGCGGTGGCCATGATGGCGCGCATCATACTGGAAGCCGAGACGAGTATCGCGCAATCGCCGCCCGTGCCGCGGCGCCGCCACGAGCAGCGCGGCTATTCGATCGCCGAAACTATTTGCGAATCGATCGCGCATGCGGCCGAGGATTTGCCCATGCGGGCGATAGCCGTCTTTACCGAAACCGGGAACACCGCACGCATGTTGTCAAAGCACCGCCCGAAGGTGTGCATCTATGCCTTCAGCCGTAATTTGGAAGTTTGCGACCGTATGAATGCGCTGTGGGGCGTGCATCCCATTCACAAAGAGAAATGGGAATCGGCAGAATCGATGCTGAAGACCGCCGAGAGCGTGCTGCTGCCGAAGGGACTGATCCACAACGGAGAAGTCCTGGGTCTGGTTGCGGGAACGAAGTTCACCTCGGGCGCGACCAATTTCATGCGGCTGCATACTGTTGGAGAGGATGAGCGGCCGCCAACCTCTCGCGGTCGCAAGTCAAAGGCATAACCACCGGGTTCACAGAGTTGCACGGGCGAGTTCGTTCACTTTCATGGAGCAGATCACCTCAGTCTTCAATCAAAGTGTTGATCCTCACGTACGCGGGTGGGTGCACGCGCCGCATGATCCGCGCGGCGATGCACTGATCCTGATGCATGGCGCGGGCGGCAATTGCGACGCGCCACTGCTGGTCGCGCTTGCAGAGACTTTCTGCGGACATGGCTACACTGTCCTACGATGCGACTTGCCTTTCCGGCAGGAGCGACGTTTTGGGCCTCCCTTTCCCGGTAATGCGGCGCGTGATCGCGCCGGCTTGCGCAACGCGGTCGCAATAGTGCGAAAGAGTGTGCGCGAAACCGGGAGGATATTTCTTGGGGGACACTCTTACGGGGGACGTCAGTCAACGATGCTCTGCGCTGAGGAACCCAATCTGGTTTCCGGCCTGCTCCTGCTGTCGTATCCCTTGCATCCGCCGCGCAAGCCGGAACAGCTTCGCACCCAGCACTTGCCGAACCTGAATACTCCGAGTCTGTTCGTTCATGGAACGCGCGATCCGTTTGGCAGCGTCGAGGAGATGAAGACGGCGCTACAGCTGATTCCGGCGAAAAAGGAATTCCTGGAGGTAAAAGACGCCGGGCACGATTTGGGATTTAGTGGAAAGGTGCAGGCTTCAACTCTTCCCGCGCGCGTGTTTGCCAGATTCGACGAGTTCTTTGGCTAGGGAGGATAGTCGGCCAATGCTGAACCGATTTTTCTCAGCGCGCTGTGCATTTCCACAGTGAACCCTGATTAATTCACCCAGCCCGACTTCCCGCCGCCATTGGGCTTGTCCTGATCTTCGGGCGGGATGTAGTTGCCATGCTCGTCGAAGTTGACCTTGCGGTCGTGGTCGCGCATGTAGACTTCGAATTTCCGAGCCGCGCGCCGCCGTTTCCATCGGTAATAGGAGTTGCGGACGCCGAAGTATTGCTCGGATGCCGTGCTACTCAAACCGCGGCGCGGCATGAACTTGACGAACAGGAATCCGAAGAGCAATCCGCCGAGGTGCGCGAAACCCGCAACCCCCTTTTGAGTTGGATCGAAGATGGCGTAGATCGCAATCAGAATCCAGATACCGACCACGTACTTCGCTTTGATTGAAAACGGCAGCGGAAAGAGGAACATTTCCTGGTCGGCGTAAAGAATGCCGAAGGCCATCAGAAGGCCAAAGATGCCGCCCGATGCGCCGACAGTTTCGGCGCCCGGCTTCATCCCGAGGAAGCCCGTATAAGCAACGGCAACGGTTACCAGAGCCGCACCCACCACACAAAACAGGTAGCACTCGATGAAGCGGCGAGGACCCCAGTCGCGCTCGAGATAGGCGCCGATAAACCAGAGCGTGAGCATGTTGAAGAACAGGTGGCTCCAGCCCTGGTGCAGCAACGAATAAGTGACGAGTTGCCAGATATCTCCCTTCATCACGGACACAGGAATCAACCCAAACCATTCGCCCACCCAGCGCAGGTTGACTTTAAACACCTGCCCGAGTATGAGCTCAGCAAAGAAAATTGCTGTGCACGTTATGATGATCCGGCGCACCCATCCGGCAAAGGGCGGGAAGCTGAACGAGATGGTGCCGCCGCGGCTCATGAAGGATTTTCTTACCTTTCGGGTTCGGGCACGACGGGCAGGCTGCGGTGGCCGGCACTGTCGAGGGCGCGGACAGCGAATATCACATTATCCTTCGAAATCTGGAGGATTGCACGCGTGCCGCTACTTACCGTTTGGGCGTGCTCCCAATCGGGCGCACTGGTGGCCCGCCAGACGACTTCGTAGGCGGTTGCGCCCGCTGAGGCATCCCACGTTAGCGTCGTGTCGTTTTCGAGGTTCTTCGTCACCATTTTCACGTTCGCTGGTGGAGCGGGCGCCAACGCCAATGAGGCCAGGGACGCGGCGTTTAAAGAGGCTACGCGCGCCACAAAATCATCGTTGACATACTTCGGCAGATCGCCATACTCGATGCCATTTTCGGCGCGCACGTTCTGGTGCTGGTGGTGGAAGTCTTCGCGGAATTCGGTAAAACGGATGGCCGCAAAGCCCTGCTGATTGAAGGAAAGATGATCGCCGCCACGGAGGAAACGATCGAGGCGAAAGACGAGCACTGGCTTTAATCCTGCATCGTATGCCCGGCCGACACCGGCGATGTAGCGTGCAAGTTCACGCGAAGGCGAGTCGTTCTCACCGCCGAGGCCGCGGATACGCTTGATTTCGGCGTCAGTCGCGGCGTTTGGTATGCCTTCCGAAAACACGCGAACTACGCTGGGATCCTGCTGCGGATTGCGGTCGCCGCCCACGATGTCATTATTGAGGACAGCTTCGATCTTCCAGCCCAGCTGCTTGGCCATCTGGGCAAAATGCTTGCTGCCGTTCAGTCCCTGCTCTTCACCCGCCACCGTCAGAAAGATGATCGTTGCCGGAAATTTGTACTTGCTCAAAACGCGGGCGCATTCCAGGCTGACGGCTGTGCCGCTGCCGTCGTCGTTTGCGCCGGGCGCCGGATCGGTGCCGTTGAAAGTGTCGCTGTTGCGCGAGTCGTAGTGCCCGGTGACGAGCACAATTCGACTGGCCTGCGCGGGATCGGATCCGCGCAGAACCGCATAAACATTGGTGATTTGAGTGGGCGTTTTGATCCGGTCCTGCGGCTGCTCGATGAAAGCATCGGTTTTGACTTCGAGGCAGCCACCACAGTTCTTCGAATAACGTTCGAATTCGCTTTGGATCCAGTCGCGGGCCGCGCCCACGCCTTTGCCCGCCTTAACCGTTGCTTCGTCCTGCGGCGAAATCGTTGAGCGGTTACCGAAGCTGACCAGTTTTTTGATTGTCTGCTGGATGCGCTCCGCCGACACCTGTTTGATCGCCTCGCTGATATGAGGATCAGCGATACCGGCATCAACGGCGCTGGGCCGGGTTGCCGATTGCTGCGCCCGTCCCGCAGATGGGCTCCCGGCAAGCACCAGAGCAACGATGCCTGCATAGACGAGTCCGGCAAACCAGCGGGCTTGTTTTATGACGAATCCGCGCCGGACAGACGTGCATCGAACCGTCTTGTATTGCATCTCAGCAATATTGGAATTTTCTGGAATGGGCACTTGACCTTTTCCTCGCGAAGAACCTAAATATAACAGGGGGCCAAGAACCTGGAGGAGACGAATGGTGTACTGTCCTGAATGCGAGACCGATCTGGACATCGAAGAAGATGAGGTCGATGAAGGGGCCGTGGTCTCGTGCCCGGAATGCGGCTCGGACTTCGAGGTGATCACTGTGAATCCTGTCGAACTCAAAAAGGTCGGCGAAGACGAGGTCGACGACGACGAGGAAGACGACGAAGAGGATACAGTGAAGAAAGTCGATGAAGACGAGGACGACGACTGAGATCGCGAGCGTCGGCATGAAACCGCTTGCCTGGATCGCCTGCGGGGTCTTGCTCACAGGGGCTTTCCTCGCTCCTACCACGGCGAGGGGTGCGGACTCTGCCGCGGCCAAGCCCTACGCGCTGATCTTCGGAACCGTCTTTGATGCCGAGGGCCATCAGCTATTCGCCGTAATGGTGAAGATTCGTCGGGCCAGCGACAAAGAAAACAAGGCCCGCTGGGAGCTTTACTCGAACCATACGGGAGAGTTTGCCCAGCGCGTGCCGGTTGGACCGGCCGACTACGTCGTTTGGGCCGACGTGAAGGGATACAAAGCCGCCGATGGAAGGCATCTGCGGGCGGGTGAAGAGGTCAAAGTGCACGTCGACGGCGACGAGCGCCAGGACATCAGCCTCCACCTGGCATGGCAATAGTGGAATTGCGGTAGCCTTTGCGTGCCGGAACCGTCACAATAGACCGTATGAAAAAGGCACTTATAACGGTGGGATTGCTCGGGCTGGTGTTTGTTGGGTTGCGGCCTGCGCCCGTGGCGGCTGCGCCACAGCTCTTTGGGCGCGAACCGAAGAAGGAAGACAAGACCCGGCTGCTGACGGGAAAGGTGATCGATAGCGGAGACGGCCCCCTGCCGGATGCGGTAGTGTACCTGACGAACACGCGGGACCACTCTGTGAAGACCTACATTGTTGGTCCTGAGGGAACGTATCGCTTTCCTGCGCTGCAACCGACCATTGACTACGAGGTGTACGCGCAGTTCAACAAGCGACGGAGCCACACCAAGACGGTCAGCCAGTTTGATGATCGGCAGCAGGTTTATATTGATTTGAAGATTGAGACGAAGTAGGTACCCTCCGCGAAATAGGCTGGCGTGAGCGCAAGTACGTGACCCCATACGAGGAACGCGTCCGGCGGAGTTTTTCCAGGCAGGCCTTCATGTCCACTTTGGGAGCCGAGCTCACGGCAGTGGTTCAAGGCGGGGTGGAGATTCGCCTGCCATTTTCGCCCAATCTTACGCAACAGAACGGCTACCTGCACGCGGGTGCGATCACGGCGGTGCTCGATTCCGCTTGCGGTTATGCCGCCTTAACCGTGGCCGCGGACGATAAGGATGTCCTCTCGGTGGAGTTCAAGGTGAATCTCCTGGCACCCGCCGCCGGCGAGATCTTCGCGGCCCGAGCGCAAGTGAAGAGAGCGGGACGGACCCTGACAGTCTGTACCGCGGATGCCTTCGCCATCAGCGACGGCAGAGAGAAGGTGGTTGCAACCATGATGGCCACCATCATGGCTGTGCCGAGAAGGCCCGCGAAATAGCACGGGGTTTGAGCGCCGGGGCTGGTTTGTGAGGGTAATCGCCGGGTTCAACAGTTGGGAACCTCAGCGGGTCGTGTGGTGTCTTCCCTCATAAGGCAGCAGCCGAGGAGTACAGTCTTCCTGACGCTCGGAATCCGTCCCAAGGTCGCAAATGCACGGGCATGAATGGAATTTCCGATACTTGTGGCACTGGATGAACTTGTTGCAGCGCCTCGATGTCATCGTGTTTGCGCTCATGCTCGCGCACATTCTCGTTGTCGTCACCCGCGTTTACTACAGCTACCACTTGGCTCGTCGTGCGGAAGCGATTGATACAGCGAGCAGGGCATTTCAGCTCAGTCGCAGGAAACTGGTCGCCGACCTCAGCGTCAAAGTGGGCGCTCTGAAATCAATTGCCTTGGTCGCCCCATACCTCGGACTTTCAGGCGCATGCAGCGGCATTGTGACCGGATTCCGAGGGATCGACATTGTGGCAGATTCCGCGCTGGCAGCAGTGATGGCCTCAGGGGTAGTGACAGTCGCCTTTATTACAACCGTCGCTGGACTGCTTGTTGCCATTCCGGCAACATGGTCCTATAACTACCTCCGCACGCGCATAGACTTGCTTGAAATTGAAATCTCTAACGACGTGCCCGTGAGAACGAGCCGACACTTTAGATTCAATCAGAAGTTCCCACTCGCTGCCCTATTTTCGCGAGTCCCATTTCCCGTCATAGCAGCGCCCAGTCTAGCGATTCTCGCCGGATTGGTGTTTATGGAGTACTCCTCCTATGAGACCCCGACGGGCCTGTACGTCGGCATGACACCCGCAACACTCGGTTGCGAATATGAGGGCGACCGGCTCATCGTCCTGCGTTTGACCGACGCAGGCGAGGTCTTTCTGAATCAAGAGCAGGAAGACTGGAACGGTCTCGCCGGTCGTTTGTCAGAAGTTTACAGCCCGCGGCTGCACCGAACGCTTATGCTCTTTGCTGACGATGGGGTTCCTTATCAACGCGTAGCCGACGCGATTGACATCACGAAAAACGCATCCGCCGCCGGGACATCGAGTCCGCTAGATATCACGGTACGATTGATAACTCCAAGGGCGGTGCTCACTCATTGCCTTGAAGCTGCAGTGTCTCGCCCCGGCCAACGTAACCCAAGGTAGTTGTTGAAAAATGTTGAGAACGTCTGTGTACAACTG
>JBAWAI010000406.1:0-3434 GCA_049589215.1 Terriglobales bacterium | reverse complement strand
GTAGTAATGCAGTTCACGCCCGGAACTTTGATTCGCGTGAAGCTCGATAAGACCGTTGACGCCAAGAAGGCGCAGGTCGGGGAACAAGTCGTTGCCAAAACGATGGACGACCTCAACTCGGTGCCGCCAGGCCTCGCGACAAAGGGCTGCGAGATCATCGGGCACGTGGTCGAGGCTAGGCAGCACCAGGGCGACACGGCTTCGACGCTGCGCATCGTGTTTGACAAGATGGTCCTGAAGAATGGGACATCGATGGCTCTGCCAGCGTTTATCAAGGCCGTGGGATACCCCGATCAATTCAATCCGTCGACCGATCAAGACATGACCACGCAAATGGGGAGGCGCACGCCAATCTCAGGGAGTGGGCGGTCCGGCAGCTTCAACCAACTCGGGGGGTGGCAATCCGAACCTCTATGGTGGTGCCGTATGCCAATGGGGGATAACACCTCGCCGCTCCAGCTCGGTGCCAAGATGCCCTACAATGCGAAGGGAGCAATCGGGATGTCGGAAGTGGAACTTCGCCAAGGAACGGCACAGGACTCGATTCTGACGTCCAAAAAGAAGAACGTGAAGCTCGAGGGTGGAGTGCAGATGATCCTGAAGACCCAATAGGGATCGGACGTCTTCGGCTTGCATTTTTTGGGTGAATCGACACTTCCTAATACCCTTCACAACCGCGCGGAGCGCGATTGCGCAGGTATGCCTGTGTTTGCCGCATCGTCCTTAAGGCTTCTGCCGTTATACAATCCCCGCCTTAGAAGTTGGGAGGAAAGACATGAAACTGCAAAGTGCTTTTGGGCTCGTTTTATTTGGCGCACTTGTTACTCCGTTCGCATTAGTCGCACAGGTCGTCACCAAGGGAACTGATCCGCTGTCGGCACACTCGTCGCCGAAGCCAGTGGCCTCGCAGTCCGGTTCACCTGAGCTGGCCAAGTTTTTCGCGGATTACTTTGAGGAGCGCCTGCGGGACTCGCCTGAGTTCGCCACTAATGTCGGGCGGCACGAATATGACGATCGCTGGTCTGATCTTTCGAACGAAGGCCGGGCTGAGCGGCGGGCCCATCTTGAACGGGCGCTCGCGACGGACGAGAAATTCTTTGCCCAGCAGGCTTCCCTACCGGAACAGGATCAGCTGAGCGTGAAGCTGATGCGCTACGACCTGCGCACGCAACTGGATGCGTTTGACCTTGAGACTTATCTGCTGCGCGTCGGCCAGATGACCGGCTTCCACAACAACGTATATCTCGTGATCGACCGCATGCCGGCGTTTACGGTGAAGGATTGCGAGAACATCATTGCGCGCATTCACGCGGTGCCCGCGTATGTGGATCAGAACATTGCGATTTTAGACGAGGCGACCGCGCGAGGCTGGACTCAGCCGAAGATCGTCTCTGACCTGGTGATCACGCAACTGACCGCACAGGTGGGGCAGGACGCCTCGACGACGCCGCTGCTGTTTTTCCTGAAGAAGATGCCGCCGAGCATTCCGGAGGCGGAGCGCGAGCGTTTGCGCAAGGAAGCGACGGCTGCGTTCGAGAACGATTTTCATCCGGCGTGGCGCAAGGCACTTGCTTACATGCAGACGACCTATGCCCCGAAAGTGCGCGCGGGGGTGGGCATTTTGTCGATGCCGGGCGGAGCGGAGGCGTATCGCGTGCTGATTCGCCGACTGACCACAACCGACGCGACGCCGGAAGAGATTCACAATATCGGTTTGGGCGAAGTTGACCGGATTGAAGCCGAGATGCTGGCGATCGCGCGACAGACGGGCTTTCAGGGATCGGTCAGCGAACTTCAGGTGAAGCTTGAGAACGATCCCAGCCAAAAATTTCATTCGAAAGAAGAGATGCTGGAGTATTGCCGCAATGCGGCGATGATCATTGAGCCGGAGCTGCCGAACCAGTTCAAGCACATTCCGATGCTGCTCTTCGGCATTCGCGCGATTCCGGAAGATCGTGAGCAGGCAAACGCATCGAATGCGCAGGCGCCATCGCCTGACGGCAGCACGCCGGGATGGTTCAACCTGCGAGCGTATCAGCCGGAAAAGCAGGTGAAATATGATAAGGAATCGCTGGTTCTTCACGAGGCGATTCCGGGACACATTTTCCAAGGGTCGCTGGCGCGGTCGCAGAAAGGCTTGCCTGAGTTTCGCAAGTTTTACGGCAACAGCGCGTATGCGGAGGGCTGGGCACTGTATGCGGAGTCGCTTGGGGCGCAGCTTGGATTGTTTAAAGACCCGTATAACAAGTTCGGGCAACTGGCGAGCGAACGGTTTCGCGCGGCGCGTCTGGTGATCGATACCGGCATTCACTCGATGGGTTGGACGCGCGAGCAGGCACAGGATTACCTGCGCGCGCACGCGCCCACGCAGGCGATTGAAGAGGTCGATCGCTATATTTCATGGCCGGCGCAGGCGCTCTCTTACAAAATGGGTCAGTTGAAGATTGCGGAGTTGCGCAAGCAGGCAGAGACGAAGCTGGGTGCAAAATTCGATGTGCGCGATTTTCACGATGCCGTGTTGCGCGATGGGTCGCTGCCGCTTCAGTTGCTGGATGAGGAAGTGCAGAAATATATTGCTACGGGAAATTAAGCGGAAAAGAGGCGATTCGTCGGCCGGCCTGCGAAAGGAAACCTGAACATCCGAATCTCTAAGTCACCAAGTCTCGGAGCGCTCGGGTTTCGTCCTGTACAATTTCCGTCTGGTGAAACCAATCCTCAGGCGCGCGATCTTTGTTTGGGTTTTACTCGCGGCGGCGGTCCTGTGCCTGCATGCCGAGCCGATCGCGTCACTGCATCCCTCCAACTACGTTAACGATTTCGCGGGCGTGCTGGATGCGAACTCGCAGTCGAAGCTGAACGATCTCTGCCACGAGGTGGAGGAAAAAGCCAACGCGCAAATGGCTGTCGTGCTGGTCAAATCAACCGACGGCCAGGAGATTTTCGACTACGGCGTGGCGCTGTATCAGGCGTGGGGCATCGGTAAAAAGGGCAGCGATCGCGGCGTCCTGATTCTGCTCGCGACACAAGATCACAAGTATTGGACTCACGTTGGCTACGGGCTGGAATCGATTCTTCCCGACGGGAAAGTGGGCGACTTTGGGCGCGAGGCGGTTCCGCTGTTGCGCGCCGGGAATTACAGTGGCGCCGTCACGCTGATGACTACGAGCGTTGCTGACGTCATCGCGCAGGACGCGGGAGTAACGCTACAAAGCGCACCGGCGCCGGCATCGCCGAGGGGCGGATCCGCTCCCCACGGGACAGGCGGCGTGGCCGCGCTGATTGTGATTGCGATCATCATTTTCGTGGTGTGGGCTGCAGTGAGCGGACGCGGTGGCGGACACGGGAGGCCGGGCGGTGGAGGCGGACTTTGGTCGGGCCTGCTCTTGGGGATGTTGCTGAATGGCGGGGGCAGAGGCTACGGCGGAGGTTGGGGC
>JBAWAI010000405.1:0-3913 GCA_049589215.1 Terriglobales bacterium | reverse complement strand
TCGCAAAAGTCCTTGACTTAGCCGCCCGAAAAGCCCAACCATAAAACCTAACCATAAAAAAAGAGCGAACCAAGCGCCCAGCGCGATTCGTTCTTTGCAACGCGATTTGGTTTTCTGAAACGCGATTTGGCTCTTTGAAAAACGCGATTTGGTTCTTTGAAAAAAGACAAGACTCGAGACACGGGCACCCTCTTTGCAGGCAGATGCCGTGCAGCCTCCGCGCGCGGAGAGCGCGCAGTTAGCGCGGAACTCTGGCGCATAACTCCTTATTCCGGAATACATTACACATAAGTCTTTATTCCTGAATACTTTACGGGGGAAGATCCGCAAAATAGCCGACTTTGCCACCTAACCATATTGCACTCAATACTTTACCTCTAAGCCTCACGCGTTCAATACTTTGAGAGGAATTTGTCGCTAACTCGATGATTCCAGGCCACGGTGAGGGGGGGTATCCCGAATGTCCTTGACTGGTACCAGACGAACGAACTGCTGTGGCATGTCACCGCCGTCCGCGAATCGGCAACCCCAATGCCTGAAGAAGAGACTGAAAGTCCAGCGGAAGTTCGCAGTCAAAGGAGACGCTATCTCCCGAGCGTGGATGAATGAACTGAAGGTGCGCTGCGTGGAGAGCCGCCCGGGTAATCCGCTGCTCCTGCGCTTCTGATGGATTGTACTTTCTGTCGCCGATCACCGGGTGGCCGATCGCCGAAAACTGCACCCGGATTTGATTCTGTAATCCCGTCACCAGCGACACTCTGACAAGCGATGCGCCGCGCAGCGGACGTTCGACCGAATAGCGAAGTTCAGCGCGAGCCGATTTTGCATCGCTCGCAGTGGTCACCCTTTGAAACATTCCCTCCTGCCGAAAGTAGTGAACCAGCGTTCCTTCTCTAACCCGGAGATGGCCGCGAACCACCGCCAGATATTGCCTCTCCGGAGTGTGGCGCAGAAACTGTTGAACCAGCGCTTCTCGATCCAGCCAGGTTTTCGCAAACAGCAGAATCCCGGACGTGTAGCGATCGATGCGATGGACCACATGGGCTCGTTGCCGCTTTGACTTCAGTTGCTCCGAGAGAAGCGACAGCGCAGATGGAGTATCGGAGTCATCCGCGGGCACCGCCAGCAGCTTGGCCGGCTTATTGAGAACTACAATTGCATCGTCTTCATAAATGACGTGAAGCTGCCGCCGATCCTGCTTTCCCGAACCGCGACCGCCCTTGGGTGGAAGTTTCCTCATCGCTGAATGGCGATCGAGCTTTTACACGGAGGCCCCGTAAACCGACTGACGAAGCAGCGCTGGATGATCCATCGCTATGCTACCAACATCCGGTCCGCGCGTACCCGCCACTTCCCAGGTTACTTCGGTAACCTCCGGTAACGCCGCCGTGACCTCAACATAACCCGCCTGAGTCATTAAGATAGACAGCGGTGCCCCTTCGTCCCATCTCGGCCGTAGTGTGTGCAATTGGTCTGCTCGTCGCCTTTGCGCTCGCCCCGTTGGTCTTCCACGGGATCTTCCAGATCGCCATGGGTGATCTGGTTCCTCTGGCTGTCCTGCTGGCCGCCGCCTATTTCTCGTTTCGAAACACCCTCGACAGCCGTGGGCACGTCCGCCTGTTTTGGGGATTGGTCACCGCCAGTCTCGCCATGTGGTGCTTCAATCAGGTGTGCTGGTGCTGGTTTGAACTCATTCTCCGCCGCCCCTTGCCCGACCCGTTTGCAGGAGACATCGTTCTTTTCCTCCACGTCGTCCCGCTCATGGCCGCCGTCTCTCTGCGCCCCAGCGACATGGACGGCTATGAGGGCCGCTTCGTCAATACTCTGAACGTCCTCATCCTGCTCGGCTGGTGGGTGGTGATTTACGCGTTCTTTGTCTTCCCCGACGAATACCTGGTCACCAATATTTCGATCTACAGCCTGCGCTGGGATCTGCTCTACGTCGTCGAGGGGATGATGGTGGTTGGCCTGTCGGCCGCCGCCTACTTTGCCAGCGCCGGACCGTGGCGAAAACTCTACGGATGGATCTTCGCCGGAAGTTTTCTTTACACCTTCGCGTCAGAGGCCATGAACGCCGCCATCGCGCGCGGCACCTACCATACCGGCGGCCTGTACGATATCCCGTTCCTCGCCGCGGTGCTCACTTTTCTTGGCATGACCCTCATGGGGCGCTCGATGCTGGCCGATAGCACTGTCATGGGCTTGACTTCGAAGCGTCGCGGCGTGGTCGTTCCATTGTTTGCCCAGCTCGCTCTGCTCTCTCTGCCCGTTCTCGGATACCTCGCCCTCTTCAAGAGTCACGACTCGCTCTATCTCCGCCACATCCGTTTCGCCGTCGCCATGGCGGGCGTCGCCATTCTCGCTTTCTTTCTTTTTCTCAAGCAATACCTGCTCGATCGCCGCCTGGTCGATCTCCTCAACCGCTCGCGCCAGAGTTTCGATAATCTCGAACGCCTCCAGGGACGCGCCATCCTACAGGCCAAGCTGGCCTCGCTCGGCGAGCTGGTCGCGCTCGCCGCGAGCGAACTCGAGTATCCGCTCTCCGCCATTCTTGACAGCAGTGAGCGCATGGCGGCCAGCGGCAATCTCTCATTCGAGCAGCTGGCCAATGCCCAGAAGATCGGCCAGCAGGCGCGCCGCACGCGCGAACTGGTCGCTGATCTGCTGAGCTTCGCGCAACAGACTCCGGGCGAAAAAATTCCGCTCGAACTCAAGCCGCTCTTGCAGCGCGCCGTTCAGATGGAAGGCTTCAAACTCGAAAACCGCAACATCAGCCTCGTCGTCGAAAATATGGACGCCGTGCCGCGCGTCATCGGCAACTCCAACCAGCTGCTCCAGGCCTTTGTGCAGATCGTCGAGAACGCTGTCGACGCCTTGCAGGAGGTGGGTGGCGGCCGCCTTCAGATTGCCGTTTGGCGTGAAGCCGAAGACGTCATCGTCCAGTTCGCCGACAGTGGCCCCGGCCTCCGCAATCCGAGTCGCGTTTTCGATCCCTTCTACACCACCAAGCCCGTCGGCAAAGGCACCGGCCTTGGACTCAGCGCCACCTACGGCGTCGTTCAGGATCACAAGGGACAGATCACCTGCTTCAATCGTCCCGAGGGCGGCGCGGTATTTGAAATTCGCCTGCCCGCGTTCAAGCCAAGCGCCGCAGCCGCGGCCATGGCATAAAAACCAAACTCAGAAGTTCAAAGTCAGAAGTTAGAATTCAGAAGTTAGAAGTGAAAATCTTCAAACGTCGGGCCTGGCTTTTAACTTCTGACTTCTAACTTCTGACTTTCCCCCTACCCTCCGCTCGCCACTACCGCATCCACCAACCGCGCCGCTTCCGAGGCCATGGCCACATCATGCGTGCGGATGATGTGCGCTCCCTTCAGAATCAACAGCGCCTCCGCCGCCAGCGTGCCATAGAGGCGCCTTTCGACCGGCGCGTCGTTGCCGTCGCTCGCCAGCGCGCGTCCAATAAAAGATTTGCGCGAGACTCCCGCCAGCAGCGGAAAGCCCATCTGCTGCAGCTCGCCAAAGTGCGCGAGCAGCGGATAATTCTCCTCCAGCCGTTTGCCAAACCCGAATCCCGGATCGAGCACCAGATGGTCGCGCTTGATGCCCGCCAGCCCGGCAGCCTCGGCCCATTGCCGCAATTCGCGTTTCACCAGCAGCACCGGGTCTCCAATCGGCGGCAGCGTACGCCACTCCTCCGGCCGGCCGCGCGTGTGCATCAGCACCGCCCCAACCTTCAGCTCCGCCAACGTCTTCGCCATCTTCGCGTCCCAGCGGAACCCGCTGATATCGTTGACCACCTCGGCGCCCTCATCAATCGCCGCTCGCGCCACGCCCGCTTTATAAGTGTCGACGCTGATCACAGCCTGCGGCCGGCGTTTTTTCAAATCGCGAATCACGGGCAGAATGCGCT
>JBAWAI010000404.1:0-11197 GCA_049589215.1 Terriglobales bacterium | reverse complement strand
TACTTACTTCTCTTCGCTGGTTTCCACTTCCTGAAATCCTTTATTCCTTGGCGGTTATTCCCAGAGTTTTCATTTTTCTGTAGAGATGGCTGCGCTCGAGGCCAAGAACCTCGGCTGTGCGGCTTATGTTGCCGTGATTTTCGTCCAGCTTTTTGAGGATGTAATCGCGCTCGTATGCGGCTCGGGCCTGATGGAGGGTGGAGGGTTCGGCGCCGGCGGCGCGGCGGGCGCCGTCTCTGTGGACGAGGGGCGGAAGATGCTTGCGCTCGAAGCGGGTGGTGGTGGGGTTCATGATGACGATGCGCTCGATAACGTTGCGCAGCTCGCGCACGTTGCCGGGCCAGGCGTAGCGCATGAGGGAGTCGACGGCGTCGTCGGTGATTTCGCGAGTGCGGCGGCCGTAGGCGGAGGCGAATTCCTTGAGGAAGTGGCGGGCGAGGAGCGGGATATCTTCTTTGCGCTCGCGCAGCGGCGGGACTACGAAAGGGATTACGTTGAGGCGGTAGAAAAGATCTTCGCGAAAATTGCCTTTGGTGATTTCATCTTCGAGGTCTTTGTTGGTGGAGGCGATGACGCGGACATCGACGGTGACGGGATCGTCGCTGCCAACCGGGACGAAGCGCTGCTGCTCGAGCGTGCGCAGAACCTTGGACTGAGTCTTGAGGCTCATGTCGCCGACTTCATCGAGGAAGAGCGTGCCGCGATCGGCGCGTTGGAACTTGCCCTCTTTATCGGTAGTTGCGCCGGGGAACGAAGACTTGCGATGGCCGAAGAGTTCGCTGTCGATTAAATCTTCGGGGAGGGCGGCGCAGTTGATCTCGACGAAGGTTTCGTTTTTGCGCAGGCTCTGGGTGTGGATGGCATGGGCGACGAGTTCTTTGCCGGTGCCGGATTCTCCAAAGATGAGAACGCGGCCGTTGGTGGGCGCCATGAGAGCGATCTGTTGGCGGAGAGCTTTCATGGGGACGCTGTCACCGACGATGACGCTTTTTGATTGGAGCTGCTTGCGGAGGTCGAGATTCTCGTGGCGGAGGCGGCGGGCCTCGGCGGCATTTTTTACCAGGATGAGAGTTTTTTCCAGCGAGAGCGGCTTTTCTGCGAAATCATAGGCTCCGAGTTTGGTGGCGCGGACGGCGGTCTCGATGGTGCCATGGCCGGAGATCATGATGACCTCGGGCGGATCGTCGAGCTGGCGAATTTTCTGGAGGACTTCGAGGCCGTCGATGCCGGTGAGCCAGACGTCGAGGAGGATGACGTCGAAGGTGGATTTGCGGAGCAGATCGAGACAGTCTTCGCCGCTCGGGCTGGTGGCGGTTTTGTGGCCTTCGTCCTCGAGGATGCCCTGGAGGGACTCGCGGATGCCGGATTCGTCGTCGACGATGAGGATGTTGACCATTTTCCCTCAGCGGCTAAAGCCGCAAGTCATTTCAGGTGTACCACGATGCGGCTGAAGCCGCACCTTTTCAAATCGACTTCTGCTTAGGCTACGGGAGCGACGGCTGCTTCGACGGCTACCGGCAGCTCGATTACGAAGCGGCTGCCTACGGGCTTGTTTTCTTCCACGCGAATGGAGCCGTTGTGGTCTTCGATAATTCTGCTGACGATGGCGAGGCCGAGGCCAGTGCCGCGCTGCTTGGTGGAGAAGTAGGGGAGAAACAATCTTTCTTTTACGTCGCGCGAGACGCCGTGACCGGTGTCGGAGACGGATAGTTCCACGGCGTCGCGGCTGGCGACGAGGGTGGTGGAGATGGTGATCTCTTTGAGCATGGAATCGCGCATGGCTTCGGCGGCGTTATCGATGAGATTGGCGACGGCGCGTTTGATGGCCTCGGGATCGGCCATGACGGCGGGCAGATCGTGGGCGAGGTGAGTGCGAACGCGAATGCCTTGGAGACGCCCGCCAAAAAGAGTGAGCGCGCTTTCGACGAGATTGTTGAGGCTGGCCGGTTGCGGGCGGGAGGCGGGGAAGCGCGCGAGCACGGAGAATTCATCGACCAGGCTGCGGACGGTTTCGACGGCATTGTTGATGGTGTCAGCACAGGCGCGAATGACTTCGAGCGAGGTGGCATCAGGCGCGGAGCCGCGCGCGAGATGACGGTGAATGCGCTCAGCGGAAAGAGCGATGGGAGTGAGGGGATTTTTTATTTCGTGCGCAACGCGGCGCGCGACCTCACGCCAGGCGGCCTGCTTCTGTGCGCGCAGGAGATCGGAGAGATCTTCGAAGACCAGAACATATCCGAGGCGCGTGGCGGGATAGTCGAGGGCGGAGATGGTGACGGCCACGTTGAGCTTGGAGTGGGGCAACGCGATTTCCATGTTGGCGGCGGTGAGGCCCATGCGATCGGCGCGGCGCAAGAGAGGTTCGAGATCGTCGAGGACGTCAAGCGGCAGGAGGGCTGCGAGAGGAAGATTGGCGAGCGCGGCGGGACTCGCGAACTCGGGGCGATCGGGATGAAACATGCGGGAGAAGGCGGCGTTGGCGAGGGTGACGCGGCGCGCGGCATCGATGGAGACTACGCCGGTGGGAAGGCTTTCGAGAACGGTTTCGATGTAGTGGCGGCGGCCCTCGAGGGCTTCGTTGGCGTTGCCGAGTTCGCGGCTGGAGGCTTCGATCTGATGGCGGCTGGATTCGAGCTGTTCGGCCATGCTGTTGAAAGACTGGACGAGCTCGGCGAGTTCGTCGGTGGCGCGGATATCGACGCGGTAATCGAGTTGGCCTTTAGAGATGGCTTCGGTTCCGGCGGCGATGGCGGCGACCGGGCGATTGACGAGCTTGGAGAGAAACAGCGCGAGCCAGGTGGAAGCGAAGAGGACGAGGACGGTGAGGAGGAGCAGGAATCCGAGATAGATGCGGCGAACGAGTTTGCGCTGGCGGGCGAGTTCGATGTAGCGCTGCTGGCTCTCCTGAATCTGGCGCGCGGTTTGCGCGAACTTGGGCGGCAGTGGCATGGCGACGATCACGGCACCTTTGCCGACGACGGCGGATCCGACAACATATTCGGTAGGGCCCCACTGAAAATGCGGATTCTCTCCGCGCAAGGCCTGGGCGAGCGGAAAGCTGCCCTTCATTTGCGGCCAGACGGCCGGACTGTGGAGAGCGGCGGCGACTTCACCATCGAGCAGGGTGATGACGAATCCGCCTTGAAGGGTGGGGATGTGCTCTTGCAGTTCGTCGTTGAGGCCGGAGGTATTTTTGTGCGCGAAGGCGTCCTGAAATTCTTCGGACTGGGCGATGGACTGGGCTTCCGAGGTGGCGTTGAGTCCGGCGTAGTCGAAGAGCAGCGCGGACATGGCGGCAGTATCGGCGCGGACCTCTTCGACGGGCTGCGAGAACCACTTGTCGATGGAGCGGTTCATGAGCCCGTAGGAGAACCAGAACATGGCAATCACGGGCAGGAATGAGAGAAGAAGATTTACGACGACGAGGCGAGTGCGAAATTTGGAGCCGGCGATTCCGAGGCGGCGCTCAGCGAAGAGCTTGAGGAGGTTACGGCCGAGCACGAAACAGAGGGCGACGAAGGCGGCGAAGATGAGGCCGGTGAGGGTGGCGAAAAAGTAGAGCTGCTGGTTGGTATCAGGACTGATGTTTTTGAGATTGAACGACGCCTGCGCGACCAGAATTGCGAGCAGAAAAAAGGCGGCGATGGTGAGGGTGATGAGAGCCCGGCCGCGGCGGGAGGGCCGGGTGTCATCGCGAATTGGGCCGGGCTGGGGCAAGGCGTCGCTCCGGCGACGAAGGCCGGAGATCGGATTCATTATAGAGAGTCGTTGGTCGTTAGTCGTCGGTGGTTGGCAAGCGCGGTACGTTGTTGAGACAGCCGTGGTGTGGTCAGTGCGGGCGGTAGATGAGACCGATCACTGTGCCGACTACAACCCATTCGACAAAATAGACGATGGATTGCTGGAGGGCGAGCAGGGCTCCGATTTGGAGGTTGACGTAATTGTGGACGACGAAGGAACCGATGGCGAAGACGCCGATGAGCGCGCCGAAGAGTGCGCCGAGGCCGGCTCCGTTGAGGCCAGTGCGATCGAGCATGGCGAAGATGACGGCGAGGGCAACGATGGCGAGGAGCATGAAGGCCATGCCGACGGGCATCGCGGCCTTGATGCCCTCTTGTGTGCGGTAAACGGTGGGATATTTGAGGAACTCAGTCTTGAGGGATGGGACCAGGGCGAAAGAGAGGCCTCCTACGACGAAGTAGGCCAGGAATGCGCCGAGGGAGGCTAGAGCGATGCGCGCGACGTTCATCGGCGGTTTCTTAATCCTTTCGAAGCGTTTTTACCGAGACTGCAGATTTCGCCGAGTTCGACGCGGTTGCGAAGAGCCGGTTGATAAAAAACAGAGCGCTAGACTAACACGCGGGCGAGCAGGGAATCGAGCTTGTCGAAGGAATCGTTGGTGCCCCGAGAGACGTTCTCGCAGAGGGCATGGTTCGGGAAGCCGACCTGGGTGAGAACGAGCTTGGTCCGGGCGTTTTGAAGGTCGATGAATTCGACGACGACGCGGGTGGTGGTGGGGCCGAAGTCGGCGTGCCAGGCGATTTTTTCGGGCTCGACGATCTCATCGTAAATGCCGGTGTAGGTGAACTCGCCCGTGCTGAGTTGCATGACACAGACGAAAGAACCGCCGACTCGAAAATCGATGGTGCAGTTGGCGCTAGCCGTTTCCTTGCAGCCCCACCATTGTTCGAGGCGGTCGACCTGATTCCAGAAGGCAAAGACGAGCGCGGGCGGAGCGTCGAAGATGCGGGTCATTTGCAGGCGATTGTCGCCGACGATCACTTCGGATTTCATCGTTTCTTTTCCTTGTTTTTGGGATCGAGTTGGTGAGGCTGAGATTGAGCGGCGCGCAGTAACTGGTCGAGGCGATCGAAGCCGGAATCCCATCCGGCGGCGCACTGAGCGATCCACTGGCGGGCGTCTTCGAGGCCGGCGTTGTGGGCGCGGATGAGATGCTCGCGGCCGTGGCGCTGGCGCTGGATGAGCCGGGCATTTTCGAGCACGCGCAGATGGCGCGAGATGGCCGGCAGGGAGATGCGAAAAGGGCTGGCGAGCACGGTGACGCGGGTCTCGCCGTGCAGCGAAAGATGGTGAACGATGCGGCGGCGGGTGGGGTCGGCGAGGGCGGCGAAGACCGCCGAAACGCGGGTTTGATTGTTAACCATTTTGATTGTTGACCGTTTTGATTGTTAACGCTTCCGATTGTTAACCGCGGCGTTAAATATAGAGCGGCTGCGGCTGGATGTCAAGAAAATAGTTAGCCGGAAGGTTAAGTATTATTTTGAGCGGAGGAGTGGCGGACGGAGGAAGCGCGCGGGCTGCGGGCGCGGGAGGCTAATGAGCAGGTACGGGAGGCTTCGAGTCCAGCGCGTCGCGCAGCGCCTGGTAGGCGGGCTTGGGCTGGTAGTCGCGGTCGAAGAGAAGGGCAGCGCCGCGGGTTTTTTTGGAGTGCGAACCGATCCAGGAATATTTGTCGGTGAATCCCCAGGTTTGAAGGGCGGTGCAGCCGAGGTGAGCGAGGCAGGCTTCGGCGATCTGGCGATAAATGGCGGCTTGCATCTGGAGATCGGCGGGCGTGGCGTTGCCGCTTGCGTCGACGGGGAGCGAGACATCCATTTCAGTGATGTGAACCTGAAGGCCGAGGGCGGTAAAGCGGGCGATGTTGGCGGAGATGGAGGCGATGTCGGGCGGCTTTTCGATGTGCATTTGCAGGCCGACGCCGTCGATGGGAACACCGTGGAGTTTGAAGTCGCTGACCATGGCGTAGACGGCGTCGGACTTTTTGTTGAGTTCGTCGGCTTCAGCCTCGTTATAGAAGAGCAGAGCTTGCGGGTCGGCCTGGTGGGCCCAGCGAAAACTTTGGGCGAGATAGGCTGAACCCTTTCCCGCATAGCCGATGCCGGGCTGGTCATACCAGAGGGTGCTGCGGAGTTGGCCGGTGCGCGCGCCCTCGTCGAAAGCTTCGTTGGCCACATCCCAGGCAAAGACTTTTCCTTTGTAGTGGGCGACGACGGTTTTGATGTGGAGCTCGAGCAGAGCCGAAAGCTGGCTGGGAGTGAAGCTCGCTTGCGTGAGCCATCGTGGGAGTTGTTTGTGCCAGACGAGGGTGTGGCCGCGGACCTTCATGTTATGGCGGGTGGCGAAGTCGAGGAGCTGGTCGGCTGGCTGGAAATTGAAGGATTGCGGATCGGGACGGAGGGTCTCCCACTTCAATGCGTCTTCGGGCTCGAGCATATTGAACTCGCGGGCGAGGGTGGCGGCGTAGGCGGGCTCGGAAAGCTGGGCGGGGCGAGTGGCGGCGCCGATGAGGATTGCGGAGGATCGGGCGGCTTCGCGGAGGGTGGCTGGAGGCGGAGTGGCAGCGAGGGCTGCGATGGCGGCGCAGAGTGCCAGTCGGATTGTGAGAGCGGTATTCACGTTAATGCCGGCATCGACGGGCGAGACGCTGAGGCTATATGGGCCGCATCGGCGGCAGGTCTCCAGCTACTTTGCGGCAGGGAGGAACTCCTGCAAAGGGCGGTGATCACAGTGTGGTTGTGACTTTTTGCAGCGGTGCTTGGCTACGCGGCGATGAGGCCGTGGATTTTGTTGAAGCGATGTGCGGCGCGGTTGAAGGGCGGACGTCGTGCCTTGACTGTGTGTTTTGGGGCGGGTTCCTGGAGGGTGAGCCGCACCGAAGAACATGATCTGCGGAGTGACGAAATGCGTCATTCGTGGGATTTTTGACGCCGCGTGCCATTGGTCCAACGTTTATGCGGGTTTGCGCGCTTAGTACAGGTACCGAAGTTACTTTTTAAGAATACCCGTTGGGTTGACAATTTATGTCAGTGCGAACCAATGCCCGTTGAATCCCCCCGGAAATCAGCGGTTTCGCATCCTCCGCGTTCGCGGCTGACAGGAGAAATATGTCTCAGCGGCTGGGCGACCTTCTCGTAAAAGAAAAGGTCATTACAGCAGAGCAGTTAGAGCAGGCGACGAAACTCCAAAAGGAGTCACACGTCCGCCTTGCGTCTGCGCTAGTGAAGCTGGGCTTCCTCACGGACGAGGATGTCACCAACTTCCTGTCGCGCCAGTACGGCGTGCCCGCGATTAATCTCTCGTATTTTGAAATCGATCCCGCTGTCATCAAGCTGATTCCGTACGAAACCGCGAAGCGCTACCAGATTCTTCCGCTCAGCCGCGTAGGTGCGTCGCTGACCATCGCGATGGTCGACCCGACCAACGTGTTTGCGATGGACGATATCAAGTTCATGACCGGCTTCAACATCGAGCCGGTGGTGGCTTCGGAAAGCTCCATTGTTGAAGGCATCGACAAGGCCTACGGCACTTCGAAGGAAGAAGAGCTTGAGCAGGTGATGCAGTCGATGAACGACATGCCCGACCCCGGAGACATCGAGGTGCAGGGCGAAGAGCAGGAGCTCGAATTAAAGGAGCTGGAGAAAGCGGCGGACGAGGCGCCGATCGTCAAACTGGTGAACCTGGTGCTGACGGACGCGGTGAAGCGCGGGGCGAGCGACATTCACATGGAGCCGTACGAAAAAGAATTCCGCGTGCGGTTCAGAATTGACGGCGTGCTGCAGGCGATCATGACGCCGCCGCTGAAATTGAAAGACGCTATTACGTCGCGCCTGAAGATCATGGCGAAGCTCGACATCAGTGAAAAGCGGCTGCCGCAGGACGGCCGCATCATGCTGAAGATGCAGATCGGCGGCAAGAAAAAGCAGCTCGACTTCCGCGTATCGACTTTGCCGACGCTGTGGGGCGAGAAGATCGTGCTGCGGTTGCTGGATAAGGAAAACCTGCGGCTGGACATGACCAAGCTCGGCTTTGAGCAGGAGTCGCTGACGAAATTCCAGAAGGCGATTTTGAAACCCTACGGCATGGTGCTGGTGACGGGGCCAACGGGATCGGGCAAGACGAACACTTTGTACTCCTCGATTTCGCAGCTCAACCAGCCGGACACAAACATCATGACGGCCGAGGATCCGGTGGAATTTCAGCTGGGCGGCGTGAACCAGGTGCAGATGAAAGAGCAGATCGGCCTGAACTTTGCGACCGCGCTGCGCGCGTTTTTGCGGCAGGATCCGAACATCATCCTGGTCGGCGAGATTCGAGATTTTGAAACGGCGGAAATCGCCATCAAGGCCGCGCTGACGGGCCACCTGGTTTTGTCGACGCTGCACACCAACGGCGCGCCGGAGACGATTACCCGCCTGATGAACATGGGCATCGAGCCGTTCCTGGTGGCGACGTCGGTGCATTTGATCTGCGCGCAAAGACTGGTGCGACGCATTTGCAAGGACTGCGCCGAGCCGATGGAAATGCCGCCACAGGCCTTGATCGACGAAGGCTACACGCCGGAAGAGGCGAAGACGGTAAAGATCATGAAGGGCAAGGGCTGCGCGACGTGCAACAAGACGGGCTACAAGGGCCGCACGGGATTGTATGAAGTGATGGAGGTCGACGATGAGATCAGGGAACTGGTTCTGGTGGGCGCGTCGGCAGTGGAACTGAAGAAGAAGGCGATTGAACGCGGCATGATCACGCTGCGACGGAGCGGGCTGATGAAGGTCGCGCTCGGCCATACCACGCTAGAAGAAGTGGCACGGGAAACGATTCACTAAAAAAACGGGCAAGAGGGAAAGACAAAAACATGGCACTCACATTAAGCGATCTGCTCCGCCGCATGCTGGAGATGGGAGGAAGCGATCTTCACATCACCACCAATTCTCCGCCGCAAATTCGCGTCCACGGCCACCTGGTGCCGCTCGACTTGCCGCAGCTCACGCCCGCCGAGACCAAGCAGATGGCCTACAGCGTGATGACGGATTCGCAGAAGCACCGTTTCGAGGAAAACCTCGAAATGGACTTTTCGTTCGGGTTGAAAGGACTGGCGCGCTTCCGCGCGAACGTCTTCAACCAGCGGGGCGCGACGGCGTGCGTCTTCCGTCTGATTCCGTTCGAGATCAAATCGTTCCACCAGCTTGGGCTGCCGGCGGTCGTGTCGAAGCTGTGCGACAAGCCGCGCGGGCTGGTGCTGGTGACGGGGCCGACGGGGTCGGGGAAATCGACGACGCTGGCGGCCATGATCGACAAGATCAACAGCGAGCGGCACGATCACATCCTGACGATTGAGGATCCGATCGAATTCGTGCACATGAACAAGAACTGCGTGGTCAACCAGCGTGAGCTGCACTCGGACACGAAGAGTTTTACCGACGCGTTGCGGGCCGCGCTCCGTGAAGATCCGGATGTGGTGCTGATCGGCGAAATGCGCGATCTGGAGACGATTGAATCGGCGCTGCGCATCGCCGAAACCGGCCACTTGACGTTTGGCACGCTGCATACCAACTCGGCGTCGTCGACCATTAACCGAATCATTGACGTGTTTCCGGCGCACCAGCAGTCGCAGATTCGAGCGCAGCTTTCGCTGGTGCTCGAAGGCATCATGTGCCAAACCCTGATTCCGAAATCAGACAACAAGGGACGCGCCATGTGCATGGAGGTGCTGGTGCCGAATGCCGCGGTGCGCAACCTGATCCGCGAAGACAAGATTCACCAGATTTATTCGGCGATGCAGTCGGGCCAGGACAAGTACGGAATGCAGACCTTTAACCAGTCGCTGGCGACGGCGTACTTCCAGAAGCAGATCACGCTGGAGACGGCGATCATGCGGTCGAGCAATCAGGATGAGCTGCAGGAGATGATCTCGCGCGGAGCCAGCCTGCTGAACCGGGGGACTACGGCGGGGACGAGAACTCCGATAACGACGAAAAAATAAGGTCGCCGAGTTACGGGCGAACGAGTTGAGGAACGAAGCCGGGAAATCCGGAGAACGACCCTTAAGGTTACGACAGCAAGGTCGCAGGCGCGGTTGGCGAGCCGCGCAGGCGAAATACGAATCAGGAGAAACGAGCCATGCCGGTATTTACATTTTCTGGGAAAACAGCCTCGGGCGAAAAAGTGCAGGGCGAGCGCGTCGCGCCGAACAAGGACGGATTGGCGGCGCAGCTGCGCAAGGAACGGATCACGCCGGGGGCGATCCGCGAAAAGGGAAAGGAATTTTCCCTGCCGATGTTCAAGAAGAACAAGGTGAAGGTCAAGGACGTGGCCGTATTCTTCCGGCAGTTCTCGGTCATGATCGACGCCGGCCTGCCGCTGGTGCAATGCCTGGAAATTCTGGGCTCGAACCAGGAGAACCCGGGCTTCCAGAAGACGCTCCTCGGCGTGAGGACGACGGTGGAAGGCGGCGCGACGCTGGCTAACGCCATGCGGCAGTATCCGGTGATTTTCGACGATCTGACCACGAACATGGTGGAGGCGGGCGAAACGGGCGGCATTCTGGACCTGATTCTGCAACGGCTGGCGATCTACGTCGAGAAGGCGGTCAAGCTGCGCGCGGCCGTGAAGTCGGCGTTAATCTACCCGGTGGCGGTCGTCTCGTTTGCGATGTTGATCGTGGCGGCGCTGTTGAAGTGGGTGGTGCCGATTTTCGCAAACCTGTTTGTCGGACTGAACGTGGCGCTGCCGCTGCCCACCCGAATGGTCATCGGGCTCAGCAACTTTGTCGGGAATTTCTGGTGGTTCTTTATTGCGGGCGGAGTGGGCTTGTACTTCGGCGTCAAGCAGCTGCGCAAGCATCCGCGGGGACGCTATCACTTTGACGCCATGCTGCTGAAGCTTCCGATCATGGGAGTGCTGCTGCGCAAGATTGCCGTGGCACGCTTTACGCGAACGCTCGGCACGCTGATCACCTCGGGCGTTCCGATTCTGGAAGGCCTGGCCATCACGGCGCGCACCTCGGGCAACGCGGTGCTGGAAGAAGCGCTGATGAAAGTGCGGAAGGCGATCGAAGAAGGCCGCACTATTGTCGATCCGCTGCGCGAGTGCGGCGTGTTTCCGAACATGGTGACGCAGATGATCGGCGTCGGCGAAGCGACGGGCGCGATGGACGCGATGCTGCAGAAGATCGCCGACTTTTATGAAGACGAAGTCGACGCCGCCACCAAAGACATGCTGGCCATGCTGGAGCCGGTCATCATCGGCATTCTGGGCGTGAGCATCGGCGGCATCGTTATTTCGTTGTACATGCCGCTGTTCGCGATGATCGGAAAACTGGCGGGATAGAAAAACTGTCCTTGGTCGGTCGTCGTTGGTCGTCGTCGTTCGTCGGGCATTCGAGTATTTGCGCCTACGC
>JBAWAI010000403.1:0-30088 GCA_049589215.1 Terriglobales bacterium | reverse complement strand
ATCGCAAGCTGTGCTGCTTGTGCTGGGAGCGGTCGTCGCATTTTTTGGCACGGGGTGGTTCTCTGGTTGTGGAACGATCGGCAGCGAGATTTATCCTACGAGTTTGCGGGCGCGCGGCTTGGGATTCACCTACACCGGCGCGCGGGCGATGAGCTCGGTGTCGCCTTATGTGATCGGGAAGATTGGGGATGCGAAGGGATTGAATTGGGCCTTCTTTCTGTGCGCAGCGGCCTTTCTGCTGGCAGGCCTGATGGCTACTCAGTTGCCGGAGACAAAAGGGCGGGTGCTGGAGTGAAATGTTCAGCAGGAAAAGTCATAGTCTTTCTGTGGTCAGTCGTTGTTGTTAGTCGTTGGTCGTTAGTCTTTAGCGAACCAGGCTCCAGAACGGCTGGCGACCCTCGACCTTCTTTCTCACTCCATCGGCTCGACTACTAACTCGTCTCCGCGCGCGGCGCGCTCCGGCAACTGGATCAGGACAATCGCTACCAGCACGAGCACGATTCCGAGAGCCTGCGTTGGGCGCACGAGTTCGGCGAGAATGATTGCTGCGAGGACGATGCTGAAGACGGGCTCGAGGCAGCTGACGACGATGGCGCGCGTCGGCTCGAGATGCTGCAATCCGGCGAAGTAACAGGAGAATGGGACGAGCACCGAGACCAGCGAAAAGACGGCCATGAATGCCCACTGCGCCGGTCCGTAGTGCGCGGCGACGACCTTCCACGGAGGATTCACAATCATCCAGAAGGCGGCGGTGCCGACCAGCACCCAGAGCAGCACTTTCCAGCGGTCGTAGCGGGCGAGCACGCTGTGTCCGCCGACGTTGTAGAAGGCAAATGAAAAGGCGGCGAGCAGCGCGGCGGTTACGCCCTTCGGATCCATGTGGAAACTGCCAGCGCCGACCAGACCTACGGCTAGCGCACAGCCGAGCACTGCGAGTGCGACGGCGGCGGTGCGGAGGACTGACGGCCGCTGCGCTCCGCGCGCGAATGTGTAGAGCAGGACCCATACCGGGGCGGTGTATTGCAGAATGATGGCGGTCGCGACATTGGTGCGCTGAATGGCGACGTAGTAGAGGTAATTCGACGCGGCCACGCCGAGAACGCCGAGAAGAAATAACCTGAGGAGGTCGGAGCGGGGAACGTGTAGGGCGGCCCATCCGCGGCGGGCCAAAAGGATCGGCAATAGAACTGCCAGCGAGAGAGTCGCACGGCTCTGCGAAATGATTAGCGGATTGATGGCAGCGAGCGAGGCTCCACCGGGCAAGAGATGTCCGGTGAATGCGGCGCGTCCGAGGGTCGCGGAGATTCCCCAGGAGAAGGCTGCGCACGCGATATAAAAATATCCGCGCGTCGGGTGCGTTTTGGTGGGCACCGGTGAATCGAGGCTTACGTTCACGGCAAGTGCTCGATGGTGTATGTGATCTTGGCTGTCTTTTCGAGCATGGCGGAGACCGAGCAGTATTTTTCTTTGGAGAGGCGCACGGCGTCTTCCATGGCTTTCTTGCTGACTTGACCGCGAACTTTATAGGTCAGGTGAATCGAGGTAAAGACGGCGGGATAGCCATCGGCGCGGTCGCCTTTGGCGTGCACTTCAAGCGCCGTGAAGGGTTCGCGCTTTTTGCGCAGAATGCCGACGACGTCAGACGCGGTGCAGCCACAGAGCGCGATGAGCACGAGTTCCATGGGCGAGTTCGCGGATTTCTCTTTAGCTGTGTCGAGCACGATGGAGTGGCGCGAGGTTGCCTCTGCAATGTAGCGCTCGTTGTCTGTCCAACTCAGGGAAGCTTCAATCATGGCGTGCCTTTCGGATTTCTTGGATATTTGGATTAGCGCCGGTTGTCCGTGATGGGCTCGGGATGAATGAGCACGCGGAAGAGTTCCGGAGCGTCCTGCTTAAATCGAATTTCGAGAGCGGTCTGGACATCGTGTACGCGCGAAAGCGGCATGTCGTCAGGCAGGGTGCAGTGGCACGAAACGTAGAGGCGGTCGCGGATGCGCTTGAATTGAAATTCGTGCATGTCTCTGACTTCGGGGAAATCTTTCGCGAGATCTTTGAGCCGTTTTTCGAGTCGCGGATCGAGCACGATCTGCTCGCCGCTCTCGATGGTTGCGGGCTCGCTCTCGATATGGGTCAGAATCGTCGCGATCTCCGGAATCTCTTTTCGCATCTCGGTTTCGAGCAAAGTCACTTCATCGTGCGCCTGTTTCATGCTGAGCCGTTCGTCAAGTTCGAGATGCTGTTCCACGTGGATTTCGCCGGCCAGGTCCTGCACGCTGATGTCATGGACGTTGAAGTTGTGCTGCGTGGCGACGGCGCGAATGCGGTCAAAGATATTTTCGCTGTGCCGGGCGCGGGGGACGGAATGCACCATCACATCGGCGTCGGGGAGAATTTCGCGAACGCGAGCGGTCACGGTGTCGGAAACCTGCTCCGAGCGCTGAAAGGTAAAATTGCGCGCCAAGCCGAGCGAGACATCGGCGAAATAACGGTTGCCGGCTTTGCGAATCCGCACGCGCTCGACCTCGAGCACTCCATCGATGGCGCCGATGCGATCCAGAATCTGATTGCGGACGCCAGTTGGAGCGGCATCGAGCAGCGCGTCCATGGTGCGGCGCGCCAGCCGCCAACTGACGGTGACTACGACGCATGCCACGAAGAGCGCGGCGATGGGATCGGCACGCCGGAGCCACTCCACCTGATAGGTTCGGCCGGCCCAGACTAACCCGAGACCGAGGATGACGACGCCACTTGACCAGATATCGGTTGAAAAATGAAGGGCGTCGGCTTCGAGGGCCTGACTGTCATACTTTGTGGCCATGGTGCCGAGCGCGCGCGAGCGCCAGAAGTCGACTCCCATGGACAGGAGCATCACCAGAAATGCGTACGGCGTGGGCTCGATTTCCACACTGTGAAAGAAGAGCCGCTTGAAGGCTTCGTAGACGATCCACACGCAAGTGAGGAGCAGCAGGCCGGTTTCGATGAAGGCCGAAAAACTTTCGACTTTGCCGTGACCGTATTGATGGTCGGCGTCGGCCGGCAGGTCGGAAACGCGCACCGAGAAAAATGTGATGATGGCAGCAATGAGGTCGAGGCCGGAGTGCGCGGCCTCTGAGAGGATGCCCAGGGATTGCGTGGCCAGCCCAACGACAATTTTCAATGAAGTAATGACGAGCGCGGCCAGCACCGAGTTTCCGGCCACGGCGCGTTTTTCCCGGCGCATCGAGTCCGAGCCGAGCGCGTGCTGAGTTTCCGCCATATTCGTCATTATCGCTTTCGATTCGCCCGACGCCAACCCTGCGGTTTCGGCGGGCGATCAACTGCGGTCTGCCAGCGTAAACACCACAGTAACGCAAGCACCCCATCCACGGCCGGCCATGCTAGGATTACATGTTTCCGCAATCTTTTTCCTGGAGGATGCTTTTCCATGTTCCGTCAGTTACTTGTCTGCCTGTTGCTGGTTGCCTTTGTCAGTGGGCAAACCGCGCCACCCGCCACCACTGCCTCACCTGCTCCCGCCGGCCAAGCTGCGGCCCCAGGAGCTGATGCGCCGGCCGCACAGCCGGCCGCGCCTACCGTTGGCCCGGACGACGTGATCATCACCATCAAGAATTTCTGTTCGGACCCGTCACTGACGGGCGACGCGTGCAAGACCACCATCACGAAGGCGCAATTCGAAAAGCTCGCCGACGCACTGCAACCGAACATGTCGCCGGCGATGCGCCGGCAGTTGGCTACCGCGTACGCGCGGATGCTCACGATGTCAACTGAGGCCGAAAAACGTGGCCTGGACAAGACCCCGCATTTCGACGAGGCGAGCCATTTTGCGCGCATGCAGATTCTGTCGCAGGACCTGGGCAAGGCTCTTCAGTCCGATTCGGGCAATGTGAGCGACCAGGATATTCAGGATTATTACCAGAAGAACACGGCGAACTTCGAGATGGCCACGTTCATCCGCATTTTCGTTCCGCATACGAAGCGGGTCGAAACTCCGGCTGCGATGCCGGCGAAGAAGACGGGCACATCGGCCAAGAGCGACTCGGACAGCACTGCTAAAACTACCCCGAAGCCGCCGATCAAAAAGCTTTCACCGGAGGAGCAGCAGAAGGCGGGCGAAGAAGCAATGAAGGCAGAGGCCGCCAAACTGCGGACGCGCCTGACTGCGGGCGAAGATCCCGAGAAGCTGGAAAAAGCGGCTTTTGCGGCCGGCGGTTTGCCAGGTACTCCGCCACCCACGAAGATGGAGAAGGTTCGCCGCACCAGCCTTCCGCCATCGCATCAGGCGGTGATGGAATTGAAAGAGGGCGAAGTCTCCGAGGTGATTTCGGATCCGAGCGGCAACTACATCTACAAAATGGTGAGCAAGGAAACGATGAGTCTGGACAGCGCGAAGACGGAGATCAAGAACACGATTTCAGCGCAGAGATACCGCGAGGGGATGCAGAAATTCCAGAACAACGCCGATCTCAACGATGCGTATTTTGGCCCGGCGCACGGACCCGGCATGCCGATGCCGCCGCGTGGCGGACCCAAGCCTCCTACCAAGGCGGGGGATCCCGACCGCGATTAGATGGAAACGGCAAAGCCAACCATCCTAGTAACCGGAGTTTCAGGCAATCTTGGCCGCCGGCTTCTTCAGCAGCTGTCGGGATATACGGTGGTGGGCGTGGACATCACGCCCCCGCCTGAGCCGCATTCCGTTGAACGCTTTGTCCCGCTCGATCTCGGACGCGAAGAATCCACTCGCCAGTTGAGTTTGCTGATTCGTGAACTTCAGCCGATCTCGGTTGCGCATCTTGCTTTTGTCATTGATCCGCAGCGCACCGGGGTGCTCGATGTGGACCGGATGTGGCAGATCAATGTCGCCGGCACGGCTCGCGTGATGGAAGCGATCAGCGAAGCCAATCGGGCGGCCGGAGCTCCTCCGGCGAACGTACGGCAGTTGATTGTGCCGAGCAGTGTGTCGGTGTATGGCCCGGATTTGCCGGAGCCGGTGACTGAAGATGCGCCGCTCCGGGCGCACACTCTGCCCTATGCGATCCATAAGAGCGAAAGCGACCTGGTAGTGCAGCATCGCGCACCGTCGCTGCGCGGGTGTGGCGTGTTTATTCTTCGTCCTCACATTTTTGCGGGAGCGACCGTGGAGAATTATCTGATGGGGGCGTTTCGGGGAACGCCGAATGGCAAGGGCGCGCGCGCCGAGCGCATGCGCAACGCGGGCAAGCGGCTGCCGTGCATGTTGCCCTATGGGCAGAAGTATCTCGACAATCAACTTCAGTTCGTTCACGTCGACGACATGGCGCGATTGATCGTCTGGATTCTAAAGCGGGAGCCGGAGGCGCAGCGTCTGACGATTTTGAATGTCGCGGGACGGGGTGATGCGATCACCTACGGCCAGTGCATCCAGCTGGCGCAGGCGAAGCTGCTGCGCGTGCCAGGCAAATGGACGATGCACCAGGTGCTGCAATTCCTGTGGAACAGGAACATTTCTGCGATCCCGCCTGATGCGGTTCCGTACATGACCGGCCAGTACACGATGAATACCGATCGCCTGAAGAAGTTTTTGGGCGCGGACTACGAGCGGGTTATCGAGAAGACGAGTCTGGAAGCTTATACGGATTCGGTTCAGCGAGTTGCCGCCGCCGGGCAGTAAACGGAGCGTTCTTATCGCGCGACTCAGCGCACGGTTTTAATTCCAGGATCTTTCACTCCTAGATAAAGACCTGCGATGCCGAATGTGTATGGAGTCCACGAAGCCTCGTCGAAGCCCGCTTGCCGCATTCGGCCGAGCATCTCTTCGGGCGCGGGGAATCGTTCGACGGAAGCGGGCAGGTATGCGTATGGGCCGCGCACTCCGGAGATCAGCGTGCCGATTTTTGGCAGCACGTGCTTGAAATAAATGCGATATATGCTGCCCATCAATCCTTTCGGCTCGCCGAAATCAAGAATGCCGCATTGGCCGCCGGGAGCGAGCACGCGCGCGATCTCGCGCAGGCCGGCGTCGTAGTCAGCGAGATTGCGGAAGCCGAAGGCTGAAGTTACGAGATCGAAGTGTTCGTTGGGAAAAGGGAGGCGGAGCGCATCGGCCTCGACCCAGCGAAGAGACGGGGCCATCGCCGGCGCGGTTGCGGGCTGCGGTGCAGAGCCGGCGGGCCGCGGCGCGGCATTTATGAGCGAACTGGATTTGGCGGCTGCGCGTTGCAGCATGGCATGGGAAAAATCGGCGCCCACAATTTCTGCGCGATTTATAGAACGCGCCCGCCGATGCAGCGCGAACGCCATATCTCCCGTGCCGCAGCAGAGATCGAGGACGCGTGCGCCTGGACGGTTCAAAATTTGGTCGAAGCGGCGCGCGGTGCGCCACCACCACATGCGGTCCACGTTGAATGAGAGCACATGATTCAGCAGATCGTAGCGGGGCGCGATCGAAGTAAACATCTCGCGTACGGCCTTTGACGCGGCTTCGCGATCGGGCGCGCCCTCGGGCGCGGCGCCGACAACTTTTTCTTTTTCGGCTGTTGTCATTCTGCTGAAGTCTGCTCCGGAGCGCTTATCCGCAAATCTTACCCGCAATTCCGCCAACCAATCTCGTCCGCGAATGCTCGTTCACTTAATTCCTTGCCAGCTTTCGCATCTCTTCGATCGCGGAGCGCACGGCGGTTTCTGCGACGTCGCTGGTGATTTCGACCTTGCCAATTTCGCGCGGAAGAATGAAGTGCACGACTCCTTCGCGAGTCTTCTTGTCGGACTTCAAGCGCTTCATGATGTTCGCCGTCTTGACGTTCATGCGCGGCAAATCGCCGAGGGCCAGCACGGCGTTCATAATCCGCCCGGCCGTTACGCTATCGAGTTTGCCGGCTGCGAGCGCGATGTAGGTTGCCGCGACCATGCCCCAGCCGACAGCCTCGCCGTGCAACAAGAGCTTGTAACCGGTCTCCGCCTCGAGCGCGTGGCCGATCGTGTGCCCGAGATTGAGCACTTGCCGCAGTCCGCCTTCGCGCTCATCGGCGCTCACGACCGACGCTTTGAGCCGCACTGAATCGGCGATTATGCGCTCAACCACCGCGGGCTCGCGCGCGAGAATTTCCTTGTGCTGCTCTTCAAAGAGCCGGAAGAGCGACGCATCTCCAATGATGCCGCACTTCAGCGATTCATAGAGACCGGCGCGATATTCGCGCGGTGGCAGCGTCTTGAGGACCGCTGGATCGACCAGCACCAGGCGAGGCTGATGAAATGTTCCCAGCAGATTTTTGCCCGACACGAGATTGACGCCGGTCTTGCCGCCGATTGCCGCATCCACCTGCGCGAGCACGGTGGTCGGAACCTGGACCACTTCGATGCCGCGCATGTAGATCGACGCGAGGAATCCGGTGACGTCGCCGACCACTCCTCCGCCGAGCGCAATCAGCGTGGCACCGCGATCGGCGCCTGCTTTGACGAGCTGATCCGCCAGCTTCTCGAGGGTTGAGAGCCGCTTGGCGCGCTCGCCGTCTGGCATCTCGAGGAGCGAGGTCTTAATTCCCGCGCCGGTGAGCGCGCGCATGAAAGGCTTTGCCCAACGCTTGCGGACTGGGGGGACCGTCACCACAAATGCTCTTCGATTTCCGAGAAGGCTGGCAAGAGATTCGCCGGCGCGCGCGAGCGCACCGCTCGCGATCAGCACCTCATACGAGCGCGAAGGCGTGGTAACGGGAATGCGAATCATGATCGTTCATCATAGCGTACAGGCGGATATGCGCTGTGGGATGCCCGATTTTCTGGCTGGGCAGAGCGGCTAGACTTTGTGCCGGGGAAGCGCGACCGACGCGGCAATGGAAATGCCGAGAACGCCGAGGACGATCGCCAAGGCCCATTCGGTCGGCACGTCGACGTAGTGTTGACCGATCATTTTCAGGCCAACAAAAACCAGCACCAGCGACAGCCCGTAATGGAGGTAGTGGAATTTGTCCATCATGCCGGCGAGCGCAAAATACATGGAGCGCAGGCCGAGAATCGCGAAGACGTTGGATGTGTAGACGATGAACGCATTCAGCGTAATGGCGAGCACCGCCGGGATTGAATCGACCGCAAACAGGATGTCAGTTGTCTCGACTACGAGGAGCACGATAAAGAGCGGGGTGGCGTAGAGTCCCGCGCGGCGGACGAAAAAACGGTCGCCATGGTATTCGTCGGTGACAGAAAAGACGCGGCGAAACAGGCGCAGAACGGGATTTTTCTCGGGATGAATTTCCTGCTTGCCAGCGCGCAAAAACTTTAATCCGGAGTAGACGAGGAGTGCGCCGAAGACGTAGGTGATCCAGTCGAAGCGTTCGAGGAGGCCTACTCCTGCTGCGATGAACAAGCCTCGGACGACCAGGGCGCCCAGGATTCCCCAAAACAAAACCTTGTGCTGGTGCTCGGCGGGAACGTTGAAGTAGCGGAAGATAAGTAGAAAAAGGAAGAGATTGTCGGCGCTCAGCGAAACTTCGATGATATAGCCGGTGACAAATTGCAACGCGGGCGCGCGCCCGTGCCATAAAAATACGACTACCGCAAATGCGAGGGCCAAGCCAATCCACAACGCCGACCAGGCGATGGCTTCCCGAAACGTAATTTCGCGCTTGCGCCGACCGACTATTCCCAGATCCAACGCCAGCATCGCGAGGATGAAAACGTTGAAAAGAATCCAAAAGATGAGCACAGGGAATCTTACGATATTGATTGGATCGCGGGTTTGCGGATGTTTATCTGGATTCGAATCTGGTATCTTCGTTTCGCGTGAACCAGAAAAAACGAATTGCGGTGATAGCGGGCGACGGCATTGGGAAAGAGGTGATTGCGCAGGCGGTGAACGCCGTGCAAGCCTCGGGCGCGGGCGTCGAGCTTACGCCTTTTGATTGGGGAGCGGACCGTTATCTGGCGGACAAGACGACTGTTCCGCCCGATGGCTTCGCCATGCTGGCTCGGGATTTCGACGCGATTCTGGTGGGCGCATTTGGCGATCCGCGAGTGACTTCGAATATTCATGCTAGGGAAATTCTGCTTGGCATGCGCAGCCAGATGGATTTGTATGCCAACGTCCGCCCTGTGCGGTTGCTGGATGCGGCGCTCTGTCCTCTGAAGGGAATTGAACCGAGCGATATTGATTTTGTGGTGATCCGCGAAAACACCGAGGGCGTCTACGGCGATCTCGGCGGAGTTTTCAAGCGAGGGACGGCGGATGAGATCGCGATTCAGGAAGATGTGAATACCCGCAAGGGTGTGGAGCGGATTATCCGGTATGCATTTGAGTTTTGTGCTGCAAATGTGAAGCTGGACGGCTCGCCGCGAAAGCGCGTGCTGATGTGCGATAAATCGAATGCGATGACTCACGCGGGCGGGCTTTGGCAACGCGTGTTCAAAGAAGTCGGCGCGGGGTATCCGCAGATTGAGAAGCAGCACATGTACGTCGATGCGCTTGCCATGCAGATGGTGCGCGATCCGCGCGGCTTCGACGTGATCGTCACCAACAATATGTTTGGGGACATTCTCACAGATTTGGCGGCCGGGTTGCAGGGCGGGCTGGGGATGGCGGCGAGCGGCAATTTGCATCCTGGCAAGACTTCGATGTTTGAACCGGTGCATGGATCGGCTCCGCCGCTGGCGGGGAAGGATGTGGCGAATCCTTTTGGTGCGATTCTGACGTCGGCGATGATGCTGGCGCATTTGGGAATGCGCGCGGAGGCCGCGAAGATTGAAGCGGCGGCGCTCGAAGCGGTGCGGCGGAGGAAGACTACGTCGGATATTGGCGGGACGATGGGGACGCGCGAGGTTGGGGAGTGGGTGGCGGGCAAGGTGGCGGGTGATCCGGCTGCTGCCTGATCCTCTTTCTGGCATTCTTCGCTTGCCTCAAACACGACCGCGGCGCAGGCTGCTAACATCGAGATACGCGGTCAGAATTCCCTCGCTCCGCTCAGGATGACATTGATGAAGTTACGTTGTCTGCACAGAATATTTCTATTCATATTGCTTGTGGTCGTCGGTGCATGGGCGCAGGCCATTCAGGGTCAGTCCTCGTCCAGTTCGGCTCAGCCGGCCAACCAGTCCCCAAGCTCTTCGACGTCAGCATCGCAGGCACAAACGTCCGCGGGCGGGGCTGCCTCCGCTACACCGGGTCAGATTTCGCAATCCCCGACTCAGACTCCAGCAACGCCGACACCGACGGCACCGAACACACCCGCAGCGACCGCGCCAGCGCCGGAGAAAATTATTTCGCCGAAGGAGGCTAAGGAACTTTTTCGCTCGGTCGATGAATTGATGCAGTTTGCCAGCGACGACACTGGGCTGCCGATCAAGCATGAGGTGAAGAGGAAGCTCGCGGACCGGCAGGAGGTGCAGTCGTATCTGGAAAAAGGGATGAAGGACGACAAGGATGCGAAGCGGCTGGAGCGGTCTTCTGAAGTGCTGAAGAAATTTGGACTGCTGTCGCGCGATTTTCAGCTCGGGCCGTTTCTTGTGTCGATGCTCAAGGAGCAGGTGGCCGGCTATTACGATCCGAAAAAAAAGACGGTGAACATACTGAACTGGATCGATCCCGAGCAGCAGAAGCCGGTACTGGCGCATGAGTTGACGCACGCGCTTCAGGACCAGTCGTTCGGCATGGAAAAGTGGATGGAAGAGGCGCTGACCGAGGGCGACAAGAAAAACGATCCGAAGCCGTCGGACATTGATACGGACGAAGAGTCGTCGGCGCGCGAGGCGGTGGTTGAGGGGCAGGCGATGGTGGTGATGCTCGACTATTCGCTGGTGGGAACGGGGAAGACGCTGGTCGACATGCCGCAGGTGGGCGACGCGATCAAGCAGGGAATGCTGGATGGGCCGGATTCCCCGACGTTCAGCAAGGCGCCGATTTTTCTAAAAGAAGAGCTGACGTTTCCCTATCGCTTCGGCATGGATTTCACGCTGGCGCTGGAGCGCGCGGGCGGGAAGAAGCTTGGGTTTGAAGGAGCCTTCAATAATCCGCCGACTACTACGCGGCAGATCATGGAGCCGGACACGTATCTTGGGCACGAGAAGATTGAGCCGATAAAGAGGCTCGACTTCACCAAGGATTTTGAGAAGTACGACACCTTCGACATCGGCGCGATCGGCGAATTCGATGTCGACGTGCTGCTGGAGCAGTACGCCGGGCGCAAGGAAGCGGAGGCGATGTATCCGGCGTGGCGCGGTGGATATTATTTTGCGGGGCACGCGAAAGCAATGAAAGCGGGGCCGCTCGGACTACTGTACGTGTCGCGCTGGGCGGATGCGGAGAAGGCGGCGGAGTTCGCCGCGGACTACGCGAAGTCGTTGGCCAAGCGATATGACAAGCACGATCCTCTGGGCAATGACGGTAAGGTGGCGGCCGATGCGCCTCCGGCTGAATCGTGGCGAACGCTGCGCGGGCGCCATGCGTGGATGACCGAGGAGGGGGCGGTGGTGATTGAGGTGCGCGACGACCAGGTGATGGTCAGCGAGAGCCTGGATGACGAGACCACGAAGCGGGTGGAAGAGGATTTCTTTGGGGCGTCGGCGGAGAAAAAGTAGAACGGAGCAAGGTCGAAACTCGCCGGACGCTTAGTGCTCCTCTTGTATAATCGCAGTTCCGCAGTCATTTCCAGCCGCCGAGGAGCGCGCTTGCAATCAGCAGAAATTGGCATCATCGGCGGGAGTGGTTTGTACCACATGCCGGGCTTCAGCGACGCACATGAAGTGCGGCAGCAGACACCCTTCGGCGAACCTTCGGATGCATATATTCTGGGCGAGCTTGCCGGACGCAAGGTTGCGTTCCTGGCGCGCCATGCGCGCGGGCACACATTGCTGCCGAGCGAGTTGAACTTTCGCGCGAATATCTACGGTTTCAAGCAACTGGGAGTTGAGCGAATTATTTCGGTGTCGGCGGTGGGGTCGCTGAAGGACGAGCATAGGCCACTCGATTTCGTCATTCCCGACCAATTCTTCGACCGCACGCGGCATCGCGTGGACACGTTTTTTGGTAACGGGGTTGTGGCGCATATTGGATTTGGCGATCCGGTGTGTGGCGAGCTTTCGAAGGTCGTGGCGGGCGCGTGTAAGAGCGTCGGCGTCAGCGGAAAGCTGGGCGGAACGTATGTTTGCATGGAGGGTCCGCAGTTTTCGACCAAGGCCGAATCGAATGTATACCGCGGCTGGGGCGCGGACGTGATCGGCATGACGAATCTTCAGGAAGCGAAGCTCGCGCGCGAGGCGGAGATCTGTTACGTGACGATCGCGATGGTGACGGATTATGACTGCTGGCATCCGCATCATGATCAGGTGACGGTGGCGCAGATTGTATCGGTGCTGACGAAGAATGCGGAGAATGCGGCAAAAGTAGTGGCAGCAACGGTGGGCGCGACGCCGAAACACAGGTCGTGCAAGTGCGGGTCGGCGCTGGCGCACGCGATTATGACGGATCCGGCGAAGATTCCGGCGGAGACGAAAGAGAAGTTGAAGTTGATTTTGGGGAAGTACTTATAGTTGGTGGTGGGCTGTTGTCGGCAGGCGAGCACTGGCAACCGACGAATGGAAATGGCTAACGATGAAGTAACCAACTGCCGATCTGGAGACTCATGAGCATTCTTGTTGTAGGTTCTGTCGCGTTTGATACGATTGCCACGCCATCGGGCCGTGTGACCGACATTCTTGGGGGCGCGGCTACATATTTCGCGCTGGCCGCGAGTTACTTTACCGATGTGCGCGTGGTGGCCGTGGTGGGCGACGATTTCTCGGCTGAGCACGAAGCCGTGCTGACAAAGCGCGGCGTCGATACGCGCGGCATCGAGCGCACGAGCGGCAAGACATTTCGCTGGGGCGGCCAATATCTGGACAACCTGAACGAGGCGAAGACGGATTTTACGGAACTCAATGTTTTTGAAAAGTTTCAGCCGCGCATTCCCAAGGAATACTCCGACACGCAGTTTCTGTTTTTGGCCAATATTCATCCGGCGCTGCAGTCCACAGTGAGACGGGAGATGAAAGGTGTTCGTCTGACCGGCGGCGACACCATGAATTTCTGGATTACGGGAACGCCCAGAGAGTTGGCGGAGACGCTGAAGCTCGTCAATGTGTTGCTGATCAACGACACGGAAACTAAAATGCTGGCGGGAGAGAAGAATCTTCCGCGGGCGGCGCAAAAAGTGCTGGCGATGGGTCCGAAGGCGCTGGTTGTGAAGCACGGCGAATATGGCGCGACAATTTTTTTCCGCGAGGGCGCATTCGGTATCGGGTCGCATCCCTTTCGCGCGCCCGCGCTGCCGATCGATGAGGTGAAGGATCCGACGGGCGCCGGTGATTCTTTTGCCGGCGGGTTCATGGGTTGCATTGCATCGCAGGGCGAAGTGAATCGCGACGTGCTGAAGCGGGCTCTCTTTTACGGCGGCGTGATGGGATCGTTCGCGGTGGAACGTTTTGGAACGGAGCGGTTGCAGAACTTGTCGCGTGAAGAAATCGACGCGCGCTTTCAGATTTTCCGCGAACTGACGCATCTCGACTGACAACTGAAGATTCGTCATCTGAGGGTCCAGTAGCCGTTTGTCTTCTCGCAATCATTTATCCTCAAATCATGTCGTTTATCCTCAAATCATGATCAGGCCGACGGCTAAGACTGCGATCCAACCCGCCATGCGCGTGCAGGATCGGAGTGTGATTCGGGTTGGCGGCTTGGCCGTGCTGGCATCGCTGAGTTCTTTTTTTTATTACGCGCAGCGCGGCGAGATTCTGATGCACGGTGATGCGACCGCGCATATCAACATCGCGCGCCGGGTGTTCGATTCGCTCACGCCCGGGCCTCTGCAACTTGGGACCGTCTGGCTTCCGCTGCCGCACCTGTTGATGATGCCGTTTATTTATCCCGACAAATTGTGGCAGAGCGGGGCGGGTGGGTCGATCCCGTCGCTGGTTGCTTATGTGCTGGGTGTTCTCGGAATTGTGCGGCTGGTGGGCGGCTTGCTGGAGTCGGACGAGCGCACGCGTCCCCTCGCGCACGTGGGCGCGTGGCTGTCAGCGTTTGCTTATGGAGCGAATCCGAACCTGGTCTACATGCAAGCCACCGCGCTCACTGAGCCTTTGTACCTGGCATTCTTTATTTGGACGCTGGTTTACTTCGCGGAATTTCTTCGCCAACAGGGCGAGCCCGGAGCCGAGCCGTCGCGCGTACTTCGGCGATGCGGCTATTGCGTGGCTTGCGCGGAAATGACGCGCTATGACGGCTGGTTTCTGGCTGGCGTGGTGGGCGCGATCATGGCTGTGATTGCTGTGCGGCGGTGGCAGGATGGCGCTCTGCGATGGCGCTCGGTGAAGTTTCTCGCGGGCATCGCGCTCGCGCCCGCGCTCTGGCTGATTTATAACGCGGCAGTTTATGGCAACGCACTCGATTTCGCGAACGGGCCGTATTCGGCCAAGGCGATTGAGTTGCGGGTCGCCGCGCCGAATCTGGCATTTCACAACCTTTGGCTGGGAGGATTGTATTTTCTGAAGTCGGCGCAGATCACACTGGCGGTCGGCAATTGGGGGCGGGTATGGCTGGCTGGCGCGGTCGCGGCTACGCTGCTGGCGTGGTGGCTGCTGCGGACGCGCGCGTTGCCGATCTTAATCAGTCTGTGGGCTCCGCTGGCTTTTTATGCGTATTCGCTCTCTTATGGATGGGTGCCGGTGCATGTGCCGATGTGGTGGCCGTTCGCCGTTTTCAACCAGCGATTTGGGCTCGAGCTGCTGCCCATGTTTGCGGTGTCGGCGGGATTGCTGGCCGCGATCGTTCCGGTGTTTACGCGGCAGGCGCCGGGCTGGAGCGCGGCCGCGGTTGCGATCGTATTGATCGTAGCCAGCTACGCGTTCGTTTTGCGCGCCCAGCCGTTGTGTCTGGTCGAGGCGGAGCGCAACTGGGAGATGCGGCGCGGGCTGGACACCTCGGTCGACCGGGTGGTGAAGACTTTGCCGCCGGATTCGCAGTTAATGATGGACCTCGGCGAGCATGTAGGAATCATGGAGCGGCTTGGCATTCCTCTGCGGCGCGTGGTTAATAGCGAGAACCGGCGGCCCTGGAAGCGGCCTTCTGATCCGGAGGGCATCTGGGAGCGCGCGCTCGCCGATCCCGGCGCGTATGTGGATTACGTGATTGCGTTCGACGGCGACCCCGTTGCGCGCGGCGTGAACCGTACGAATTTGAATCTGATGACCGTTATTCATTCGAGCGGCGAGCCGGTGGCCAGAATTTACGAGACGCGGCGCGGGACGAATCAATCGCGTTGACGGCCGGCCGACGGCGTGCGGAAAACCGGAGCGACTCGGATGATAAAATCCGCCCGGCGATCGGGACTGATGATGGATGGGGCATGACTGGTTTTGAAAATAAGAGCATCGCGTTCACCAAGGCGTCGG
Organism: Terriglobales bacterium; assembly: GCA_049589215.1. GTDB lineage: Bacteria > Acidobacteriota > Terriglobia > Terriglobales > Acidobacteriaceae > Acidiflorens. The sequence goes on along the minus strand of JBAWAI010000403.1, from coordinate 14,698 downwards.
CCTGCGGAAACGATTTTCTGATCGTGCCGGGCGAGGGAGTTGACGCGTTCGGCGAAACTACGCGCCGCCTGTGCGACCGTCATAATGGAGTCGGCGCGGATGGGGTGGAATGGACGTTTTCCGACGCGGACAGCGATGTGCGCGTCCGCTTGTTCAACGCTGACGGTTCGGAGGCGGAGATTTCGGGGAACGGAACGCGCTGTGTGGCGGCGGAGATTTGTTCGCGGACTGGGCAGCAGGAGGTCAAGGTTCGCACGGCGGCAGGAGTGAAGACCTGCCGGCTGATCGAGAGGCGTGGTTCGGAGTTCGATTTTGAAAGTGACATGGGACAGGCCGAAGTCGGCGCTCAACTCTCGATTGAGACGATGTGGGTGCGCGCGGTGGGAACACAGGTCTCCATGGGGAATCCGCATTTTGTGATTTTCGTGGAGCGGTTTCCGGAGGACTGGCGGAAGCAGGCGGCGTTGATTCAGACGCAGCCGCAGTTTTCGCAGGGGACGAATGTGGAATACGTCGTGGTGCGGGGATCGAACGATATTGAGATTCGCCTCTTTGAACGCGGAGTTGGCGAGACGCAGTCGTCGGGAACGGGATCGTGCGCCTCGGCAGTGGCGGCGATTGCGGCGCAACGCGTGAAGTCTCCCGTGAAGGTGATTGCGCCCGGAGGCGGGCAAACCGTGAGCTGGGAGAATAAAGATAATCTGAATCAGGTTTATTTGCGTGGGCCGGCGAGGCTTGTGTGCCGGGGAGAATATTTTTTACAGACGTAAATTGGGTAGACACAGGGAAGATTCTCGATGACGGCCGCTTCTGAAAAACCGCGTATCAGGCCGCCGGCGCTGCGGCGCGGCGACAGGGTTGGCATTGTTGCGCCTGCGTCGAATATCAAACGTGAATTATTGGAGGCAGGTTGTGACGGTCTGCGTGGCTTAGGGTATGAGCCGTTTTATTTCGAGTCGATCCTGGAGCGGGATTTGTATTTTGCCGGGCAGGCGGAGCGGCGTGCCCGTGAACTCGAAGAGATGTTCGTGCGTGACGATATTCGCGCGATTGTATGCGCGCGGGGCGGTTATGGCGCGAACTATCTATTGCCGCTGCTTGATCTGCGGAAGATCGCAGCGCATTCAAAGATTTTCGTGGGGTACAGCGATTTGACCACGCTGCTGACCTGGTTTGCGGACGAAGGCAATTTCGTGACGTTTCATGGGCCGATGGTCACGAAGGATTTTGCGGTTGATGGCGGAATCGATTTGGCTTCATGGCAGAACGCGTTGGGTGGAGAAACGTCGTGGCAGATCGGCGAGGGCTCAGGCGCGAAGCCTCTAATTGCGGGCGAGGCAGAGGGAATTCTCTACGGAGGATGCCTGTCGCTGCTGGTTGCGGCGCTCGGTACGCGAAATGATATTCACACGGCAGGGACAATTCTGTTTATCGAAGACGTGGCGGAAAAGCCCTTCAGGATTGACCGCATGCTGATGCATTTGAAGCTGGCGGGAAAGCTTGCGGGCGTGCGCGGAATCGTGTTCGGCGAAATGATGGATTGCCACCAGACGGCGCAACAGGGTTACACGCTGGAAGAAGTTGTGATGCGCGTGATCGGTGATCTGGGAATTCCGGTGGCATTTGGAATGCGCTCGGGTCACGTTTCGCGGGCCAACATTACGCTGCCGATCGGAGTGCGGGCGCGGCTGCGAGTCGGCAGCGGAGTGGAACTCGAGATTCTGGAAGCTGCCGTCGAAAAGCGGTAACCACGGGGCGCGCAGAGGGCACAGAGGAAGACGGTGGCGTTCGGATGCAAGAGCGAGAAATGATGGCGAACTCCAGACACATTCACCTGATCGGAATTTGCGGGACGGCGATGGCCTCACTGGCCGGCATGTTGCGCGAGCGCGGACATCGCGTTACGGGTTCCGATGCGGCGGCATATCCGCCGATGTCGACGTTTCTGGAGTCGCTTGGGATTCCTGTGGCGCAGCCATTTGCGGAGAGGAATCTTGACCCGCGGCCTGATCTGGTTGTCATCGGTAACGCGCTCTCGCGGGGCAATGTGGAACTGGAGCGCGTGCTTGACGAGCGCATTCCATTCTGTTCGATGCCGCAGATTCTGCATGACGAATTTCTGGTGGGAAAAGAAGTTTTGGTTGTTGCGGGCACGCACGGAAAGACGACGACAACGTCGATGCTGGCCTGGATTTTTGAGTCAGCGGGGCTTGGCCCGTCGTTCCTGATCGGCGGCATTGCGGAAAATTTTGGGAGCAGCTTCGGCCTTGGGGCGGGGAAGCATTTTATTCTCGAGGGCGACGAATACGACACTGCGTTCTTCGATAAGGGTCCGAAGTTTCTGCATTACTTTCCCGACTCGCTGATTCTCACTTCAGTTGAATTTGATCACGCCGATATTTACAAGGATCTTGATGCGGTGGAGACTGCTTTTAAACGTTTGGTGAATCTGGTGCCGCGGCGGGGACGGATTGTTGCCTTCGACGGCGGCGCCGATCGCGGCTCTGAAGGCAGTGCCAGCCTTGAACGAGTATTGGCGAAGGCGTTTTGCCCTGTTGAGCGGTATGGCGCTTCGGGGCGCGCGGCGTGGAGAGTCAGCAACCTGAAGCTTGGGGCGGAGGGTACGAGTTGGTCTGTGCTCCGCGACGGGGAAGCGTGGGCCGATTTCGGGTTTGCGCTCGGCGGAGAATACAACGTCTGGAATGCGACCGCCGCGGCTGCACTGGCGTGTGATTGCGGAATTTCCAAAGATGCAATCGCCCAGGCGCTGGCGACTTTTCGCAGCGTGAAGCGGCGTCTTGAGGTGAAGGCGGAGATTAACGGCATCACCATCATCGATGATTTTGCGCACCATCCTACGGCCATCGAGCAAACGATTCGTGCGTTGCGGGCGCGTTACGCGGGCCGGCGTTTGTGGGTGCTGCTGGAGCCGCGTTCGAATACGATGCGCCGAAATGTGCTGCAAGACGCGCTGGCGGAGAGTCTGGCGCTGGCAGATGAAGTTGTGCTGGCGGCTATCTTCAAGTCGGAGGCGATTCCGGAGGCCGAACGGCTGGACATGAACCGCGTGGTCAGCGCGATTCAGAATCGCGGAAAGCGCGTGCAGATTTTCCCGGATGCGAATGCGATTGTCAGCGCGATCACGCCTGAATTGGGCCCGGGAGACGTGGTCGCAATCCTTTCAAATGGCGGATTCGGCGGCATCTATGAGAAGCTACCCGAACGCTTGCGCGGCCTGCGAGCCGGGGCTTGACGCGACGAAGGATTTCGGAGCGAATTGCTTAGCGAGCTCGTCTCGATGCGAGTGGCAACGAGCGTGAAAGACATTGATGGAGCGAACTGAGACGGCGGTGAAGGTCGAGAATTGCGGTTTTGTGGCCAGGGCTGCCTCGCCGATCCGCACGATTCTGATGCTCGCGCTCTGGGCGGTGCTGTTGCCGATCGCCGCGCTTACCGGTCTTCCCTGGGCGTATCTCACAAAGAACGTGAACTTCCTCTACCGAACCTGCATGTGGGGCGCGTGGACGGGCGTGCGGGTGGCGGGTGTAAAGGTGCGCGTGATCGGGCTCGAAAAAATCGATCCCAACCGGGCATACATTTTCATGTCGAACCACATCTCTAACCTCGACCCGCCGATCGCGTTGCCGCTGATTCCGCGGCGCACGTCGGTGATGGTGAAAAAAGAACTGTTTAAGGTGCCGATTCTCGGCAGCATCATGCGCATCGGATCGCTGGTGCCGGTCGATCGCGGCAATCGGGATGCAGGGATCTCGGCTGTGCGCGAGGCGTCAAAGGTGCTGAGGAGCGGAGTCAACATGACGGTATACGTGGAAGGCGGACGCTCGTTTGATGGGCGACTGCTGCCATTCAAGAAGGGGCCGTTCTATCTCGCGCAGGAGTGCCAGGTGCCGATTGTGCCGATGACGATCTCCGGCACGGAGCGCGCGATGCCGAAGGCGCGCTTCGGTATTCAGCCCGAGGTGGTGACCGTTCGTTTTCATGACCCGATCGAGCCCGCTGACTTTGGGGCGCGCGAGAACCTCATGGCCAAGGTGCGCTCGGCAATCAATGGCGGGCTGCCGGTGGAGTTGCAGGAGTAGTGAGATGCGACGACTGCGAGGAAGTGCATAGGCCCCGCTTCGCTCAGGATGACACCCTGAAGCGAATCCCGCCACACTGCTGCTGCTAGTCGCCAATGCCGGTTAGCGTTGCCGTCTGTGGACTGCTTGCGGCGCTGTCTGTCACGGTTAGCGCGCCCGTTCTTGTGCCGGTCTGCGTGGGCGTGAAGGTTACGCTGATCGTGCATTTCTGTTTGGAGGCCAAGGTCTTTCCGCAGGTGGTGGTTGAGATCGCGAAATCTCCGGTGGTGGACGGGTTGATGCTGGTGAGACTCACCGTCTGGTTGTTCGCGAGGGTGAAGACTTTCGCCGGGCTGGTTGTGCCAACCTTTCTCTTCGCATAGGTGGCGCTTGTTGGAGTGAGCGTCACATCCGATTCGCCGGTGCCTGACAACTGCACATTCTGCGGACTGTTGGTGGCATTGTCGGTCAAGGTGAGCGTGCCAGTCAGCGAACCGACGGCGGTTGGAGTGAAGGTCACGAATACCTTGCATGACTTGCCCACGATGAGAGTCGATCCGCAGGTGGTCGAGGAAACGGCGAAGTTAGTGCTCGGAACGATGCTGTCGATATCGAGCGTGCTCGTTCCGGTGTTGGTGACGATGACGGTCTTTGAGGCGCTGGTTGTGCCAACGACCTGAGCGCCAAAGATCAGTGACGAAGGCTGGAGCCGGACTACTGGTCCTCCCTCGAGGGTCAGTTCAAACACCACTCCGCAGCCGGCTACGGCCTCGCAATTCGAGGCGGTTGTGTTGCCACCGTAAGAGGTCGTGCCGTAGATGTTGCCGGCGGAATCGAGCATGGGAGCGGCGTATGGAAATCCGCCGTCGGCGCCGCCGTTGAAGGCATAAAGCACCGTTTCAGGCCACGAGCCCTTGCCGGTTGGCGGCGTGAGTTCGAAAACCACGCCGCAGCCTAACGTGCCACTGCAGTTGGCGCTGGTGGTGTTGCCGCCTTGCACGGTGGTGCCGTAAAGGTTGCCGTTCGAAAGCACCAATCCAGCGTAAGGATAGCCGCCGTCGCTGCCGGATTCGAAGGTGTAGATCACGTTCTCGTCCCAAGAACCATTGCCGTCCGGCGTCATTTCGAAGGCAACTCCGCAGCCGTTCGTCGGATTGCAGGGGCCGTTGCGCGCGCCGCCGATTGCCGTTGTGCCGTAGAGGTTGCCTTTGGAATCGATGGTCAGACCTGCATAGGGGTAAGCGCCGGATTTTCCGGTGAAGGCGAAGAGAATATTTTCGGTCCAAGGAGCGCCGTCGCCCGTGGGCGGAGTCAACTCGAAGACCACGCCTTTGCCGAGGTTGCTGCCCTGACTGGTGGTGCCGTAGAGGTTTCCCTGCGGGTCAAATACCAGGCCGGCCAGAGGACTATCGCCGTCAGAGCCACTGGCGAAGGAATAAAGCACAGTTTCATTCCAAGAGGAACCACTCGGGCTCAGCTCGAAGACCGTTCCGTACCCAAGAGCGCCACCACCCAATGTGGTGCCGTACAGGTTGACTCCTTCGGAGTCGAAGATGAGGCCGGCGTAGGGCAGACCACCATCGATGGTGCCTTTGGCGCTGGCGGTAAAGCTGTGCAGTGTGCTGTAGGTCCATGAGCCTGATCCGCCGCTCGGCGGGCTAAGTTCGAAGACGACTCCGCAGCCTCCGAAGGTGCTGCAAACGGAGCCGGACATATCGCCACCGTTGGAGGTGGTGCCGAAGAGGTTGCCCTTGGCGTCCATGACCACGCCGCCCTGTGGATAGGCGCCATCGCTGCCGCCGCTGAAGGTGTAAAGCACGGTTTGATTCCAGCTTCCAGAGCCGCTTTTAGGCGGGCTTAATTCGAAAACGACGCCGCAGCCGGTGGGTGGATCTTGTCCGGGGCAATTGGAGCTGGAGATGTTGCCTCCGTTGACGGCTGTGCCGTAGAGATTGCCATTGGAATCGGCGATCAGATTGGCGGCGGAGGCAGCACCGTCGCTTCCTCCAGTAAAGGTATAGGGAACAGTCTCAACATATTGTGCATGCGCGGGTTGCGCAGCCTGCACTACAAACGCCATCAACGACAGAAGGATTAATAAGTTCGAGACGATGCCTGGGAAGCGAAAATCGGGGGAGAACATGGTTATTTCCTTAATGAAAATGAAGTGCCTGATCTTGAGACGGCTGGCCCTAGAGGAGGCAACTTCGGGGGGTTAGCTGCCGGGCGGAAGTCTACCACTTGCGAATGGTGGTTGCAATGAAGGAATCCCCCGAGGCCTAAGTTGGGGGACGGCGGAAGCCGCGCCCAGCGCGCCTCCTGGGCTCGTCTTAGTAGAAAGTGCATCCCGCGGATCCGAGGCGAACCGAGACGATCCGACTTAGCCGGGATGGTCTGGCAACGAATGCCAACTAGTTAAGATAGTTAGTAGAAGGTGCGGTTCAGAAATGGGCGTCGCTTAGCGGTCAAAGCCGCACTGAAATATGACACTACCGGCTCGGCAAAAGCCGTTTCCTTTCAAAACCAAGTCAAACTGCACCACTACCTGATAGTCGAACCCATTCGCGCCCGGAGCCGAGTATTTGAGCAAATACTAAGTCAACAATTTGCGGTTATACAGACTGCAAACATGGAACTGCGCTGGTCGAGTTTACTTCTGCTCCGCGAGCTTTCTAATTGCTTTCGCTATCTCGGGGAGCCTGGGGTACACAGCGCAACATCGCAGCCACAATTTGTGGTCGATGGCTGGGGTACCGCTCACCATGGCACGGGCGGGAACATCCTGTGCAATACCGCTCTGCGGAATGGCGATGACGCCATCGCCGATCTTGAGATGGCCCGCCGAACCCACTTGTCCGGCGAGAATGACGTTATCGCCTACATCGGTGGTGCCGGCGAGTCCGACCTGCGCGCAGAGAAGGGTGTCCTCGCCGATGGTGCAGGCATGGCCGATGTGTACGAGGTTGTCCAGCTTGGCGCCGCGGGCGATGGAGGTGTGGCCGACGTTGGCGCGATCGATGCAGGCGTTGGCCTGGATCTCAACGTCGTCGCCGACGATGACGTTGCCGGACTGGACGATCTTGTGCCAGTGATTCGAATTGTCTTTGGCGAAGCCAAAACCGTCAGAGCCGATGATGACCGCGTTTTGGAGGAGGACGTTGTCGCCGATGGTGCAGAACTCGCGGATGACGGCGTGGGTGTGGGCGAAAAAGTTGCGGCCGATTTTTACTCCGCGATAGATGGCGACGTGGGCGAGGAGAACGGCGTGGTCGCCGATCTCCACATCTTCGGCGATGGTGACGTAGGGTCCGAGGTGAGCGTTGTTGCCGATTTTTGCGCTGGGATGAACGATGGCGGTGGGATGAATGCCGGGGGCGTAACGGGGTGCCTGATAGAAAAGTTCCACCGCTTTGGCCCAGGCGAGGTAGGGATTGTTCGTTCGCAACATGCCGGTAGAGATGGCCGGGAATTTTTCGTCGAGGATTACGGCAGTGGCGCGGGTGGTTTTGGCGGCGGCCGCATACTTGGGATTGTGAACGAAGGTGAGTTGCCCCGGGAGAGCCTGGTCGATGCCGGAGACGCCGCTGATGTCGGCGTCGGGCGAAGCATTTTCAATTCTTGCGCCGACGGCATCGGCGATCTGCGAGAGCTTCATGACATGACACCTTTCTGCGAAAGGTGATTGTAATGGAGAAGGGAGTTGATCAGAACGAATCGGCTAGTGAACGAGGTGCTGCCAGTTGAGAATGAAATCGATGGGCGCGGCGGCGCTGTCGCCGACGGGAAGGGCCGCGAGCGAGCGCTTGCCATCAGACGAGATGGTAATCAGCATGGCATTTCCCGGCACGCTCATCAGTTCCTTGGGCGGGGTAAAATCCGGCCTTCCGGCGTTGTCGTGAACTTCTACGTTGTAGACCTTGTCCGCCTGACGATAACGGAGATTCTTGCTGTCGCTTGACCAATCAAATTCGCCGCCGCCGCCATTCGATGAGACCTGCCACTTGGATCCGGCGCCTGGAAAAGGGGTTACAAACAGCTCGACCCTGCCGGTCTCGTCGGAAATATAAGCAAGCCACTTGTCGTCGGGCGAAAGGGCGGATCCGCGTTCGGCGTAGGGACCGTTGAGCAGCGGAATGAGCTTTTGTTCCCCCTTCAGGTCCAGGTAGTAAATATCCCAGCTGGTTTTTGAATCCTGCTTGTTCAAGAAAAGGTAACGTCCGTCGTGGGAGACGCTGGCGACCTCGTAGGAACCTTGCAGGCCGTCGAACATTTTCTGTTCGGTGCCGGATGCGGTGAGGGAGCGGCGGACCAGCGTACTGCTTGAAAAAGCACTGGTGCAGATAAATACGCTATTGCCATCGGCTGCAACAACGGCGCTTTCAATCAGGGCGGAATCCGCGGTGAGTCTTTGCACGGTCTTGCGTTGGGGGTCACCCAGCCACAAACTGCCCTGGCCGCCATTGGCACCGGCGCGCGAGAGAATTGTCATCTGGCTTCCGGTCGAAAAGTTAGAGCCAATGTAGGGCGCAGGATCACCCCAACGTTCGATTACTTTTCCGGAAGGATCCAGCCAGACTAATTCGCGATCCGCCGCGGCGGCAATGCGATACAGCAGAAGGTTACGGCTCACCGAAAAATAGCCAAGATTGCGTGGACCATGGAATTCGATACCGGCAGCGATCGAGATGGCATTGCCTTCGAAGCGCAAACTCGAAGGATTGAACGCCTGGGCGGTCAAGGTTCCATCTTTGACGTAAAAGAGGTAGCCATCGCTGAAGACGACGTTCGAGCCCGCCGACAGAATCGGAGTCGGTTCACCGCCGTCGAGTGAAGCGCCATAGACGCCGCTCCAGCGCCCGGCGTTCCCGCCACTCTGAACGAACAAAAAGTGCTTGCCGTCAGGCAGGAAGTAGGGATTGCGGTGGGTGAACTCGGGAATGTCTTTCAGGCGTCGGGTAACTTCCACCGGAGCGCCACCGCCGTCGGAGACGGATTCGAGCGGGCCGGAGATTCGGGGAGAAAAGATAATCGTTCCGCGATCGTTCCAGGTGCCCCCGCGGCCGTCGGGCGCGTCGCAGAGCGTCTGCGCCGGGCCGCCCGACACCAGAATTTTCTTGAGCTTGCCATCGGCAAAAAAGCCAATGTATTTGCTGTCGGGAGACCAAAAGGGAAAGAGCGCGCCGTCCGTGCCGGGCAGGGGAGTGGCCTCGTTCGAGTCGATGTTTCGCACGAAGATGGTGCGCGGCGAGTAGTGCTGGGTAACGTTTAGGGATGCGGATGCCAGGTCTCGCTTCGCCATCAAAATGGCGATCTGCTTTCCATCGGGAGATAGCGCCGGAGCGCCGGTGATCACGTTGGCAAGCTCGAACCCTGGCGGCGGTTCAAGGCTGGCATGGACCGGTTGCCGGGCCGAGTTCAGACGGCCGGCGTAGATTGCGGCGAGGACCGCCGCGGCGATGGCGAGAAGCCAGCCCGCTGCAAGAGCAGCGGTCAGAATCTTGCTGGCACTTTTCCGGCGCGAGGTGACGATCGCTGGTGCGCCGACCTGGCTGCCCGCTCCGGCAATCCATTGCAATTGCAGTTTTAGATCGTGCGCGCTCTGAAACCGGTCTTCGGGTTCTTTTGCGAGACAGGTGCGAATCAGGTGCTCGATGGCGGGCGGGGTCATCGGCTGAATCGTCGAAAGGGGCTCGGGCTCTCGATCGAGAATGGCGCTCGCGACGGAGAGCTGGCTTTTGCCTTCGAAGGCGCGTTTGCCGGCGAGCATCTCGTAGAGCATGGCTCCGAACGCGAAAATGTCGCTGCGCGCATCGGCCTCTTTGCCTTGAATCTGCTCTGGGCTCATGTATTGCACGGTGCCGACCATGGTTCCAGCGACGGTGACCGGAGACGCCGTATTTGAAATAGTTCCGGCAAGATTGGCGATGCTGCCGGCCATGGTAGCCATCGAGGAGATGCTCGGCGCTCCGGCAGATGATCCCAGCGCGAGCGCGTTGGGTTTGGCGAGGCCGAAATCCATGAGCTTGGCGCCAGCCTTAGTGAGCATGACGTTGCCGGGCTTCAGATCGCGATGGACGATGCCGGCACGATGCGCCTTTTCAAGCGCGTCGGCGATTTCAATGGAGATCTTCAGGGCTTCGTCGGTGGTGAGAGGCTTGCGGGCGAGACGGGCAGCCAGCGTTTCGCCTTCCAGGTATTCCATTACCAGGAAGTCGACGCCGTCCTGGCAGCCGACATCGTGGAGAACGCAAATGTTGGGATGCTGCAAGGCGGAGATGGCGCGGGCCTCGCGTTCGAAACGAGCGCGCAGTTCGGGGTTTGCGGTCAGATGAGTGAGAAGTACTTTGACGGCGACGGTGCGATCAAGGCGGGTGTCCTTGGCGCGGTAGACCTCGCCCATGCCGCCTGCGCCCAGAGGAGATTGGATTTCGTAGGGCCCGAGTTTATGGCCAGAAGTTAGCCCCATTGTGGCGGGAATTATAACTCAGGCGGTAGATACAGTGATGGGGACGCGGCTGCGACAAATGGTGGCCCGGTCGCGGTCCGTAATCTAGCCGGTCAGCGTCTTGATGTACTCGATGAGCGGCATGCCAAAGAAATCTGTTACCTTCCCGGAGCGGCTGAAACCGTTCTTCTCATAGAAACGCTGGGCGGCGACAAGCGGTTCGGTCGTGTCGAGACTGATCCACGAGCATCCACGGGTGCGGAGTTCGCCCTCCGCTGATTGCAGCAATTGCGCAGCGACTCCTGAGCCTTGCCACGCCGGCAGTACGGCCATGCCGCGGATATGACCTTCTTTCGAATTCGCGCTTGCCTCGACTACCTGGCAGCCGATCGTGCCAATGACTTCGCCCACCTCGCTGACTGCGACGAAAAGACGCATGGTGGCGACGCGCTGTTGAAGAGTCGCGGGCGTGAGCACTGTATCTGCAAAGGCTGCCACCGAGTAACTGCTGCGATAGGCCTCGAAGGCGGCATGCAGACACGCCAGGATGCCGGCGGAGTCGGCTTCGGCCGCGGGGCGCACGGTGAAGGATCGCGCCGTGTTTGTCATTGTCATTTCGCTATTCGTCACGACGTCATTGTCATTACGACTCGAACAGTGTGACCTGACGCGTGTCAGGAGGGCCCTTACGGCGACGCCGAGCCGAGCCGACTACCGCCAGCACGACGACCGAGGCAAGCGCTTCGCGCGGTACGAAGACGCGCTGGGTGTTCGAGCGCAGGTCGGGAGGGTTGATGAGAAATCCCTCCGCCGGATTTTGCGTGAGGTCGTTAGGGAGAATGCCTTCGATCATGTCGCTATCTTTGAACTTGAGCCGGACCCACAGTCCCTCGGTGCGGGGGCGGGTGGTGAAGGTTTTGCGCAGCATCAGGTCGGAATCGGAAAACTCGCGTACAAAATAGACTGCCTTAATGTCGCGGAGATCGATGGCGACAACATTGCCGGTGGTGTTGAGCAACTCGAGTTTGCCATCGACGACGAAGTTGGCGGGCGCGACGAATCCGCTGATCGAATCGCGATCCGCCTTGCGGACGATTACTTTTTTATGCGTCGAGGGCATGGGCTGGAACTGCTTCGGCGTCGGCGTTGCGCACGGCACCCACACAATCGCAAAAGCCGCACGAGTATGGGGCAGCCGACCGAAGCTCTGTTGAGGATTCTCGCATTTCCGGCAGTGAATCGAACAGTTTGTGCGTTCACAGTAGCCAAACGGTAAACCTTGTGTTATTTTCTGTAGCTTGCCGGAATGACAATGTTGATGTATAAGTCTAATGGCTAGAGCGACTTAGATTCTGCTGTCGGGAAGTTCCCTGGGGATCGCGCATTTGCCTGTGGAAAAGCTGTGAATATCCCCCGGATGCAGCCCCGGTAAGACGATTAGGACGGCATGGCCGATTACATATATACACTGGAAACCCGGCTGACGCCGGACCAACAAAAGGCAGTCACATCGGTATTAGCCGCCGCCAAGGCGGCGGAGATGAACGTCTATCTCACCGGTGGCGCCATCCGCGACATCATCACCGGCTTTCCTATCCGCGACCTCGATTTCACCCTTCAGGGCAATGCGCTGAAGCTCCAAAAAGAGCTGGAGCGGGGCGGAGCGGTGATTGGCGATGCCGACGAGGATACCCGATCGCTGCTGCTGACGTTTCCCGGCGGCGTGCGAGCCGAGATCGGGATGGCGCGCTCCGAGCGCTATGAGAAAACGGGCAAGGCGCCGATTATCGCGGCCGCGACGATCATTGAAGATCTGCGCCGCCGCGACTTCACCGTGAACGCGATGGCGCTTTCGCTGAACGAAGGCTCGCGCGGCCTGTTGATGGATCCGTTCAACGGCGTCGCCGACATTGAAGCCAAGGTCATTCGCGTGCTGCACAACTACGCGTTTCTGGAAGATCCGTCGCGCATGATTCGCGCCACGCGCTTCACGACGCGCTTTCACTGGCCGCTGGAAGAGCGCACCCAGGCGCGCTATGAATCGGGCAAGGAAAACGGATACATCGACCACATCCGCAACGACAGCATTGGCCGCGAGATTGAGCAGTTGGCCTACGAGGACGATGCTCTCGGCGTGATGAAGGCCTACGAGAAAGAAGGCTGGCTGAAGGTACTGAATCCGCGGTGGAGCGCGGCGAAGGTCGATTCGGCGGGCCTCGGCGCGTTGACCAAGACTCGACAGCAGATGAACGAACTGGGCTACCAGCCGGACATGGCTGCGCCGGTGCTGCACTTTTTGGCCGCGCGCATGGGTGACAAGGATGTCGCCGATCTGCGGCGGGCGATTCCGCGCAAGGATCTGGTGGAGGCCTGGAAGGATCTGGATGACAACGCGCGCGACCTCGCGAAGCGGCTGATGGGCAAGGAAGCGGCAACGCCTTCGCGGACCTGGCAATTGCTGTCATCAGCGCGCCCGGAGATGGTTTTGTATTTAGCCGTGACGGCCCGCCAGCAGGCGGTAGCGCAGAAGATCAAGAACTTCTTCACGAAGTGGCGCCAGGTGCAGCAAAAGATTCCGCTGCCGGAGATGACGGAGCTGCGTATTACGGCGCAGATGCCGGAGTATCCCAAGATTGCGAATGATGTATTCATGCTGCTGCTGGATGGGAAGCTGCGCTCGCATACCGAGACGATGAAGTTTTTGAAGCCGCTCGCGCCACCGCCGCCGCCCCCGCCGCCTCCGGTGAAACGTGGCCGAGGAGCGAAGGCCGCCGCACCAGTTGCCGACAAGGGAAAAGTGAAGGCCAAGGAAAAAGACAAGAGTAAAGAGCAGGCTGCTGTGCCTGCAGCTGTCGCGGCTGGGAAGGTTGCGGCTGGCAAGGGCGAGGCAAAGGGTGCCAAGGTTGCGGCGCCCATTGTCGGAGGCGCAGCCAAGCCGGGTGAGAAGCCTGCAGCTGCAAAAGCAGTAGTAAAGCCGGCAGCTCCGAGCACCGCGGCGTCGGCAAAAGCTGCCGTTGAGAGGACGCCTGTGGCTAAGCCCGCCGCAAAACCAGCGAAGCCGGCGGTAGAAAAGAAGGCTGCTCCTAAGAAAACCGCACCGAAGAAGGCCGCTCCCAAGAAGGCCGCTCCCAAAGCAGGTAAAAAGGCGGGTAAGAAGAAGTAGCAAGTCCTGCCAGATGGGTCGCCGGTCTGCGGTCAGAATCGCCGACAGGCGCGGAATTTCGAGGATTGGCGTCCTGAAAATTGGCGTATAATATGTTCATGCGTCGCCTTCTGACCTTCGCGGCGTTTCTCCTTATCGTTACGGTAATCCCTGTCTGCGCGCAGCGCGGCGGCGGTGGTCACGCCTCTGGCGGAGGCAGCCACGGCGGCTTCAGCGGAGGCCATGGCAGCTTTGGCGGAAGTCATGCTGGCGGCGGATTCGCGGGTCATGCTGTTTACGCCGGCCATGGCGCGGTCGGAGCAGGCTCGCACTATGTTTCTCGTCCCGGCGCATTAGGTTCGCGCTCTTTGGGATCGAGATCCTATGGACGCGGCGGGTACGTCCGCGGCCGAGCGGGCGCCTATGGCTATAGAAATCGCTTCGGCTACGGCTATCCCTATTATGGTTACTATGCCGGCATTGATCCGTACTGGTGGTGGGACACGTATCCGTCCGATGATTCGGATGAGCGCGCGACGGCTGACCAGATGAACGAGGAGAATCTGGAAGAGCAGCAGGCTTTGCGCGATCAGGACCAGGATGTATACGCGAGGCGCACGCCGCGTCCCGCGCCGCCGACCGAGAAAGCGGAGAACGATCCCGCAACCATTCTTATCTTCCGCGACCAGCATCAGCGCGAGATTCAGAATTACGCGATTGTTGACGAGATGCTATGGATCTTCTCGCCATCGCGCATCGAGAAAGTTCCTCTAGCAACCCTCGATGTTCCCGCGACCATGCTGGCTAATCAGAATCGTGGAGTCGATTTCCGATTGCCCGGCGTGAACGAAGGGCAATAACGCGAGCCGCTCGTTTTCCACCTCTGTGGATAAGTTAGCCGCTGCGGCCGCGGCATTCACCGTTAAAATGAGCGCGACTAAGAACGGGCTGAAAACGTTCTTGAGCCCTGTGGTTTTTGAGCCCTATGTCTGAATTTGTCCATCTGCATCTGCACAGCGATTACTCCATGCT
>JBAWAI010000402.1:0-4963 GCA_049589215.1 Terriglobales bacterium | reverse complement strand
TATGGATTTAAGACGATCTTGCCGAACATCTGGCTCTTCTCCAGATACTCATGAGCACTGCGGATTTCTTGCAGAGGGAAGATGTGGTCGATCACCGGTTTGAGGCGGCCAGCAAACACGTGGCCGAGGACTTCGTTGAGTTCGCTCATCGTTCCCATGTAGGAGCCGAGAAGCGCGAGCTGGCGGGAGAAGAGGAAGCGCAGATCGAGCTCGACTTTGGGCCCGGTGGTGGCGCCGCAGGTGACGAGTGTGCCTCCGGCTTTGAGCGAACGGACGCTCTCCTGCCATGTGGCCGGACCGACGTGCTCGATGACAATATCGACACCTTCGCCCTTGGTGATGGTGCGAACTTCCTGCGAAATTTTCTGCTGGTAGTGGTTGATGACGAAATCGGCGCCGAGCTCGCGGGCGCGCTCAATCTTGCGGTCGTCGCCGGCTGTGGTGATCACCCGTGCGTGAAAGAGCTTGGCGATCTGGATGGCGGCGATGCCGACGCCGGAGTTGGCGCCGAGGATGAGAACGGTTTGGCCGGGTCGGATAGCGGCGCGCCCGGTGAGCATGTGCCAGGCGGTGACGAAGACGAGCGGGACGCTGGCGGCCTCGTTGAAGTCGAGCGTATCGGGAATAGGGACGGCGTTGACGGCGGGAATGGCGAAGAGTTCGCAGTTGCCGCCATCCACGGCATTGCCAAATACGGTGAACTGACGGCACTCATTTTGTAGTCCCGCCACGCATTTTGAGCAGTGATTGCAGAAGCTCATGGGCGCGACGAGAACGCGCTGGCCGACTTTAAGATCGGTGACATATTCGCCAACTTCGACAATCTCTCCGGCGGTGTCGGTACCGAGGATATGCGGCAGGCTAACGCCGGGCAATCCCTGGCGCACCCAGACGTCGAGGTGATTGAGAGCGCAGGCGCGGACGCGGATGAGGACCTGATCCTTCCGCAGCTTGGGGTCGGGGATAGACTCGTAGGTGAGGACTTCCGGGCCACCGAACTGGTGAACGCGTACGGCTTTCATGCAAGAGACTCCAGTACCAGACTTGCCTCAAAATTTGAAAATTGATGGTAACCGAAATGTACCAAAGATGTTGTGACCTGCGGCAATGCATATCGGCTTTCGCCCTCCTACTCTTTCATTTACGGGCCGGGATCTGGAGGGTGTTTCCAGTGGGTACTGGACACGGCTCGCGAAGCCGGTGAGTGGTCATCAGCCACTGCAGTTCGAGTCTTCGCTCTCCGTGCTCGCGGGACGTGGAACCCAGTACGCACTGGTTTAACGCCAATAGCCTCGGAGTGATGACCCGAGGCTTTTGCTTGCGCATTTTCTGCTGCTTCTTCCTGTCCATTTGACCCGCCCTTGCGCACAGACCCATAATCGTCTGCATGGATATCTACGAGGAGATCGTGCGGCTGCGCAAGAGCGGACGGCGCGGGGCGGTAGCGACCATCGTCAATGTGCGCGGCTCGATTCCTTCGTTCAAAACCGCGAAGATGTTGGTGCGCGACGACGGATCGATTGTCGGGACGATCGGCGGCGGATGCGTGGAAGCCGAGGTGTGGCAGGCGGCGCGCGAGGTGATGGAGTCAGAGCGACCGCGCAGTTTGAACTTCGATTTGAATAAGGATCCCAAGAGCGATACCGGACTGGTTTGCGGCGGAACGCTGGAGATTTTTATCGAACCGATTCTGCCGCCGGCCGAGCTCTACATCTTTGGCGCCGGGCATGTGGCAACCAGTCTTTATCGCGTGGCGCGAATCGTTGGATTCGATGTGACGATCGTCGACGATCGGGAGAATTATGCCAATCGTGAGAGATTCCCGGAGGCGCAGCAAGTTCTGGCCGAGGATTTCGATGCAGCCATGGCGCAACTGGCGCCGAGCGAATCGTCCTACATTGTGATTGCAACGCGCGGGCATCGGGATGACATGCGGGTGCTGCGGTGGGCGGTGCAGACTCCGGCACGCTATGTGGGGATGATTGGGTCAAAGCGCAAGACCGCGACAATATTTAAGGAGCTGCAGGCGGAAGGCGTGGGGGCAACACTGTTTGAGCGTGTGCATGCGCCGGTTGGGCTCGATATTGGGGCGCTAACGCCGGAGGAGATTGCGATTGCGATCATGGCTGAGCTGATTGCGAAGCGCAGAAATGTGGAGCGCGAACTGCCGCACATGAGCTGGTTCCGGCGGCAGAGTGCCGTGGCCGATCAGGGCGTTGGGAAGGCGTGAGGTTGTCGTTGGGCGTCAATCGTTGGTCGTCAATCGTTGGTCCTTTTTGGTGGTTCGTCTTTTTCAGTAGCGTCTTTGTTTTACTCTCCAAACGATTAAGGACAGACGACTTTCTCCGATTTCTGCGGTTGAGATTTTCTGCATGGCTAAGGAAGTTGAAATCAAATTTCGGATTGGCGACCTCAAGGCGCTGACAAAGACCCTGAAGCGCGCGGGCTTTCGCCGGATCACCCGGTCTGCGCACGAGCTGAATACACTCTACGATCTGCCGAAGCAACAGCTCCGCGCGCGCGGCGAATTGCTGCGCCTGCGAAAGTATGGCAAGGAGTGGGTACTGACGCACAAATCGAAAGGGAAAGCTGGCCGGCATAAAGTGCGCGTTGAACTTGAAACGCGAGTCGAGAACGGCGAGCAGATGGACGCGATTCTTCGCGCGCTTGGCTTTGCGCCGACGTTTCACTACGAGAAGTATCGCGCGGAATGGAGTGACGGAACTGGGCGCGCAGTGATTGACGAAACGCCGATCGGAAGGTTTGGTGAGTTGGAAGGACCGGCGCGCTGGATTGATCGCACGGCGCGCGCGCTTGGGATCGCGGCCGAAGATTACATCACGCAAACTTACGCCGATCTGTTTTTTGGGTGGAAGAGTGCCTATCGCAGCGCGGCGGAGGAGATGACGTTCGACGCCATTGGCGAACGAAAACGCTAATTCGTTCTGATCGATAGAGCCAGGGGCTGCTTGAAATCGACCATGGATGCCTCCCTTAGGCTCCGCAACACTTCTTGTATTTCTTGCCGCTGCCGCAGGGGCAGGGATCGTTCCGTCCGACTTTCTCCCCGGCGCGCACTACCTGCTGCACTTGCATGTCTCCCGAACCGGCCATGCGAGCCTGTTCGAGTTCGCGTTTTTTCTTGCGCTGGAAAGCTTCTTCGATTTCGTCGACTGAGGTCGCGACTTTGCGCGCGCGTCCGTTGCCGCCTTGACCTCCCGTGATCACGGCAGGCATCGCGGATTCGAGACCTGGCGCAGCGGGAGCTTCCTGTGCACCAGGCAATACGTTTGAATCGGCGGGGCGCTCCAGCACCTGCATCAGGTAGAGATAGCGGACGGTCTCTTCCTGGAAACGGCGCATCATGTCTTCGAACATGTCGAAGGATTCGCGCTTGTACTCGACGAGGGGATCGTGCTGGCCATAGCCGCGCAGACCGATCCCCTCTTTGAGGTGATCCATGGAGAGCAGGTGATCTTTCCACTGCGCGTCGATCACGCTCAGCATGATCATGCGCTCGTGGTAGCGCATGGCTTCGGCGCCGATCAATTTTTCTTTGGCGTCGTAGCGACTCTTGAGTTGCTGGAATATGGCGTCGCCGAGTTCGGCGCGGTTGAGAGACTCAGGCTGGAGGCCCTCGGCGTAAATGTCGACGCCGAAGCGGGTGAATATAGCGTCCTTCAGGCCTTTCATGTCCCAGTCGTTGGCGTGGGCCTTGGCGGGGCAGAATTGTTCGAAGATGTCACCGAGGATTCCGGAAACGTAATCTTCAATGATGAGGTCTTTCTGGTCGAGGCCTTCGAGCAGGCGGCGGCGCAGTCCGTAGACGGCCTCGCGCTGCTTGTTCATTACGTCATCGTATTCGAGCAGGTGTTTACGGGCTTCGAAGTTCTGGCCCTCGACTGCTTTTTGTGCGGCCTCGATACGACGCGAAATCATCCGCGACTCGATGGGCACGCCTTCTTCCATGCCAAGGCGCTGGAGCAGATTCGAGACCCACTCTTTGGCGAAGATGCGCATCAGGTCGTCTTCGAGCGAGAGATAGAAGCGCGAAGAACCGGGATCGCCCTGGCGCCCGGCGCGTCCGCGAAGCTGGTTATCGATGCGGCGAGCCTCGTGGCGCTCGGTGCCGAAGATGTGGAGGCCACCGGCGGCAATGACGTCTTTGTGCTCCTGATCGGTTTCGGCTTTGTAGCGCTCGAACATCTCGTTCCACTGGTCAGTGGCCACGGCATACTCGTTGCCGGCGTAATACCACGTCGTACGATTCGGGTCATCGGCCTGCGTTTCAATCTTGCCCTGAGCAGCGCGCACGGGCTGTGCGATTCCCTTCTTGACGCACTCCTGCTTGGCCATGAATTCGGCGTTGCCGCCGAGAAGAATGTCAGTGCCGCGGCCAGCCATGTTGGTGGCGATAGTGACCATGCCTTTGCGGCCCGCCTGGGCGACGATTTCCGCCTCGCGCTCGTGGTATTTCGCGTTGAGAACTACGTGGCGGATGCCTTTTTTCTTCAACAACTCGGACAGGCGCTCTGATTTTTCGATCGAGGTGGTGCCGACAAGAACGGGCTGCTCGCTTTCATGGAGGCGTTGAATCTCGTCAGCGGCGGCGAAGTATTTTTCTTTTTCGGTGCGGTAAACGATGTCGGGATTTTCAACGCGCAGCAGGGTACGATTCGTGGGGATAGCCAGGACTTCAAGACGATAGATGCTGTCGAATTCAGACGCTTCAGTTTCCGCGGTGCCGGTCATGCCCGCCAGTTTTTTGTACATGCGGAAATAGTTCTGGAAAGTAACGGTGGCCAGTGTCTGATTTTCGCGCTCGATCTTGACGTTTTCCTTGGCTTCGATGGCCTGATGCAGGCCGTCAGACCAGCGGCGCCCGGGCATGAGGCGTCCGGTGAACTCGTCAACGATGATGACTTCGCCGTCTTTAACCACATATTCAACATCTTTTTTGTAA